>CAYSPU010000162.1:2743-13383 GCA_964432995.1 uncultured Verrucomicrobiota bacterium
GCGCCCCAGCGGCCCCCGTCGTCATAGGTGACTTCGTCAACGATCACCCAGCCGATGTTGGTGGTGATCTGGGAGGTCTCGTTGGTGGACAAGATCAGTTCGGGTTGGGAGAGGGCAAGGCGTTCGCCGCCATTGGCGAGCGAGCCCGAGTAATCGCCGACGGTATTGGCGGTGGTCAATGTCCCCGAGTAGCGGGCGAGGAGGTTGGTCCGGTTGCGGGCGACGACGAGGAATCCGCCGCTGGGGATGGTGGTGCCGGCCGGCATTTCGAAGTCGATCCCGGACGTGAACCGCCATCCGCTGACGTCCACCGGGCTCGATCCCGGATTGTGCAGCTCGACAAACTCGTCGTCGGCCTGGCCAGAGATGGGTTCGTAGAGGATCTCGTTGATGACCACAGCGGAGGCACGCAGCGGGCCGTTGGCGCTGCCGGGGCTGCGGTCGGTCAGGGGAGCGAACTCGGGAACGCCGTCGGGTACGCGGCCGAGGGCGACACCGTTGGCCTGACCTTCGAAGCTGACGGTGTCGAGAACGCGCGTGCGGATGGGGTTCATCAGGAAGACCGTTTCGCCGGCGGCATCGAGGGCGAAACCGAGCTGGCTTTGGTCGAACGCCGCGAAGGCGTGCGGTGGAAGGACGGTGGCATCGGGCACGCGGAACACGTTGTTCGTGGAGCCGGCGGTGAGAGCGCTTCGGCTATCGCTCAAGAGGCAGCCGGAGATATCGACCGGTTGGTCACCGAGATTGTAGAGCTCGATGTAGTCGAGCAGCGGATCGTCGGTGTGCGCCAGGAGTTCGTTGATCAGAACGCGGCGCAAGGGTTCGGGCCCCACGCTGTCGGCGCGACCGGGGGATCCGCCGACGACATCGCTGAGGGCCCAAGCGCGGGGATTGCCTTGGCCGAAGGAGGGCCGGGCGAGCACGAGCGAGTGGCCGACGCCATCGGCGGCGCGCGGCCAGGGCGGGCGGGTATCGTATTCGACTTGGAGGAACACGGCCCCGGTGGGGTGTCGCAGCCGGAGGGTGCCGCCGTTGTGGCTGAGCGTGCCGGACCAGGGCCCGACGAGGTTGGTGAGGCCGGCGTGTGCTTGCAGGGCGGTCGGGTTGGCGGCCACGACGAGATAGGCGCCGGCGGCCAGGACGGTGTTGGTGGGGAAGGTGAAGTCGATGTCGCCGGTCAGCCGGTAGCCGCTGAGGTCTTCCGGCGTGCCCAACGAGTTGAAGACTTCAACAAACTCGAGGTCGCGTCCGCCGGGCGCCGGAGCGTGGTACATGATTTCGGAGATGACGAACGGCGTGAGGCGGCTTGCCTGGCCGGGCAGTTCGCGCGGCAACGGCTCGCTGAGGATGAAGGCGTTCTCCACTTCGCTCCAATCGCGGAACTGCGCGGTGATGGCTTGGCCCGCACGCTGGCTGGTCACGACGAAGCCGAAACTCAAGCTCGAGGCCAGGGGGACGTTGGCCGCATCGAGGCGCGACCAACGTTCGCCGTCGAAACTGGCGTAGCCGGTGAACAGGTTGCCCTGGCGCCGAAGCCGCAGCCAGGTGTTCGGGTAGTTCACAGGGAACGAACCGGTGGGCGACGCCGTGCCGCCCGCGGCCGTGCGGGCGAGGAAGCCGGCGCCGACGTTCGAGGGTGTGGCGAACACCGCCGCAAACGGGGCGTTGGTGGTCGCGGAATCGCGCGCCATCAAGCCTGCCTTGGCCCAGATGTCGCCCGGACCCAATGCCGAAACCCGGATGCGGACGTCGAAGTCGCCGCTGCGGCCGATGCTGGCGAAGAAGCAGGCATCTGCCGCCCCTCCCAAGTCCGCGCCCCACGCGGTGACGTCGTAGCCGCCTGGTACGGCGCTGAGGGTTCCGAGAGCTTCGGTGCTTCCGATGCTGATGGGGCTGTAGGAAGAGGCGGTGAACGTCACCTGGCTGTTGGGGGCGATCGCGTTGTGGGCGGCGGTTTGATCCGTCACATCGTGAGCCAAGAGGGTGTAGCTGTCGCCTTCGGCGAGTGGTGTGAGGGTGAGGACGACATTGGACTGGCCCGAGTCGAGTTGCGCCCAGAGCAGGTTCGGCAGGTTGGTTCCACCGGTGACAGTGTAATGGGACAGGTTGGTGGCGCTGGCCGGATCGAGGGGTTTGGAGAAAGTGACTTGGAGCCGGGTCAAGTCCAGGCATTGAGCGCCAAGGAGGACGGGCACCGTGGTGTCCGGTGTCACCTGGAGCACGGCGGTATCGCTGGTGGCGGTGTAGGGGATGCCGTTGGCGGTGTTGCGCGCCACCACGTGGAAGGCGGCGCCGTTGTCCGCCAGGGTGGCGGCGGGGAGGTTGAAGCTTGCGTTCGTGGCGCCGGCGATGGGGAGACCGCCCCGGTACCATTGGTACGTCGGCGCCGGATTGCCTTCAGTGCCAACGTGGAACGACGCCGGGCCCAACTCGAGGACCACCAGGCTCTGTGGCTGTTGAGTAATCACCACGCCCGATTCGGTGATCGGAAAGGCGTCCGGAGCCACCAACACCTCGGGCAGTCCTTGCGCCTTGATGAGGACATAATCGACTTCGAACTCGGAAAGCCCCCCCGAACTGCCGGCGGTGATCCCCGCCAGTCCGACTCGGGGCGAGAGCCAGGAAGTGTAGTCCCAGGCGCTCCAGGAACTCGGCTCGACCGCCACGCCATCCGCCGGCCATACCTTGGCGAAGACATCGCTGGCGCCGTCGTGCCAGGCAGCGTCCACCTCGTGCCGCAGGCGAACCCAGTACCACGTTCCCGTTGTCCAGACGAAGCCGTCACCCGGGCCCCACGCCCGCAAGTCATCCAGAAACGACAGGTGCCGGCCGGTCTGTCCCTCGCCGTCGTAATCGCGAAAATGATAGTTGAGCCCCTGGCTTGACCAGGTTTCGACCGAGACACCGAGCCCGGCGCGGGCGGCGTCGCCGGTTCCGAACTCGAGCAGGCGCATTCGTGCCAGGACTTCCTGAGCGGCGTCGTCGTAGGAGGAACCTGCCCAGAGGAGGTGGTTGGGGTCGCCGCTGGCGCTGGTTACGCGCAGCACGCCATCGCTCACGGTGTAGATGTCCGTGGCGGTTCCGGTGGCCTGCCAGCCCGCGCTCAACGAGGTCCCCCGGAAGTCGTCCTGGTACCCGGAAACCACCGTTCCCACATCAGCGGGGACCTCGGCCGCCTCCGTCAAACTCAGGGTGCACACGACGGCTATCGCCCAGCGAACATGCCCGCGTCCCGTCCGCCAATCCATGCGAAACCTCATGCGCGCGAAGATACGCCGTTGCCGGCGGACCGCGCCAGGAGGAACGGTCCGACATCTCCTGAAATCGGAGCCCTAATCCGCGGCGACGCTCCCTGCGCCCGGGGACAGGCGCAACCCGCGGCCGGGCTGCGGCCGTCTCGGCCGCAGAAATGCCCGACGGCAGATGGTCTCTCCGAACTCGGAGCGCTCGTATGCACCGAGTCCGGCTCTCCGGGAACGGGTGTGTCGCGTTTGAGCGGAACGGGGGGATCGCCTGGCCGCCAGACTTTGGGACCGCGGCTGGTCTTGCGCCGCAGCCAAGAATGTGTGCGTTCTGCTGCGGGCCAGAAGACCCGCGGTCCGGAAGGTTGCGGGCAACCGGGGCATACTTCTGCGATCGGCCGGGATCGGTCGTTCCCACCTCTCAGCCCTGGGATTCGTCGGCAGAGTTTACAGTTTGAAATGACGGCTGCTGAGCGACACAACCACTTCAGGCTGAATCATTCAGCCGTGGTTGGCTTGCGCCGGGGTGCGATTGGAGTGTCGGTCCAGCTTACACCCCTGAGAGTGCTCCGGTGTCTTGGCGCGCCGCATTTCAGTGAGATTGGCCAGTCAACCTGATCGCTCTCAGTAGGTTAGGTTCTGTGTCCGGACACTCGGCGCGCGTTGGCATCGGCTATGCGCCATTTGAGTGGTCTGAGCACTGTCCGAAACCATGAATCAAGGGTGATTCCAATGAAAACCCTCACTATGAGGTCAGTCGTTCGGCGCCTTTGCCTGGGTTTGGCGGGCGTCTGCACCATACTGGCAACAACGTTCCATGTCGTAGCCGTTCCCATCGAAGGGGCCACGCTTATCGTGGCGGCGGATGGGAACGTAGTGGCGACGTTTGAAGGGGTTTCCCCCAGCACAGCCTACAGCAACGATCTGTATCTTCACTCGCCTGGAAACGAGTTTGGGATACTCTTCAACAACAAGACAACCCCGGTGGGCACAACGTTTGACTTGGGCTCCTTTGCTGCCGGCACGGAGTTGATCTTCCGTCTGCACGTCAATGACACGGGCCATGACTTCTACACCGGTCCGGCGTCGCGCAATCCTGATGGGATGGCCCACGCGCGGGTCGATGACGCCAGAGCCGGCTACGAGGGCTCGACCTACGTCGAATTCGAGGATCTCTGGGGCACCCCGGAAGGATCGAGCGGATTCAACGACCTGTTCTTCAGTTTCTCAAACACGGAGTCTTCGACGGGCGTGCCGGATGGTGGCGCTCCCCTCCTGCTTGTGGGCCTTGCCCTGGGTGCCCTGGGCATGGTTCGCGGGAAGTCCAGGTAGAATCGGCATCATAACGAAAGGAAGTCTGGCAACCTGCGGCGCGCGTGTGCAGCCGCAGGTTGTTTCTTGTCACTTCGGCTCGGGTCTCCACTCGCGTTCGGCCCAGGCGTAGAGTACTGGCAATAGGACGAGAGTCAGGAAGGTGGAGCTGATGATGCCGCCGATGACGACGGTGGCGAGGGGGCGTTGGACTTCGGCGCCGGGGCCGGTGGCCAGGGCCATGGGGACGAAGCCCAGGCTGGCAACGGCCGCGGTCATGAGCACCGGACGCAATCGGGTCATGGCGCCATCGAAGACCGCTTGTCGGACGGCGAGTCCCTTTTCGCGGAGTTCGTTGAAGTAGCTGATCATCACGACACCGTTGAGGACGGCGACGCCGCTGAGGGCGATGAAACCGACGGCGGCGGTGATGGAGAAGGGCATGCCACGCGCCCACAGAGCCAGGACGCCGCCGGTCACGGCCAAGGGGATGCCGGTGTAGATGAGGAAGGCCTGCCGGAGGCTGCCGAAGGCCATGAAGATCAGGAGGAAGATCAGGATCAGAGCGGCCGGAACCACGATGAGCAAGCGGATCCGCGCCTCCTGCAAGTTCTTGAACTGCCCGCCAAACTCGAGGGTGTAGCCTTCGGGCAAGCGGAGTTGGGCGGCGATCTTCTCCCGGGCTTCCTGCACGAAGCTCTCGACGTCGCGGCCGCGCAGATTGACCATGAGCGCCACCCGGCGCTGGCCGTCCTCGCGGACGATGGGGTCGACACTGGCAACCGTCTTGAACTCGGCGACCTTGCCGAGGGGGATGAGGCCGGTGTCGCCGACGCGGACGGGCAGGCCCCGGATTTCGTCAAGACGATCGCGCAGTTCGCCGGGGAGGCGGACGACGATTTCGTAGCGGCGGTTGCCTTCGTAGATCAGGCCGACGGCTTGGCCGGCCAGGGCGGTGGCGATGGTCCGATTGACGTCGGCGGCGTGGAGGTTGTAGCGACGGAGAGCGTCGCGATCGACGAGGATCTCAAGCACGGGGGCGCGGCCCTGCGCTTCGAACTCGACCTCACCTGCTCCGGGAACGCTGTCGAGGACGGTCTTCGCTTGAGCGGCAAGTTGTTCAATGACGTCGTAATCGTAACCGGTGATCTTGACCGAGAGATCGGAACGGACGCCTTCGAGGAGCTCGTTGAAGCGCATTTCGATCGGTTGGGCGAAGAGGAGGCTCTGCTCGGGGAGCGTCTTGCCGAGTTCGGCTTCGAGGAGGGCGGCAAGCTGGGCCTTGGTGATCGTGCGGCCGTCCACTTTGCGCCACTGGCTTCGCGGTTTGTAGAAGATGTAAAGGTCGTTCTGGCTGGGCGGCATCGGGTCGGTGGCGACTTCGGAGGTGCCGAGACGGCAGAACACGCGTTCGACCTCGGGGATTTGGAGGAGGAGTTTCTCGGTCTCGATCTCCATGGCGAGCGAGGCCTCAAGGTTCATCGAGTTCGTGCGATAGACCATCACGGTGTGCGACCCTTCGTCGAGTTTCGGAACAAACTCGGCCCCGAGTTGCAGGTAGGCCAGGACGGAGAGGGCGGTCCAGAGGACGGTGCTGACGGCGATGATCCACGGTTTGGCGAGCACGAGGCGCAGCGAGGGGGCGTAGAGTCGTTTGATGAGTCGGCCGAGGGTGTTATCGCCTTCGCGGATGGAGCCGGAGAGGAGATGGGAGCAGAGGACTGGCATGAGGGTGACGGCCAGCACCAGGGCCCCGCCCAGCGCCAGCATCACCGTGATTGCCATCGGGCGGAACATCTTCCCCTCGATCCCCGTGAGCGCGAGGATGGGCACATAGACGATGGTGATGATGAGCACGCCGAAGAACATCGGGTTCGCGACTTGTTTGCTGGCCGCGGCGACGGTCTGGACGCGCTCGGCCGGGGTGAGGGGGCGGCCGAGGTGCTGCTGACGTTCGCCAAGTTGGCGCACGATGTTCTCCACCATGACGACGGCGCCGTCGATAATCAGGCCGAAGTCAACCGCGCCGAGGCTCATGAGGTTGCCCGAGACCCCCCAGCGGACCATGCCGGTCAGGGCAAAGAGGAACGACAAGGGAATCGCGGCCGAGACGATGAGTGCCGCCCGCCAGTTGCCGAGCATCACCAGGAGGACGACGATGACCAGGATCGCGCCCTCAAAGAGATTCTTCTTCACGGTGGCCACGGTGCGATCGACCAACTCGGAGCGGTCATACTGGGTGCGGAGTTCGAGCCCCGGGGGCAGGTTGGACTGGACTTCCCGGAGGCGCTCGCTGAAGCGTTTGGCGACGATGCGGCTGTTCTGTCCGGCCAGCATCATGGCCGTGCCGAGCACGGTTTCTTCGCCGTTCTCGGTGGCGGCGCCGGTCCGAAAGCGGGAGCCGACGACGACGTCGGCGACGTCCTTCACGAGAATGGGGCGGACGCCGGCACCGAAGCGGATGGGCAGGCCGGCGATCTCTTCGGCGGTGCTGACCCGGCCGACGGAGCGGACGATGAGTTGGTCGGAGCCGCGGCGAATGATGCCGCCGCCGGTATTCTCGACGTTCTCGCCGACCGTTCGGGCGAGGTCGTCAAAGGTGAGGCCCGTGGCCTGCAGGTCCTTCGGGCGGGGCTGCACGACGAGTTGCTTCTCGTAACCGCCATTGGCGTTGATTTCCGCGATGCCCGGCGTCGTGCGAAGGAGGGGTTTGACGACGAACTCGTGGACTTCGCGGAGTTCACGCAGGGCGTCGGAGGGGTCGGCAGGCCGGTTGGTGGCGTCAGCGCGGTAGGCCAGAGTGTAGTAGTAGATCTCGCCAAGGCCAGTGCTGATGGGGGCGAGCCGCGGCGAGAGCCCGGGGGGAAGGCGGTCGGTAACGGCCTGCAGGCGTTCGGTCACGAGCTGGCGCGCGCGGTAGATGTCCGTGCGATCGTCGAAGATCAGCGTGACCTGGGAGAGGCCGAACTTGGTGAGGGAGCGCATCTCCTGGACGCCCTGGATACCGGCCAGTTCCATTTCGAGCCGCAGGGTGACGGCCTTCTCGGTTTCCTCGGGAGCGAGGGCGGGCACCTCGGTATTGACCTGGACTTGGGGGCTGGTGATGTCGGGGACGGCGTCGATCGGCAGGTTGAAGGCGGACCAGAGGCCGATGAACACCGACACACTGGCGACAATCAACAGGAAAGCGCGCTGGCGCAGCGACGCTTCGATGAGGCGGTGGAGCATGGGGAGGCCCGGGTCAGTGGGGGGAGACGGTTTCCAGCGGTTGGCCCGTAAGCAACTCGAGCTGCTGAGCGTGCTCGAGCGCCTCGCTTCGTGTGGCCAGCAGGCTCTCGAGCGCGTCGAGGTAACGGGTTTGCATCTCGACGTAGGTGGTGACCGGCACGGCGCCCAACCGGTAGTGCCGGTCCGCCAACTCCGCCGCTTCCCGGAACTGCTGCTGCGCATCACCCCGCCAGCGGGACATTTCGTTCACCCGCGTTTCCAGAGCCAGGGCGTGGTCTGCAATCTGACGTTCGACCTGCCGCAGGGTGGCGTGGAGTGCGGCCTCCGCCTGCTGCTCCCGCGCCTCGGCGGATTCGAGATTCCCTTGGTTCCGCGTCCAGAGCGGCAGCGGCACACTGACGCCGACCCCGACGATCCGCTGTTCGTCGTCCGCCCGTTCGGCGGCGTAGAAGGGGGCGACGGTCACGCTCGGCCAACGTTCGTTCCGGCGCAGCCGGACCTGGAACCCTTGTTGCACCAGCTCTGCTTCGCGCATCCGCACGTCGAAGTTCCGCGTGCGGGCGACGCTCAACAGCGCATCCAGGCATGGCGTGTTGGTGGGAAACGACCAACGCACAGAGAGGGTCAGTGGCGTGTCGGCAGGTCGGCCGCGGAGCTGGTTCAGTTCAATGAGGGCGGACTTCCATTCCTGCGTCGCCTCGCTGGCGCGACGGTTCAGGGCGATGGCGTTCGCTTCAATAATCCGCATTTCGAGCAACGGGGTGACGCCAGCCGGCTCGCGCTGCACGAGCACGTCGAGCAACGCCTGAAAGCGCTCCGCCACCTCCCGGGCGGCGGCAGCCTTCTCCTGTCCAGCCCAGACCGCGCAGCCCAGACTCCGCACGCGAGCGGCCAGCGCCGCTTCGAAGTGCTCGAGGCCGATCCGGGCGAGCTCGACATGCTGGTTCGCGATGGCCTTGCGAAGCGAGATCCGCCCCGGGAACTCGAAGGTCTGAGCGACCGAGACCGACCACGCGACGCCGTCGCCGAGCGTGGGGCCGTGTCGTTCCCAAACGCGCTTGCTGCCGATGTCACCGCTCAGTTCGGGGTTTGGCCAGGCACCGGCCTGTCGACGACCGGCCTTCGCCGCCGCGAGTTCGGCCCGGTAGAACTCGAGCTCCGGGTTGGATTGCACCACCTCGACCACCAGGGCCTCCAGGGTGAGCGCACCGGGAGATGGGGGCGAGGCGGGAGCCGCCGCGGGGGGCTGGCTCTCCTGCGCGAGCGCCAGGATGCCGGCGAGGAGAAGTGCGGTCATCTGCGAGAACTGGGGTCCAAGACGATGGCGCACGCGGCCTTGCATCCCGACCGGTAGGAGGCGATTCGTGGAGAGGGCGCAGGTGAGTGTTTTCATGGGAGCCAATCAGCGGGGTGGCAACAAGTGAGGGTCATACCGGGCGCGCTGGAGCGACGAGCGAACACTAGCCAGGATGCCGCGCCCTGGGAAAGCCAAAAGAGCCGAGTCACAGCTCGCGCAGTTTCCGGACCTGTGCGGCGAACAACTCGACGGCGTGGTCGATCTCCGCCTCGGTGTTTTCGAAACCGGGCGAGAGGAGGACGCTGTTCTGGACTTGCTCGGGGGAAAGGCCGATGGCGGTCAGGACCGGCGGCACACGGTTGGGCCGGTCTCCACAACTGGCCCCGCTGTGCAGCGCCAACCCGCGAAGGTCCAGGGCCAACACCAGCGCTTCGCCTTCCACAACGCCCTCGACGCTGACATGCAGGTTCCCGGGGTGGCGCGCGGCACCCAAGTCCGGACCGTTGAGTGAAATCCCTTCGATCTGACCACGGAGGCCATCCCAGAGTCGAAGCTGGAGGGCGGCCGTTCGGGCCGCCCGGTCGGGGAGTCCCTTTGCCGCCAGGCCCGCCGCGACGCCGGCACCCACGATGGCCGGCAGATTCTCCGTCCCGGCGCGGAGTCCATGCTCCTGTCGGCCTCCCCGAATCAACGGAGCCAATCGCGTCCCTCGCGCCCGATAGAGGATTCCGACGCCCTTCGGCCCGTAGAACCGGTGCGGTGAGAGCGTCAGGAGCGAGACGAACATCGCCTGGACATCGATGGGAACCCAGCCGCCGCTGGCCGAGGCATCCACCAGCAGGGGAATCCCACGCTCGGCAGCCGACGCGCCAATCTCGGCAATCGGCTCGATCGTTCCGATGTCGTGGTTCGTGTGATGCACGGCGATCAAGATCGTCCGTTCGGTCAGCGCTTCCCGCACGGCCTCGGGGGCGACGCGCCCCCGCGAGTCCACCGGCACACGGGTGGCCTGAAAACCTTGTCGCTCGAGGAACTCGACCGAACGGAGGATCCCCGGGTGTTCGCCGACCCCCACGACCAGGTGGTTTCCGTGATCGCGGTTGGCCCAGGCGGTGCCCAGAACGGCGAGGTTGGCGGCCTCGGTCCCTCCCGATGCGAACACGATGTCCTCCGGCGAGGGTGCGTGGATCAACGCGGCCACCTGCGCGCGGGCGGTTGCCAGTGCGTCTCGGGCGCGCAAGCCCAGTTGGTGCAACGAGGAGGGGTTGCCGAAGGACTCCTCCCAGAACGGATTCATCGCCTCCCGCACCTCGGGCAGCAGCGGGGTGGTTGACTGGTGATCCAAGTAGATGCGTTGCACGGCACCAGTATACCCCGGAAACAGCTTCGGGGGAGGGTAGCTCATGGCCGATTCCGGACCGCAGGGGCCTCTCGACCCGCAGCAGGGCGCACACATCCGTCCGACAGGGTCAGTCCTTCAGATTGTCCACTCGGGCTTCGGTGAAGGTGGTTCATGCCCGCAGAAGACGCGGAACGGCGCCGATCGTTTCCCTGTGGTCGGC
>CAYSPU010000163.1:0-13380 GCA_964432995.1 uncultured Verrucomicrobiota bacterium
CGAAGTTGGTGTCGTCGCTGTCGCCGACGGGGGATTGGAGGGAGATGGGCTGCTGGGCCATCTTGAGGACGGCGCGGACGCGATCGACGGGCATCTGCATCTCGTCGGCGATTTCCTCGGGGGTGGCTTCGCGGCCGAAGTCCTGGACGAGCTGCTTCTGCACCCGCATGAGCTTGTTGATCGTCTCGATCATGTGCACCGGGATGCGGATCGTCCGGGCTTGATCGGCGATCGAACGGGTGATGGCCTGGCGGATCCACCAGGTGGCGTAGGTGGAGAACTTGTAGCCGCGGCGGTATTCGAACTTGTCGACGGCCTTCATGAGGCCGATGTTGCCTTCCTGGATGAGGTCGAGGAAGGAGAGGCCGCGGTTGGTGTATTTCTTGGCGATGGAGATGACGAGGCGAAGGTTGGCTTCGACCATCTCGGTCTTGGCCTGGAGGGCTTTCTGCGAGAAGTGCTGCAGTTGCTGATAGGACTGGAGATAATCCTCGAAGGGCATGCGGACAAATTCCTCGAGGGCTTTGATCTTCTTGCGCTCGGAATCGATGATGGCCTGCGAATGGCCGCTCTTCCGCAGGTTCTCAAGCTCGTGGATGGTGCGCAGGCTGTGCTGAATCTTGTCGTGGATGTTGTCCGCGACCAGCGTCATCTCTTCGATGACCTTCTGCTTGTAGTAGAACTTGGCGAAGGTGCGCTGGAGCTTCTCGTCCGCTTTCCGGAAGTCGCGAGCGCTCCGTTCCTTGCGGGCCTTGTTCGCCGCCGTCTGCCAGTCCGCGTAACGGTCGTCGACCGTCTGGTCGATCCCCCGAACCTCCTTCACCAACTTCCGCAACGACCGCAGATGGCTGTCCCGACTGTCAATCTTCTTGTCGAGGATCACCCGGTCAAAGCGCTCCTTCGGCGGCTCGGAGACCAGCTTCTCCGCCAGCGCGATGTGCTCTTTGCCGGCGAACCCCAACCCGTAGATGATTCGCTTGACCTCGTTCTCCGCGTCCTCAATCCGCTTCGAGATCTCGACCTCCTGCTCGCGCGTCAACAGCGGGACCTGCCCCATCTGCTTCAGGTACATCCGCACCGGGTCGTCCAGGATGTCCAGGCGGGCCTTGTCGTCCTCCTCCTCCGGTTCCGGCTGCCGCACCCGGTCCACCTCCGCTTCGTCCACGATCTCAATGTTCAGGCTGCGGAGCTTGATGTAAATGTCGTCCAGCTCGTCCGGGGTCACCACGCTGTCCGGCAGCGCGTCGTTGATGTCGTTGTAGGTCAGGTACCCCTGTTCCTGCGCCAGACGTACCAGTTCCTTGATCTTCTCCGTCAAGTCGGTCCCCGACTGGCTCCGGATCGTCCCCAAGGCGGCCATCGCCGCGCCCTCGTCGACGGGCGTCCGCGCCGGCGCCGTCACCACCGGCCCCGTGGCCGGATGCCCCGGAGCTGCCGCATGCGGCGCGGCAGTTGGAAACCGCGGGCGCAAACTCGCAGCGCGAACCGCGACCGGCCGCACCGGCGGCACCGGCGGCACGGAGGTGGATGCGACCGCCGCCGGTTTGTGGCTTCGCTTGACCGGCTTGGAATGGTGATCGTGCGGTTTGCTCGACCCGTGCGCCTCGTGTCTGTGACTCTTGGAAGCGACGGACTTCGCCACCCGCTTGCGGGCTTTCGACGTGGCCATAAGTGGTTCTTCGACGCTCGCCCCTAGGACTCGGCGAGAAAAGAGTCGGAGAATATCGACTTCCCACCGGGGTACGTCAAGCCGGCGAATCAACGAATCGGCACGGTGGCCGCGGGCACGGCGGCGAATCGGCACGCCGGCTGGGGCACTGACCTCCGGGCGGACCGCACCTCCGGCAACGGGGTTGCCGCCAGAGGCTTTGGCCCGCATATCTCACACGTGGCGAGCGTGTGAAATCTGCGCCTGGCCGGGAGGCCAGGCCGAGGCGCACCGCCGCGCTTTCCTCATCGGGAGACTTGATCCCTATGGGGAGACAGAGTGTTCCGGGCGGCGCGCATCGGGGTAACCCCGCACGGCCCCGCGGGCGGACATTTCGCGCAGGGAGCGTTAAATGTCCGGGCTAGCCGCGAAGGGAACGCGGGCTCGCCGCACAAGTGACTGGATGGGAGGCACTTGCTAACCTCGGCCCGGCTCTCACGGGCGAATCCACTTGCCTGCCCCAAACACCGCGGATAGCCTGCCCCGGCCGTGCGGGCGCCGCCCGCTCAGCGAACCATGCAAAGCGCCTCGGAAATCGGCTACAACTCCAAGGTCGAGGGAGACGTGGTCGTGACCCGCCTGGACGCGGCGTTGAACTGGTGCCGGAAGTACTCGATCTGGCCGATGCCCATGGGCTTGGCCTGCTGTGCGATCGAGTTGATGGCGTCCGGCGCCAGCCGCTACGACATTGCGCGGTTCGGCGCCGAGGTCATGCGTTTCAGCCCGCGCCAAGCCGACCTCATGATTGTGGCGGGCACGGTCACCTACAAGATGGCGACGGCCGTGAAGCGGATCTACGATCAGATGGCCGAGCCCAAATGGGTGATCGCCATGGGCGCCTGCGCCAGCACCGGTGGAATGTACCGCAGCTACGCGGTGCTGCAAGGAGTCGACCGCATCCTGCCGGTGGATGTCTATGTGGCCGGCTGTCCGCCGCGGCCGGAGGCCCTGCTGGACGCCCTGATCAGAATCCAAGCCAAGATCTGTCGCGAACCCGTGGTCTCGCTGCAGAAACAGACCTCCGGTTGATGAGCAGCCGGCGCCATCCCCTCCTCCGGAGCGGGCCCGCGCCAACTGCCCGACCATCCAACTTGCGAACGTCATGACGGCTCACGAACTCGCCCGCCAGCTCCGCCAGGCCTTCGGTGAATCCCTGCTCCCGGCCTGCAGCGAGTTCCGCGGTGAGACCACGGTGGACCTCGCCGACGCCCAGCGCGTCGCCGAGGTCTGCGCGCACGCTCGCGATCGCCTGGGCTTCGACTTCCTGCTCGACATCACCGGCGTGGACAACTACGGCGACGACCCGCGTTGGACCGTGGTTTACGAACTGAGCGGCCTGGCTCACGGATGCCTTCTCCGCCTCAAAACACGGCTCAGCGAGGAGAAGCCCGAGCTCCCCACCGTGACCGGCGTCTGGCCGGCTGCGGATTGGCATGAGCGCGAGGTCTACGACATGCTCGGCATCCGTTTCCGGGGGCACCCGGACCTCAGGCGGATCCTGATGTGGGAAGGATATCCGTATCATCCTCTGCGCAAGGATTTTCCACTTGCGGGCAAGGAGACCGACCTCCCCGGTGTGGCATTCACTCACCCCGCACCCCTCGAGGGTGGCCCGTTCGTCACCGCCGCCGGTGGCAAGGACCCAATCGCCCGCGAACCACGCGCGCGCCCGGACGAGAGTTAGACCGCCATGGCGAATCCCCAGGAAATCCAAGTGCCCGATACCGCCGCCCGCGCGGCTTCCGCTGCTCTTCCGGCGGAGGATCTCCTGGATCTCAAGGGCCAGACCATGGTCCTCAACATGGGGCCGTCCCACCCCTCCACCCACGGCGTGCTCCGTCTGGTGCTGGAACTCGACGGCGAGACCATCACGAAGGCCACACCCGAGGTCGGATACCTCCACCGCGGCGACGAGAAAATCGCCGAGAACATGACCTACACCCAGTTCATCCCGTATACGGATCGACTGGACTACCTGGCGCCGCTGGCCAACAACGTGGCCTATGCCCTGGCGGTGGAGAAACTCCTGGGCCTCGACCACCAGCTTCCTCCGCGCTGCCAGTTCATTCGGGTCATCTGTTGTGAGCTCGCCCGGATCTCCTCCCACCTCCTCGGCCTCGGCTCCTTCGCCATGGACCTCGGCGCCATGACCGTGTTTCTCCACACGTTCACCGAGCGGGAGAAGATCCACAACTTCGCCGAGTCGCTCTCCGGCGCCCGTTTCACGACCAGCTACACCCGGATTGGCGGGCTCGCACGCGACCTCCCGCCCGGCTGGACCGAGCAATGCCGGAAGTTCTGCGACGAGGTGCTGGTCGCCATCGACGACGCGGACAAACTCCTCACCCGAAACCGAATTTGGATGGACCGCACCCAGGGCGTCGGCGTGATTTCCCGGGCCGACGCCGTCGCCTATGCCTTGACGGGCCCGAACCTGCGCGGTAGCGGCGTGGGCTACGATGTCCGCAAAGCCCGCCCGTATCTGGTCTATCCGCAGCTCGAGTTCGACGTCCCGGTGGGAACGGCGGGGGATTGCTATGACCGCTACCTGGTGCGGATGGAGGAGATGCGCCAGAGCGTGCGGATCCTGCGTCAGTGCCTGGATCGCCTGCCGGGGGGGCCGGTGAATGTGCCGGACGGCAAGACGGTGTTGCCGCCCAAAGAGAAGGTCCTCACCAGCATGGAGGAGTTGATCCACCAGTTCATGCTGGTCACTCAGGGCGTCAACGCCCCCCCCGGCGAAGTCTACTTCGGCGCCGAAAACCCCAAGGGCGAACTCGGCTTCTACATCTGCAGCCGCGGCGGCGGCACCCCCCACCGCCTCAAGATCCGCTCGCCCTCGTTCACCAATCTCAGCATCCTCCCCAAACTGCTCCCCGGTTGCCTGATCGCCGATGTCGTCAGCATCCTCGGATCCTTCGACTTCGTCATGGGGGAATGCGATCGCTAAGCCGAATGCCCATGAACCCGACCCAACCGCCGGCGACCCGAACGCGTTCGGACTTCGCTGTGCCCGGCGCGCTCGAGGCGCAGCTCGACGAGCTGATCGCGCGCTACCCGCAGAAGCGCAGCGCGTCGCTCATGGTTCTCCACGCGCTCCAGGAGCATTTCGGGCATCTCCCCCAGCCGGCCATCGAATGGACCGCCGCCAAGCTCGGTCTCCAGCCCATCCAGGTCTACGAACTGGTGACCTTCTACCCCATGTTCCGGCAACAGCCCGCCGGCCGATACCAGATCAAGATCTGCCGCACCCTGAGCTGCATGCTCGCCGGATCCCTCGCCCTCCACGAACACTTCTGCTCCCGACTCGGACTCGATCCCCGGAAACAGGGCGTGCAGGTCACCCGCGACGGGCGGTTCTCCGTCGAGTTCGTCGAGTGCCTGGCCGGCTGCGACAGAGCGCCCGTTCTCCAGTGCAACGGCCAATACCACGAGGGAGTGACATTGGAAAAGGCGGACGCACTCATCGACCAATGCAACCGATGACTGCTGCAACGCCACAGCGGGGGGAGTGCCGGTGCCGAACGGGATTGGAAGATGCCTGTGAACCTAAGCCACGTGCGCGGCGGTGGTCCGCCGTCCGCTGCGGGTCAAGAAGACCCGCGGTCCGGAAGCGCCAGCCGGCGCGCGGCCGTGGTTGGGCAATCGAATGCCCATCAGGCTGCGGACCGCGGCTCATCTCGAGCCGCAGCCGAGAGTGCGCGCCTTGCGTTGCGGGTCAGGAAAGCTCGCTACGGTTAGGTGGCCACGAGGAGACGCGCCAAGTGGCTGCCCGACTAGGATTTGAACCTAGACAAACAGATCCAGAGTCTGCTGTGCTACCGTTACACCATCGGGCAACCCGGCAACGAAGGCGAAGGCTAGTTCCCCTCGTGGATAAGTCAAGATCCTGACATTCCCATGCCCCGCGAGCACCGCCTCATCCTGAAGCACATCGACGAACCCGGCTACACGCCGGACATCGAGTGCTATCTGCGGCATGGCGGCTACGCGGCGCTCCGCAAAGCGGTGGCCCTCTCCCCGAAGAACCTGCCCGACGGTCGCACGCTGAGCGGACCGGAGCAGATCCGCAAGGACGTCATGGACTCGGGGCTGCGCGGACGGGGCGGTGCCGGCTTTTCGTGCGGTCTCAAGTGGTCGTTTGTCGATCACCGGTCGGGGAAGCCAGTCTACCTCATCTGCAACGCCGACGAGTCCGAGCCGGGCACGTTCAAGGACCGTCAGATCATCCACAAGGATCCCCACCAGCTTCTCGAGGGGATGATCATTGCCTGTTACGCCAACAACGTCCATCTGGCCTACCTCTACATCCGGGGCGAGTTCGTCGAGGGCGCCCGCCTTTTGCAGCGCGCACTCGACGAGGCCCGAGCCAAGGGGTTCCTCGGGAAGAACCTTCTCGGCACCGGCTACGATCTGGAGATCCACGTCCACCGTGGCGCCGGCGCCTACATCTGCGGCGAGGAAACCGGTTTGATCGAGTCGCTCGAAGGCAAGCGGCCTTACCCGAGGATCAAGCCTCCCTACTTCCCGGCCGTGCTCGGGCTCTATCTCTGCCCGACCATCGTCAACAATGTGGAGACCCTGTGCGCGGTCAAACACATCGTCGCCATGGGCGGCGTCGAATACGCCAAGCTCGGCACGCCGAACAACACCGGCACCCGCATCGTCAGCATCAGCGGCCACGTCCGCAAACCCGGCTACTACGAAGTCGAAGTCGGCAAAGTCACCATCGGCGAACTCGTCCTGGACCCCGCTTTTGGCGGCGGTCTGCGCGAGGGCCGCACCCTGAAGGCGATCGTCCCCGGGGGTTCGTCCGCCAAAGTCCTCAAAGCCGGAGAACGCTACAAACTCCACCATCGCCAACTGGATGGAGCCGTCACCAACCGGGAAGTCGACCTCCTCGAACTGCCCTATGACTTCGATTCCCTCACCCAGGCCGGCAGCATGTCCGGCTCCGGCGCCCTCGTCGTCCTCGATGACTCGGCCGACCTCGTCAGCGTGTTGGCGAACATCGCCGAGTTCTACGCGCACGAAAGCTGCGGCCAGTGCACCCCGTGCCGCGAAGGATCGCTCTGGATGAGCAAGGTCCTCCACCGCCTCGCGCACCACCGCGGCCGCCCCGAGGACCCCGAGGACCTCCTCCACATCGCCCGCAACATCCAGGGCCGCACCGTCTGCGCCTTCGGCGAGGCCTGTGCCTGGCCCGTGCTCAGTTTCATCGGCAAGTTCCGGGACGAATTCGACGCCCGCAGCGCCGCGGGTGCGGCGGCTCGCGATCCTCGCGGGACGACGGCGACCAGGGCTCCCGATTTCAGCGCTCACTGATTCCCGTTCCATGGCCACCGCCGAATCCAATCCCACGCCGCCCCCGGCCGACACGATCACGCTCAAGGTCGACGGGAAGGTGGTGACGGTGCCCAAGACGACCCCCGACCCGGTGACGGGCCGGCCGGTCCCGACCACCATGCTCCAGGCGTGCCAGGCGGCCGGAGTGGACGTACCGCACTATTGCTATCACCCCAAGCTCTCCGTCGCGGGCAACTGCCGCATGTGCCTCGTCGAATTCGGCCTGCCGGCCCTCGGCCCCGACCGCCGGCCGCTCCTGAATCACGACGGCACCCCCAAGATCGTCTTGCAGACCCTCCCTTACGAACCCGGCACACCCCGCGCCGCCATCTCCTGCGCCACCCCAGTCTCCCCGGGAATGGAGATCTACACCAACACCCCGACCGTCCGGAAGATGCGCGAGGCGGTCCTCGAATCCCTCCTCATCAACCACCCGCTCGACTGCCCGATCTGCGATCAGGCCGGCGAGTGCAAGCTCCAGGAATACTCCCTCCAACACGGCCAGGCGACCAGCCGCTTCGTCGAAACCAAGGTCCATAAGCCCAAACAGGTCGACCTCGGCCCCCGGATCCTGCTCGATGCCGAACGCTGCATCCTGTGCGGCCGCTGCATCCGCTTCACCCGGGAAATCGTGGGGGACGACGCCCTCGGCATCATCAACCGCGGCAGCTACAGCGCGGTCAGCAACTACCCGGGGCGCCCCTTCGACCACAACTACACGCTGAACACGGTCGACCTCTGCCCCGTGGGAGCGCTGACCTCGAAGGACTTCCGGTTCCAGATGCGCGTCTGGTTCCTCAAGGAGAGCCCCAGCCTCTGCGCCAGTTGCGGCACCGGCTGCAATCTCCTCGTCGGCTCTCGCGAGGACCGCATCTACCGCTTCATTCCCCGCCGCAACGACGCCGTCAACTCCTGCTGGATGTGCGACGCCGGACGGCTCAACTACCGGTGGATCGGCCGCGACGACCGCCTCCGCGACTTCGAAAGGCAAACCGCCCCCGGCCGCCGTGAGACGAGCGAGCCCGCCGCCGCCATCGCCGAAATCGGCGACCGCCTCGCCAAGGCCGCCCCCGGCTCTGTGGCCATCGTCGCCTCCGCCCGCCAGACCAACGAGGAGCTCTACCTCCTCACGAAACTGGCCGCCAAGCTCGACGCCGTCACCGACTCCGTGCCCCGCACCGGCGAGGCCGACCGCCTGTTGGTCAGCGCCGACCGCAACCCGAACACCAACGGCGCGCGCCTCATCGGCTTCTGCCCCGCCGAAGTCGGCACCCGCCTTCCCAAGATCGCCGGGGGCATCCGCGCCGGAACGATCCGGACCCTGATCGTGTTCGGCGAAGACGTGACGCGCTGTGGCATCGGCCCGGAACTCCTGGAGAAGCTGGAACTTCTGGTCGTGAGCGATATCCTCCCCAACGCGACGACGGCCCGGGCGCACCACTTGGTTCCCGGGTGCGCCCACGTGGAGAAGCGCGGCAGCTTTGTGAATGTGAAGGGCCACCTGCAGCGGTTCTTCAAGGCGGTCGAACCGCCGGGGAAGGCGACACCGGAGGCGGAATTCCTTCGCGCCTGGGTGCAGCGCGTGACCGGCGAGGATCTCCCCGGCACCGCCGAAGGCCTGTTCGAGAAGATGGCGGCCGACGTCCCGGCCTTCTGCGGGATCACCTGGGCCAGCCTGGGCGATCAGGGCGTCCAACTGAAGATCTGAGGGACATGGACTGGATCAACCAACTGAGTGCGACCCAGCAGTTCGTGCTGTTCAGCGCGGTCAAGGTCCTGGGGGCCTTCGCCGTGCTCATGTTCATCGTCGCCTACATCGTGCTCGTCGAACGCCGCGTCTGCGCCTTCATCCAGGACCGCGTGGGCCCGAACCGCGCGGGTCCGTTCGGTCTGCTCCAGCCGGCGGCGGACGCCATCAAGGCCTTCCTGAAGGAAGATTTCACGCCCGCCCATGTCCGCAAGATCTACTACTGGCTGGCCCCGGCCATCGTCATGGCGCCCGGCATCCTCACCATCGCCGTCATCCCCTTCGGGTCCACCCTCGGGAATCCGGACAACCCGATGGTGATTGCCGACCTCAACGTGGGCATCCTCTACACGTTCGGCATCGTGTCGCTCGGCGTCTATGGGGTGGTGCTGGCCGGCTACGCCGCGAACTCGAAGTACCCGTTTATCGGCGGCGTCCGCTCGAGTGCGCAGATGATCTCGTATGAAATCTCGATGGGGCTGGCCGTGATCCCAATCTTTCTGCTGGTGGGCAGCCTCAACCTGAGCAAGGTGATCGATTACCAGTCGGGCAGCCTCCTCTCCTGGACTGTCTTCCAGCAGCCGGTTGCCTTCGCCATCTTCCTCGCCGCCGCCTTCGCCGAAACCAATCGCCTGCCCTTCGACCTGCCCGAGGCCGAACAGGAACTGGCCGGCGGCTATAACGTCGAATACAGCTCCATGAAGTTCGCCCTGTTCTTCATGGGCGAATACGCCAACATGACGGCGTCGGCGGCGATGCTGGTGACGCTCTTTCTTGGGGGCTGGACCCTGCCGGTGTTCGGGCTGGACGCCCCGGCCCAATCGCTGGCCGTCGGCTTGATCCACGTGGGCGTCTTCCTGGGCAAGATGGCCGTCGTCATGCTGCTCGTGGTCTGGGTGCGCTGGATGTGGCCCCGCTTCCGCTATGACCAGCTCATGGCCCTGGGCTGGACGCGGCTCGTGCCCCTGGCCCTCGCGAACATCGTCATCACCGCCGCCGTGCTCTGGCTGCGCGCCTGACCCGAACGAGGAACTTGCGAACATGATTGTGGAACGGAAACCGATGACGTGGTGGGAACGGCTCTATCTGCCGGCCGTCCTCGAAGGTTTCCGCGTCACCTTCCGCCACTTCCGCCGACGCAAGGTCACCATGCAATACCCCGAGGAACGCTGGGTCGTTCCCGACGGGTATCGGGGCGCGCCCTACCTCGTGAGGGACCAGGAAGGCCGCACCAAGTGCGTCTCCTGCCAGCTCTGCGAGTTCGTCTGCCCCCCGAAGGCCATCCGCATCACTCCGCCCGGCCCCGAGCCCGACCCCGCGACCGGCAACGTCGAGAAACGCCCCCGCGCGTTCGAAATCAACATGCTCCGCTGCATCTTCTGCGGCTTCTGCCAGGAAGTCTGCCCGGAGGAAGCCATCTTCCTGATGCGCGACTACTCGTTGAACGGCCAGAGCCGCGGCGAGATGATCTACAACCTCGAGAAACTGCTGGCGCTCGGCGGTGTCCACCACGACAAGGTCCAGAAGTGGAAGCGGAAACAGAACGAGGCCGCGGCGCAGGAGACCTTTAACCCCAACCCCCCGGCCGCGCCCTGAGGCTCCCCTGATGCAGGACATCCTCTTCTATCTCTTCGCGCTGATGGCCCTGGGATGCGGGTTCCTGGTGGTGGCCAATCCGTTCAGCCGCAACCCCGTCACCGGTGCGATGTTCCTGGTGCTGACGATCGTCGCCCTGGCCGGTCTGTTCGTCCTCCTGCACGCCTTCTTCCTCGCCGCCGTCCAGATCCTCGTCTACGCCGGCGCCGTCATGGTCCTCTTCCTCTTCGTCATCATGCTGCTGGATCTTCCCCAGGAGGAGAAACGCCGCTACAGCCGCGTCGGTCTCCTCGCCGGCATCGTCGCCGCCGGCGGCCTGCTCTCCGTCCTGGTGGCCGCCATCCGCCACGCCCAGCCAGGCCGCGATCTCCTGCCCGCCACCATCGAGGGAACCGCCGAACCCCTCGGACGCCTGCTCTTCACCGACTACCTCCTCCCCTTCGAAATGCTCTCGGTGCTGCTGCTCGTCGCCATGGTCGGCGTGATCCTCCTCAGCAAGAAAGAACTGAGGTAACATGCACGTGGGACTCGAACATTACCTCGTCGTCAGCGTGGCCCTCTTCTGCCTGGGGCTCCTGGGCGTCATCGTCCGCCGGAACCTCCTGGTGATCTACATGTCGCTCGAGCTCATGCTCAATGCGGCCAACCTCGCGCTCGTCGCCTTCGCCCGATACAACAACAACCTCGATGGACAGGTCCTGGTCTTCTTCCTGATCACCGTTGCCGCCGCCGAAGTCGCGGTCGGACTCGCCCTCATCGTCGCGCTCTATCGCAAGCGGCAGAGCGCCCAAGTCGAGGACCTCACCTCGCTCCGACTGTGAAACCCGCGCTCGCCATCGTCAGGCAGAACCCGGCTGCGATCGCGCACCCAGCGTGCGCCCGAGAGCGGCGCAGCGGCGCCGCACTCCCCAACGCCGCCGCGGCTCCGGGTGCTGCCCGAAATGCGCTGGCGGTCGTCGATTGTACCGCCGCCGCGACGCTCTCGATTTGCAGCAGAGGGCGGCTGTTTTCTGCTGCGGGTGAGAGGACCCGCGGCCCGAAGGACGGTCTGCCGGTCGAAGGCCGTGGGGCGATCGCATCTCCGCCAGGTTCCGGACCGCGGCTCCTCTCGAGCCGCAGCCCTGGAAGGGCCTCGGATGGGCGCATCTTCCAGGGAGCAGGAACGTCGAACGCCGAACGTCGAACACTGAGCATCGAACCCCGAACGTCGGGCAAGGGTTCAGAGTTCAAAGTCACTCTGAATTACATCTGACTCCGCCCGAAGGATGAACTTGGCATTCCTACCCTGGCTGATCCTGTTGCTGCCGCTGGCGGCGGCGGTGGGCATCACGCTGCTCACGCTCCGCGACCGCGCGCGCAGCGCCACCCTGTCGATCGGCGCCGTGCTCCTCGGCTTCGTGCTCAGCGCGATCTTCATCGGGGCCAACGGTTGGTCGCCCGGCGCCCAGGAATCGACCGTCACCTGGCTGGCGGTTGGCGGCCTGCACGTCGACTTCGGTCTGCGGCTGGATCCGCTCAGCCTCCTGATGCTGCTCGTCGTCACCGGTGTGGGCGGCGCCATCCACGTCTATTCCTACGGCTACATGCACGAGGATCGGAGCGCCCCGCGCTATTTTGCCGGACTCAGCTTCTTCACCTTCGCGATGCTCGGGGTGGTCCTCGCCAACAACTTCCTGATGATGTTCGTCTTTTGGGAGTTGGTCGGCGTCTCCAGCTACATGCTGATCGGCTTCTGGTTCGAGCGCCCCAGTGCGGCCGACGCTGCCAAGAAGGCGTTTCTGACCAACCGCGTCGGCGACTTCGGTTTCCTCCTCGGGATCCTGTTCGTCTGGTCGATGCTGGGCAGCCTCCACTTCGGCGACCTCCAGGCCATGCTCGAGGAACGCCCCGCCGCCCTCGGCGCCCTCGCCACCGCGGTCGGCGTGCTGGTCTTCTGCGGCGCCGTCGGCAAGTCCGCCCAGTTCCCGCTGCACGTCTGGCTTCCGGACGCCATGGAAGGTCCCACGCCGGTGAGCGCTTTGATCCACGCGGCGACCATGGTGGCGGCCGGCGTTTACATGCTCTGCCGGGTGTTCTTCCTGCTGGACCTGCTGCTGGTGTGGAGCGCGGCCTGTGTCTCGTGCATGTTCACGCGCAACTACGGGCAGCTGCTGACGGCGCGCGCGATCGTCGGCTCCGGCGAGGCCGGCTACGGCTCGGTGGGCGCCGCCCTGATCGCCAGCCACTTTCCGTCGCGCATGCGTGGCGCGTTGCTGGCCGGGTTCTTCGCCACGGCCTCGGTGGGTTCGGTCCTGGGGGTCGTCCTCGGCGGCGTGATCGCCACCCACTGGGGCTGGAAGACTGCCTTCGGCGTCGTCGGCTTTCCAGGCCTGCTGCTGGCCTTCCTGTACCTGAAGGTCAGGGACTACCGCACTGTCGAACTCACGCCCCGGCACGACGCGGCCATGCAATCGGCCGGCGGGGTGCTGCGCTTCATCGTCCAGGCCCTGGCGCGTTCCCGGACCATGCTGTGGACCTGCGTGGGCGGCGCGATGCAGCTGATCGTGGTGTCGTCGCTGTGGTCCTGGCTGCCCAGCTACCTGAACCGGTTCCACGACCTTCCCGTCGACCAGGCCGCGATCAAGGCCGCGCTGATCGTCCTGTTCGGGGCCGCCGGCTCGGTGGTCTGGGGGGCCGTGGTGGACCGCTCGGGCAGGCGCAACCCGCGCAACAAGCTGTTCACCATGGCCGCGCTGTGCCTGTCGGCCATGGTCGTTCTGGGCTTCGGCTTCGGCGTCGGCTCGTGGTTCGGCACCCCCCTGACCATGGGTGGTCAGCTGGGCATCCTGATGCTGGGCGGGTTCATCGTCACCTGCACGGTCGGGCCGGTGTCGGCCATCGTGATCGACGTGGTCCATCCGGGCGTGCGCTCCACCGGCTCGTCGGTCCTCTCGCTGTTCCAGAACCTCTTCGGCCTGGCGGCGGGGCCGTTCATTTCCGGCGT
>CAYSPU010000164.1:0-13363 GCA_964432995.1 uncultured Verrucomicrobiota bacterium
CCTCCAATCGTTCGCTGCGCCTTGGGCCCATCCGCTGCGTAACGCCGGCTTTCCGGCCGGCATGACGCCGACACGAATGTCTGCGCTACGCTGGTGGGAAAGACGTTGGCTGCCGGTGGCTCGGCGCGCGGCCGTCACGGTGGCTGGGGCGCTGGCGGCCGCGGCGCTTTCCAGTTGCGCGCCCGCCTCGGACACGGAAGCGCCCGTGCGGAGCGCGCTGTTCGCGCGGGTGCAGGTGATCGGCACGCGCGGCACCGGTCTCGGCCAGTTCAACAAGCCCCGATCGGTCGCCATCGATTCCCAGGATCGCCTCTACGTCGTCGATATGACGGCGCGCGTGCAGCGCTTCTCGGCGGCCGGCGATTACGAGGCCTGCTGGCAAATGCCGCAGACCGACCTGGGCAAGCCCAAAGGGATGTGCCGCGACGAGCAGGGCAACGTGGTCGTGCTCGAACCGCATTACGCGAAGGTCAACCACTTCTCGCCCGCGGGGAAGTTGATCGAGCAGTGGGGACGCGAGGGAACCAACGCCGGTGAGTTCTACTTCCCGCGATCAGTCGCGGTCACGCCGCAGGGGGCCGTCTACGTCAGCGAATACGGCCGGAACGAACGCGTGCAACTCTTCGGCCGAGACCGGACGCTGGTGCGGGTCCTGGGCGGCGCCGGTCGCGGCCCGGGCCAGTTCAATCGGCCCGAAGGGGTGTGCCTCGATGCCCGCGGGCAGTTGCACGTGGCCGACTCGTGCAATCACCGGGTGCAGGTGTTCGGAGCCGACGGCCGTTTCCTGCGGTCGTACGGCACGCCGGGAAGCGGTCCCGGGGAAATGAGTTACCCCTACGATGTCCGGGTGGATGCCGCAGGCCGGCAGTACGTCTGCGAGTTTGGCAACAGCCGGATCCAGGTCTGGGGGGCGGACGGGAAGTGCCTCGAGACCCTGGGCGGTTTGGGTTCCGCTCCGGGTCAACTCCACAACCCGTGGTCGATCGCCTTGGATTCGCGCGGCAATCTCTACGTGGCCGACGCGATGAACCACCGCGTGCAGAAGTTCGTGCGGCGGATCTGACCCGTGAGCGTGCAATTCACCCATCCGATTTGGTTGTGGCTGCTGCCGCTGGGCATTGCCTGGGTGCTGGGTCTCACCTGGCGTTCCGAAGTGCAGATCAGCGCCTGGCGCCGCTGGATTGCCGCCGGCTTGCGCGTCGTCATCGTCACCCTCCTGGCCTGCGCCCTCGCCGGCATCCAGTGGCGCAAACCCCAGGAAGGCATGAACGTCTTCTTCCTGCTGGATCGCTCCGACAGCGTCCCTTCCCCCCAGCAGGAGGCCGCGCGCGAATACGTCGCCCGCGTCTCCGAACTCAAGAAGAAAACCGACCAGGCCGGCGTCATCGTCTTCGGCAGCGAGGCCAGCATCGAATCCACCCCGCTCGCCACCGTGCCCCCCCCTGACACCAAAATCTTCGCCGTCGTCGACAGCCAGCGCACCGACATCGCCGCCGCCCTCCGCCTCGGCAGCGCCGCCTTCCCCGAGACCGGCCAGAAACGCCTCGTGCTCCTCTCCGACGGCAACGAGAACGTCGGTGACGCCTTCGCCGCCGCCGTCAACGCCCGCTCCATGCAGATCAGCATCGACGTCGTCCCCCTGGGAGTCACCCGCGGAGGCGACGTCTCCGTCCAAAAACTGAGCCTGCCCGCCAGCCTGAAACAGGGCCAGACCTTCGAGGTGAAGATCTTCGCCCAGGCCGACCGCGCCCAGGACGCCAACGTCCGCCTCTTCCTCAACGACCAGATGTTGGGCGAACAAAAGGTCCGGCTCGAGGCGGGCAAGAACCTCTTCGCCTTCCCCCAAACCCTCGAGCACCCGGCCTTCTACCGCTACGAAGTCCGCGTCGAAACCACCACCGATTCCGTCCCCCAGAACAACCGCGCCATCAACTTCACCAACGTCCGCGGCAAACCCCGCCTCCTCGTCGTGTCCAGCGAACCGGACAAGGAGACGGACCTGCTGAACGCCTTGCGCAGCCCCACCCTCGAGGTGCGATTGGCCGACATCACCGGATTCCCGGGGACGCTGGCCGAGATGCAGAGCTACGACGGGATCGTGCTCTGTAACATCGCGGCGGGGGACCTCGGCTTTGACCTGATGCGGTTGCTGGAGAGCGCGGTGCGGGATTTTGGCGTGGGCCTGGTGTGCATCGGAGGCGACCAGGCCTTCGCCGCGGGCAGCTACCGGGGCACGCCCCTGGACACCATGCTGCCCGTCGACATGGAGCTGAGCAGCAAGAAAGTGCTGCCCCCCGGCGCCGTCGTGCTGGTCATGCACGGAATGGAATTCAACAACGGCAACCAGGTCGCCCGCGACTGCGCCATCGGCGTGCTCGAAGCCCTCGGACCCCAGGACGAACTGGGCGTCGTTCTTTGGGACGGCACCGAGCGGTGGCACGTCCCGCTCGACAAAGTGGGCGACAAGAAGTCCATGCGCCGCGCCATCGCCGGCATGAACCAGGGCGACCTCCCCTCATTCGAGGGCGTCGTCACCAAGGCCTACGACGCCCTCCGCAAATCCAAAACCAGCCTCAAGCACATCATCGTCTTCAGCGACGGCGATCCCGGCCCCCCCTCCGAAGGATTGATGGCCAGCATCGTCCGCGACCGGATGACGCTGAGCACCGTCCTCATCTCCGGCCACGGCGGACCCGAAACCATGCAATACATGGCCGACCGCGGCCGCGGCCGGTTCTACAACGTCACTTCCCCGGCCGACCTCCCGCAGATCTTCATCAAGGAAGCCGCCGTGATCCTCAAGTCCGCCATCTACGAAGAGCCATTCCGGCCCCAGGTGGCGGTCTCCACCGAGCTCGTCCGCGGCATCGCCGCCAGCGAGTGGCCGCAACTTCAGGGATACGTGGCCACCACGCAGAAGCCGCGCGCCGAAACCCCGTTGCTGACCGACAAAGGCGACCCCTTGCTGGCCCACTGGCAGTACGGCCTCGGCCGGGCCGTCGCCTTCACCTCGGACGCCCGCGCCAAATGGGCCCAGAACTGGGTCCGCTGGGAACGCTACCGCCAGTTCTGGTCGCAAATCGTCAACTGGAGCCTCCGCAAACTCGAAGCGGCCGACCTCAAGGCCGAGATCACCGTCGAACGCGGCGAAGGAGTCATCAGCGTCGAGGCGCTCGACGCCGAGGGTAATTTCCGCAACTTCCTCAATCTGCAGGGGACGGTGGTGAGCCCGAAAGGGGAGCGCCAGCCGGTGCTGCTCGAGCAGACCGGACCGGGACACTACGAAGCCAAGTTCCCCGCGCGCGAGGTGGGCGCCTACCTCCTCCAACTCTCGGAAATCCAGAACGGCCAGCCCCGGGGATCCATCGTCGTCGGCGCCAGCGTCAACTACTCCCCCGAGTTCAATGCCTCGGAACCGAACCGGAACCTGCTCCGCCGCCTGGCCGCAGCCGGCGGCGGCAAGGAACTCGATCCCGGTCTGCCGGTCGACAACCCGTTCCTCCACGACCGGATCAAGACCTTCCAGCCGCGCGACCTCTGGCAGTGGCTCTTGAAGTGGGCGATCGTCCTGTTCCCCCTCGACGTCGGCATCCGCCGCATCTACATCGACCGCGCCGAATGGCTCAAGGCCACCCGAACCCTGCGCCGGTGGCTGTTCTTCTGGCACGGCAAGCCGCGCCCGGTCGAGGCCGATGAGTCGCTCGCCGCCTTGCTCGCCCGCCGCGAGCAGGTGCGCTCGAGGACAACCTCCGCCGCCGCGCACCAGGCCCCGGCGTCCCTGTTTGAGCCCAGCCGACCCGCGGTGGTTGCCGACATGCACGCCGACCGCGGTGCGCCGCTCCCCGAAGTGTCCACTACACCCCCGCCGGAAGCGCCCGGGGCCGCACCCGAGCCCAAGACCCCGGCGAGCACCGCCAGTCGGTTGCTCGAGGCGAAGAAACGCGCCCAGCGCCGACACCAGTAAGCCGAAGGGCCGCTGTCCACTCGCGGGATGCGAACCCGAACCTCAAGGACCCCGGGCGCCTTCGTCCGCCCGCTGCGCCGCCTCAAGCAATAGCCCTTGCCAGGGGGCCTCAAGCGTGGCTGGTGGCAACTCGCCGCTTTTCACTTCGTGGATGCTGCCGCCACGCCAGGCCAGGATCCGCGACAGAGCGGACATCCCCTCCACCTGGTCGGAACCGTCGCCAGCCATCGCCTCGGCGTGGATGATCTCCCCTTCGCGGAAGTGGATGCTGCCGTGCCGCCCATCGCTGAGCGTGAAGTCGAGTCGCAGCGTCGCCCGGCCCAGGCACTTCAGTTGGACCACGTCCAGCACCGTCAGCCGGGTGAGCGATCCGGCAAAAGACGTGTCCTTCCGTCCCTCGAAAGCCGGCGAAACGGAGCGGTGGGCGCGGACGATCTGCGCCAATGCGCGCGGGTGTACCGGCTTCTCGAAGAAGTGCAGGATGCCGAAGGCCGTCGCCCGGTCGCGCATGCTGGGCACCGCGTCCGCGGTCATGATGACCACCCCGGCCAAGGGATTCTTCCCCGTGATATCGATGATGAAATCGATCCCGCAGCCATCCGGCACGTGGACGTCCAGAACAAAGAAATCCAGGTCGAAAGCGTCGAGGAGCAGCCGCGCTTCCTGCACGGTGGAAGCGCGGTGGATGTCGATGTCCGGGAGCTCGCTCAGCAAGGCGCGGGAGAGGCTCACGGAGGTCACCACGTCATCTTCGAGGATCATCAGAGCGAACTTCTTCATGTGCGCCGCGAACCCGGTTTCGACCTGCAAGTGCCGCTCGCCGGCCGTTCCGGATGTCACCGATGAAAGGACAATGCAGCCGAGAAACCAAGGCAATTCTGGCAACGGGCAACTCTGGCAACGGGGGATCGAGACTTCCGAGTTGCTGGTTCGTTGGGATCTCGGACCACCGTGAAGGCGACCTGCAAAACTTTGTTGCACCTGCAACAAAGTTTTGCAGAGGCGTTCCCCGGGATTGCACCGGGCTGGATCCCGCTCCGCGGGCTCCTTCTCCACCGATGGTATGGGATCCCGCCGCCGAGGCGGGATCTTCCCGGAGCCGACAGAACGCCCGTCCGCAGGGGCGAAAACCGCGCGCGGACCGGGGACGGCCGAATCCACCGCGCCACTGACGCGAGGATCCGGGCCGCTCCTCACGGCTTGACCTTGGAGGCGGCGCATCTATTGTGGGCGGCCGTTCCGCCGACTTGCCGGCTTGCCGGCTTGCCGACTCGCCGACATGCCGACTTGCCGACTTGTGGGGTCGACAATTCCCATCCGGTCTATGAACGATTGCAGCCGTCGTCAGTTCGTCGCCGTCAGTTCGGCGGCCGCCATGGGGTGGGCCGCCAGGGGCTTGACCTCCGTAGCGGCCGCCGGCTCTGCCCGCCATAGCTTGCGGCTTGGCGGACCGGTGTTCACCCCTCCCCACGACCCGGAGGAACTCGCCCGGGCCCATCGGCGCCTCGGATACGCCGCCGCCTATTGCCCGGACGTGAAACTCAATGATAGCGGCCGCATCCGCGCCCTCAGGGAGGCCTTCGCCCGGCAGAACCTCGTCATCGCCGAGGTCGGACGCTGGGTCAACTTGCTGGACGCCGACCCGGAGAAGCGAAGGGAGAACCTGCAAACCGTGACGGACGGATTGGCGCTGGCCGAGGAGATCGGCGCCCTCTGCTGCGTGGACATCGCCGGTTCCTTCAGCCCGAAGGAGTGGTACGGCCCTGATCCGCGCAACCTGTCCGAGGAGTTTTTCGATGCCGCTGTCGAGAACGCCCGGAAGATCATCGATGCGGTCAAGCCGCGTCGGGCCAAGTTCTGCTACGAGATGATGGGGTGGGCGATTCCGGATAGCACGGACAGTTGCCTGAGGTTGTTCAAGGCGGTGGGGCGAAGAGGATTGGGCGTGCACCTGGATCCGTGCAACCTGGTGAACGCGCCGGAGAAGTTCTATCACACCGGGGATTTGGTCCGACGCTGCTGTGAGAAGCTGGGGCGCTTCATCGTCAGTTGCCACGCCAAAGACCTGACGTGGGATGTCGAAATGAACATCCACTTCCGCGAAGTCCGACCCGGCACCGGCGCTTTCGATTACCTGACCTATCTGAAGGAGTTGGCCAAGTTGCCCCAACGACCTCCGCTGATGCTCGAACACCTGTCCACCGCGGAGGAATACGACGCGGCGCGCCGGCACATCCTCGAGGTCGGGCAGAAAGCCGGTCTGGAGTTCGGGTGAGCTATGCTGCCAGGCTGCGGGCGAAGCGCTCGAGGCGGTCGAGCCCCTTCTCGATGTTCGCCAGGCTGGTCGCGTAGCTGATCCGGAGGTAATCGTCCGCCCCGAAGGCAATTCCCGGAACCGCCGCTACCTTCTCCTGTTCGAGCAACCGGGCGCAGAACTCGGTCGACTTGAGCCCCAGCCGCGAGATGTTCGGGAACAGGTAGAAGGCGCCCTTGGCGTTGACGCAGGAGATGCCGGGGATGGCGTTGAGCTTCTGCCAGGCGCAGGTGCGGCGTCGGGCGTACTCGGCGAGCCAGAGCGGCAGATGATCCTGCGGGCCGGTCAACGCGGCGACGCCGCCTTTCTGGGCGAAGGACGTGGGGTTGCTGGTGCTGTGGCTCTGGATGGCGTCGATGGCCTTGGCGATCGGTTCGGGAGCGGCGAGGAAGCCGAGGCGCCATCCGGTCATGCTCCAGGCCTTGGCGAAGCCGTGGACGAGGATCGTGTGCTCCTGGTGGGCCGGGGAGAAACTGGCCACACTCCGGTGCGCGGCGCCATCGTAGAGGAGGTGTTCGTAGATCTCATCGCTCATGATGAGGAGGTTCTTCTCGACGCAGACGTCGCCGAGGGCCTTCGTCTCGTCGGGGGTATAGACGCTGCCGGTGGGGTTGCTCGGCGAATTGAGGATGAACAGCCGCGTGCGCGGCGTGATCGCGGCCCGCAACTGGCCGGGGGTCACCTTGAACTCGGTCCGGTCGGTGGTCGGCAGGATCACCGGGGTGGCGCCGGCCATTTTGACCATCTCCGGGTAGCTCAGCCAGTAGGGGGCGGGGATCAGGACCTCGTCGCCTTCCTGGCAGGTGGCCAGGATCGTGTTGAAGCAGGAGTGCTTGCCGCCGCAGGAGACGATCACCTGGGACGGCTTGAAGGAGAGTCCGTTCTCCCGCTTGAACTTGTCCACGATGGCCTGCCGCAGTTCCGGGATGCCGCTGCTGGGGGTGTACTTGGTGAAACCCGCGGCCAGGGCCTTGGCCGCCGCGTCCTTGATGTGCTGCGGCGTGTCGAAGTCCGGTTCGCCGGCGCCGAACCCGACCACGTCCTGGCCGTCCGCTTTCATTTGTTTGGCTTTGGCGTCGATGGCGAGAGTGAGCGACGGCGAGAGCGCGGCGGCGTGCTGGGAGATGCGGTAGTTCATAGGTTCGGCGGCCGAGATTACGGAGGTGCCCTTTGCGCGCAAGCGGGAAACGCCGGCGTCAGTCAACACTCTGCCGGATGTGCGCCTGGACCTTGCGGTAGTCGGTGATCTCGCCGTTGTTGGCAACCGGCTGGCCGACAGCCTCGAAGACCTTGGGCACCTTCCAGCCCCAACGTTCGACGTGGCCGTCGGCGAACGAGAGATTGCAGCCGTTGCCGTGGCGGTTGGCCGGCACATCGTACCAAATGCCGTTGTCGGCCATCCAGGGCAGGGGAATGCCGAATAGCGAGTCGATGATTCCGCTCTCATGCACGCCGATGAAGACAAAGAGCTGCGAGGGACCGGGGTCGCGGATATCCGTGAGCTTCTGAAAGATGGGGATGTAGGTGAGCCCGGACTCCGGGGCATACGGGACGCCGTTCAGAGACATGCTCATGTTGTAGCTGCGCGTGTGGTAGTAGGGCAGTGCAACTCCGTCGGCGGAGAGGACTCGGGCTTTGTCGGCCGGGCAGCGGTAGATGGCGGTCGAGCTGTTGTATGGGAAAAGATGGCCCCGCTCGATATTGAGGGTGTTGGTGTCGGTCTGGGCGTTTCCGGGGCACCAACTCAGGCTCAGGTCCACCTCCGAGAAGAACTCTCCCGAGGAGATGTTGGCCACGGAATGGTTGGGAGGGACCCGATCCTGGTAATCAACGGTGTACAAATGCCAACAGGTCTGCAGTTGTTTGAGGTTGTTCAGGCAACTGAGGTCGATGGCCTTGCGCTTGGCGCCGCTCAAGGCCGGCAGCAGCAACGCGGCGAGGATGGCGATGATGGCGATCACCACCAGCAACTCGATGAGCGTGAACGCCGGGCTCCTCGGGGCACGCTCACCGTCTCGTCGTGTCTGTTGCGGTGCCTGGTCAACCACAGGCCGAATGTAGCCACGTTCGCCCGGTGATGCAAAGGGGAACGTCGAACATCGAACGGAGGCCGTTGTTCAATGTTCGGAGTTCGACGTTCGATCACGCCAAGTCAAGAACACGCAATGCCAAATCGCAGCGGCATCTCGACAGCGCTCGATCCCGCTGGTATGAGGATGCAATTCCTATGCACAAACGCGTTGGGCGGGAGTTGGCCTGCGGTGAGCCCGTGTCTTTCCGCAGGGGGGCGAGTGGGGGTTCGGTTGGTCAGATGAGCGGCGACTTCATGCCCGATTCTTCGTTGCCAGGCCGGATTCGGAGTTCAGCCGGGATGCGCGAACCGCAGGAGGGGCCGTGCTTGTCCGGTTGGGTGGGCTCCCGCTACCGCTGGTTGCGGTGCGCGCTGGCTTTGGTGCTGCTCGGCGGAGTGCCCCTGGCCGGCTCCGGCGCCGAGGAACCTGCCCCCGAAACGGCGCCCTCGCCCGGGCTCTTTGCCCCCATCGACCTGTCGCCCCACTACGTCACCAAATGGGATACCATTCGCCCCGGCACATCGTGGTCGGCGGTGCCCAAGGGTGAACAGGTGATCGATGGGGTGCCGTTCCAACTCGGAGGCTTGATTGAGGTCAGCGGAATGGGGGCGTTGCAGGACGCCAAGGGCTTTCCGACTCGGGTCAGCGGCGTGGTCATCGGTCGGAAGGCGGGTGCGCTGCATGTCATTCACGGGGCGGGCTACGCAGTACCGGACAGCACGACGATTGGCAAACTGGTCCTGCACTATGCCAACGGCGAGAAGCGTTCCTTGCCGATTCAGTACGGCGTGCACGTCCGCAACTGGTGGGTGGAGAAGAACGAGACCTCAAGCGCGTTAAGCGATCCCGATTCGCGGGTGGCCTGGACCGGCACGAGCGCCGAGACGGACCGGTATGGCGTCACGCTGCGTCTGATGCACACCCGGTTCGCCAACCCGCTACCGGAGGAGACGCTGCAGACCGTGGACGTGGTGTCCGCGTTGAGTCGCGCCACGCCGGTGATCCTGGGTTTGACGGTGGAAGCCCCGGGGACCATTGCCGCGGCGCCTCGTCAGGGCGCCGCCGTCGCGGTCCCGGCCGGCTCCGAGTTCGCCCCGGTCGATTTGAGCCGGTCCTACACTTCGAGCTTCCAACAGATCGACCGCGATCCGGACAGTTCGTGGGCCTACGCACCGCACGGGCGGCAGACGTTCAACGGCGTCCCGTTCGACCTGGGTGGGATCATGGAAGTCTCCGGGCTCCGGGCGGCCCGGGAGGCGAACGCGTTGCCCACCAGCGTGCGTGACATCCCCGTTGGCCGGAAGGCGCGTCGTTTGCACGTGCTCCACGGTGGCGCCGAGAACCTTCGGGACGGCACCCCGTTGGCCAAGTTGGTTCTGCACCACGCCAACGGCGAAGAACGCGCCCTGACCATCGTGTTCGGACACAACGTCCGCAACTGGTACAGGTCCGAGAACGACTCTGACGTCGTCACGGACGCCGAAACCCGAGTGGGCTGGACCGGCGACAGCCCGCGCAGCCGACGCTACCGCTGCACGCTGCGGCTGTACCACACCGTCTTCGAGCTCCCGCTGCCGGAGGTCGAACTGCGCACCATCGACCACGTGTCGCTGCTCAGCGAGTCGGTTTCTGTGATCACCGGCATGACGCTGGAATTGGGCGCCGCGCCCGGGCGTCTTGCGCCAGTACTCGTCCAGGTTCAGCCGGTCGCCGAAGCCCAGGTTCCGACCGAGACTCGCGTTCGGGTTGTGGACGCCGCGTCGGGTCAGCCGATAGCCGCCGCTATCGTTCGCGCGCAGATTGCCGACCGCGAAGCCTCCTACCAATTCGGCGATCAGAAGGCCGACGCCCAAGGTCGGGCGGTTCTGGATTTCCCGCCCGGCGAGCTGAAGCAGGCCGCGGTCATGGTGCGGGCCCCGGAATACCGACCTCGATGGGAGACCTTCGTCGAGAGCAAGGTGCCGCGGGAAATCGTGGTGAAGCTCGAGCGGGGCACACGCATTGGCGGGATTGTGCAAGACGAAGCACGGCAGCCAATCGCTGGTGTTCAGATCCGCATTGAAGGAGGCGTCGCGGACTCGGCCGGCGTGGTGCACCCCTCGGAACTCGAGACGGTGAGCACCGACGCGCAGGGTCGTTGGAGCAGCAGTGCGGCGCCGCCAAACGCCGAGGGGCTCCGGTTTGCGCTGAAGCATCCCGACTGGATGCCGGCGATGTATGACGGGCCGCCGGCGGAGGACGCCGCCGGCGGGCTCAGTCTGAAGGCGTTGCTCGGCGGCACCGCGGTGATGACTTTGGAGCCGGCCATTCGTGTGGTTGGTCGCATGACGGATGAAGCGGGCCGGGCGGTGGCCGGAGCGGAAGTGACGGTGGCGAGCGGCGAGGGTTTGGTCAACCGCAGAGCCGCGACGACGGACGCCGAGGGCCGGTTTCAGATTCGGGTGCCGGAAACCGGTGAGGCGCACCTGATCGCTCGAGCGAAGGGGCATGCCCCCCACTTCCAGAGCTTCGCGCTCGAGCCCGCGCTGAAGCCGCTGGACCTGTCGATGAGCCCGAGCCAGACGGTTCGGGGGCAGGTGCGTGACCATACGGGTCTGCCAGTTGCCGGGGCAAGGGTGGCGCTGGCGGGCTGGCCCTCGGCGGAGCAACCGCTGTTCACCTGGCAGACCGAGACGGGTGCCGACGGCAGTTTCGAATGGAATGAGGCGCCGACCGACCCCGTCATGCTGCAGGTCGGGAAACCGGGCTGCGAGCCGACGTCGATTTCGACGGCGCGGATGGCGGATGGCCGGCTGCCGATCTGGCTGGCGAAGCTGGCCACGTTCACGGGCAAGGTCGTCGATGCCGAGACCAAACGGCCGGTGGAGGCATTCTCGTTGATCCGCGGCCGGGTCTGGAACGTCGTCGCCGAAGGGCTGGAAGGGGTAGAGTGGGAGTCCAACGAAGCGACTTCGCATCGTGACGGGTCGTTCGCCGTCGCCTTGGGCGTCACTCCAGGGAGCCAGGTGCGCTTCGTGGCCCTGGCGGATGGGTATCAAGCGGCGGCTTCACCAGTCTTTTCGGACGGGGTCTCGCAGGAGTTCACTTTCGAACTGAAGAAGGGGGCCGGGCCTCATGGACAGGTGGTCACGACCGATGGACGGCCCGTGGCCGGCGCCGATGTGGCCGCGCTGGGCACCGGCTGGCTGATGCTACGCCAAGGGGCCTTGAGCTCCATGAACAGGGGGGCGAACCACATCACCACCACCGATGAGCAGGGCCGCTTCTCGCTCCCCACGTTCGTGCCCACTCCCGGGTTCGTCGCCGCCCATGAGCAACACGGTTTCGCCCGGATCACCACCGACGAATTGGCCAGGTCGGGCAAGATCGTCTTGCAGTCCTGGGGCCGCGTCGAAGGCACGCTGAAGGTCGGCGCGAAACCGGCAGCCCAACAATACGTGATGCTGAACTGGGGTGACTGCTCCGCAGCCTTCGAAGAGAGTCGTCTTCACTTCGACGGCGAATCCTACCGGGCCCGGACCGACGCCGAGGGCCGGTTCGCCTTCGACCAAGTCCCACCGGGCCCGCAGCGCGTCGTGCGCCTCATCCCCGTAGGCCCCCGCAGCCAGATGTACAGCCACGGGACGGAGGTGGACGTGATCCCGGGCCAGACAAACCGCGTGGTTCTTGGCGGCACGGGACGTTTGGTGGTGGGCGCGGTCATGTTCGGCGAGACGAACCGGGAAATCCCCTGGGAGAACCTCTACGGAACGCTCACGACCAGGATGCCGCAGCCGCCGGCCAACCTGCGAGCGCCAGAAGACTACCGCCGTTGGTACGCGTCCTCAGAGGTGCGGGCCGTGCTGGCCAACCGCCGCCTCTACGCCGTCACGTGGCCGACGAACGGCCTCTTCCGCATCGATGACGTGGCCGCCGGGACCTACGAATTGCACCTTCAGCTCCTTGAATCCGATGGGAACTCACCCTTGGGCGATATTGAAGTCGCCTCGACGAACCACGAGGTCGTGGTGCCGGAGATGCCAGACGGCCGCAGCGATGACCCGCTGGACGTGGGCGAACTGAAACTGACCTTCGCCTCGGAAGAAGACCTCGCCATCCGACGTCAGCAAAACCAGATGCAGATGGTGGGATCGGGTGAACAGTTGCCCACCCTGGACGGCGCGGCGATCGCGGCGGACGCCCTGGCCTCGGGCCGGGTACTGCTGACATTCTGGGCAACCACTAACGCCGCCAGCGTTGCCGAACTTCGACAGCTCGGTCAGGCGCACACCCGCTGGGCCAAGGACGGCCGCCTGTCGATGTTTGGAGTGGTGATGGACGATGACCTCGAAGCCGCGCGACGGATGGCCGAAGAGGCAAAGGTCGGTTGGCCGCAGATCGTCCCGCCGCCGGCGATCAAGGCCGCGATGCTCAACGAATTGGGCGAAGTGGAACTCCCCGTCTCCGTCCTGGGTCAGGCAGGCACCGAACCCCTGCGCAACCTGCGCGGCGACGCCGTGCTCCGCGCCGTCGACGAAGCTCTGGGGACAACGCCGGACGTGAAGTGAGGCCGCCCTTGAGTCTGCGCCTCGGGGGCCGCAAGGGCAGTTCCTTCTGCGAACGCTTTGAGGGCATCGACACCGCGCGCGGTGTCGGACCAGGACGGGCTGCGCCGCTCCTGCCGCGGCGCAGCAATGTCCGACGGCAGGCGGGTCTCTCCAAACTCGGAGGGTTTGTTCGCGTCGGGTCTGGCGGCGCCCGGGGGCGGGTGCAGCCCGCATCCGGACCGCGACACGACTACCTTCCCGAAGCCTTGGCTGGGCAGGGCCCGGGTCGCAGCAGCAGCAAGCGGGGGGAAGTGGTGGGAGGTTCGAACGCGTGTTCGGCATGTGTGGCTGCTGCCCGCCGGGACGTCGGGCGGTCCGGCAGGGGACTGCGCCCGTCTCGGGCGCAGGGAGCGCCGCAACCCAGCCGCGCCCCGATTTCAAAGGCCGCCCTCGTCTGATCGAACATTTCTGCGGCCGAGACGGCCGC
>CAYSPU010000165.1:0-6885 GCA_964432995.1 uncultured Verrucomicrobiota bacterium
GCCCCGGGACAGCCCCCGCAAGCTGAGGGCGAAGTAGGTGTTGATGAACGTGGAGCTGACGTAGACCTGGACGATCGACTGGATCACAAACAGCGCCGCGATCGTTCCCATCAGGAGGTACGTCCACGGAATCCCGGATCGGAAGCGCACGGGGCGCATATAGGAGCGGTCATCCAACATCGCGCCCGAAACCTAGACCGCCGCCGCCTGCCCCGCAACGGGCTTTTTTCCCGAAGCCGTTTTCTGTGTTCACAATGGCGACGGTTTTGCTACAAGTGACGGCAAGCGGTACCAACGGACGCAAACAGTCGAGACTTGCAGGAGCCATATGAAACGGAACTTGTTGCTGACCGTCGCGGCGGTAGCCATGCTGGCCGGCTGCGCCAACCCTCCTTCGGACACGAGCAATTACACCCACCGGGAGGCCATCTCCGGGCCGGACATGGACATGACGCTCGACAACCTCCTCGAGAGCAGTGAGGACCGAAGCTACCAGATCTCCCTGAATGCCGTCCGCGTGCGCAAGGGGCCCTGGGATGCCGACTACTACCTCGAAGTCCGTTACGAGGGCGCCAGCGACGCCGGCTTCATCGAGATCGGCCCGGGCGAGACCCTGGTCCTTACCGTGGACGGTCAGACGATGCGCTTCCGCGGCCCCGGCAGCTTCGAGAACCGCGACCGCACGGGTCGGGGTACTTTCGTCGAAAACGCCGTCTACGACGTCAAGGCGGACGATCTCCGGCGCATCGCCAAGGCCAGAGACGTGAAGGTGCAGATCAATGGCTCCGCCCGGCGGCTCTACCGCGAGTTCAAGCCGGAGAACACCCAGAAATTCCGCAGCTTCGTTCTCACCTATATGGGGTATTGAGGGCGATGCCTCGGGGCGAAGAGGGTGCTGGTCTCCAGGCTAGAGGTGCCTCACGAGGAGCGTGATCGCCGTGGCGGCCAGCATGAAGCCGCTCGGCATGAACCGCCGGGTCTTCGATAGCCGCAGCGCAAAGACCACCAGCAGCGCCGCCAGCAGCAGGTCCGCCACGTACGCCTTGAACACCACGTCCACGGCACACAGGACCAGCGCCGCCGCGAAACCTGCCGACGTAAGCAGCGACACCCTGCTCTTGGCCTTGAAGTAGCCCATCAGCCCTCCCGCCAACAGCAGCAGGATGTAAACCCAGAGCAGCAGTTTCGTCATGATCCGTTGCAGTTGAGATGAACTCGGGCGGACCGCTCCACAGCAGAGCACCCAGCCCGCAGCCGATCGTTCGAACGGACGGGAATCAAGCAGAACTCCTGCAGTCCCGCAACGTCGTTCAACAAACGACCACGCAACGAGAACGCCTCAGCCATGGATCCCTTTCTCCATGCGGGGACACCACTTCGCGTACAAGGTAGGGTGCCCTCTCCGAGGGCGCCTGAAGAGCATCCACGCTGGCACGTTCTTCCGGCGTGCCCGGAGGCCCGCTCGCGAGTCCTCCTCGGAGTCGCGCCCTACCAGTTTCCAGGGTAACCGAGGGTATGGCAATCCCCCCGGCGTGGGGGTGGTCCCTGGCCACGGAGCCAAGCCCTTTGCACATTCCGTACCGCTGGGGCGTGATGTTTGTAGGTCGGAGCGCCGCGTTGCACGCGGCCCGGATGCGTGCATCTTCGGCCCCGAGCGTGCGGGAGACTCCGGCAGCCGGGCCCGCCTCCGTCCCCAGCGTGTGGTTCCGGCTGGCCTGTCGTTGCTGCTGTGAACCCCGTGCATCCCGAAGCTGACCGTGAGTTTCGACCTGGGTGGGCGGGCAACACCGTTGCCCGCGTGGGCCGCGGCCAGACGGTGCTGGCCGCCCACCACCGGCAACTCGCGACTGCACCGCTGTGAACCCCATTTCATCGCACCATTTCATCGCACTTGCCTTGCATGGGTGATCCTGGCCCAAGCGGAATCCGCTTGCATGGAGCCTGCCATTGGCTCGTCGTTGTTTTTGTGTCGAGTCTGACGACGTGCTGTGAACCGGCTCGAGCCGGGCTGGCCGATCTGATCCCGCAACCAGCCCTGGTGCGCGCCGGACAGGAGACCTTCGAGATGACGGCCTCCACGTCGGTCAGCGCCGGACCCGGCGCGGAACAGGAGGCCGGGAAATCGAAATCCCCGGGCACTTCCGCGCCGCCATCGCCGCCTATCTGGAGTTGTCCTGTCGCGGCCGCCCGGTCGAGGTGGGGACAAGAAGGGGCGTGGAACCGGACATCCTGTGCCCCGGCAGCGACACCGCGGTTGCGTTCGCCAAGGACGTTCTGGAGGAGGTCTGTCATCTGTTCCCGAGCCGCTTCGTTCACATTCTCGGCGCGCAGGGCAACATCTGGACCGAGTACGTCCACATCCCGGCGGAGGTCGAGCATTTCACCTTTCCGCGGGCGGTGGCTCTGGCCGAGGTCGTCTGGCCACCGGCGGGTCAGCGCGACTACGCGTCGTTCCGGCTTCGGCTGAAGTCCCACCTGGGGCGGCTGGATCAGATCGGCGTCAACTAGTGGAAGCCGGTGGAGAGGGAGTAGGACGGGGCCGGGAGGCCGGCAAGTCGGCAAGTCGGCAAGTCGGCACGTCGGCACGTCGGCACGTCGGCACGGCGGTGGGACGGAAGGAGGATGTACGGGGGTATGCGCCTGGCCGAAGCAGCCGTCCGAAGCGGTTTGGCGTCGCGGAGTGCGCCGCCGCTGCGGCGCTTTCCGCCGATTGTGCTCAACGCTTCCGCACTGCGGCGGCCCTGCAACACCGGACCGCCCGCCGTCCCGGCGGGCAGCAGCAGCAAATGCCAAACGCGCTCTCGGACCGCCGGTTGCCTCTCGCCACACGCTGCTGTTGTGACCGAGGGAACGGTCGCGGATCCGATCTGGCTGCACCAGCACGGGATGTGGGAGTGCCTGAGCGAGTGTGAAGGAGACTCGAATCCGAGCTGCTCGGGGCACGCGAATACCCTTCTGACCCTCGCGCGTTTTGCGTGGTTGGCAGTTTTCAGCTTCGGTCTTGGTCTTGACGCGAATTTCGCGGATTCCCGCGAATTCGCTTTGATCCAATTCGTGTGAATTCGCGCAGTTCGCGTCTCCGCTTCCTGGCTTGCCGAATCCGGTTCTGTGCCTTCGGCGCTTCTTCGCGACTGTCCCTCGTGGTGAAGTTCCTTGGTGTCGTTCCCATACGGATGCTCGCCCGCGCCGTTGGGTATCCGAATATCTTGTCCCCTTTTCATCCTTGGGCGGGGATAGTACGGTAAAGGGCATCGCCAATGATGGACGACTGGCACCTGTTGCAGCAATACACCCGGCGGCAGTCGGAGGCGGCGTTTCGTATGCTCGTGGAACGGTACGTCAACCTGGTGCACTCGTGTGCGCTCCGCCAGGTTCACGACGCGCCGCTTGCCGAGGAAGTGTCGCAAGCGGTGTTCCTGTTGCTGGCGCGCAAGGCCGGCGGGTTCCGGCGCGGCGTTGTCCTCCCCGGCTGGCTCGTTTGCACGACGCGCTTCGTCGCCGCGCGCGCCATCCGGGCGCAGCAGCGACGTCAACGACGCGAACAGGAGGCAGTCCGGATGCAACAACTGTCGACCCCCGATCAGGTCTGGGCGCGGCTTGCACCAGTGCTGGACGAAGGATTGGCACGGCTTGGCAGCAAGGAACGGGATGCCATCGTCCTGCGCTACCTGCAGGACAAGAACCTGCGCGAGATCGGCGCCGCGCTGGGCATTACGGAGGAGGCCGCCAAGAAGCGCGTGTGCCGGGCGGTCGAGAAGCTGCGTGCCTTCTTTGGGCGTCGGGGCTTCTCTGTGCCGGCTCTGATCTTGACGGGCGTGTTGGCGCAGCACGGTGTGGAGGCGGCACCGGCGGGACTGGGGGCCACGATCGCTTCGCGGGTGTTGGCGCAAGGGGCGGCCGCGGCTCCAGCTCTGCCGGAGTTGGTCAGGGAAACCATCGAGGCGTGGCGGTGGGCCAAGGCGAAAGCCGCGGTCAGCTTGGGCGTCACCCCAGTGTTGCTCGCGATTCTTGTGGGCTTGGCACTGCCCAAAGAGCCGCCGGCGGCCTCAGGAAGGACCGGGGCGGCGGACACAGCCCTGGCGTCGGCCGCAAGCCAGGCTGCCAGGAACACATCCGGATCGCCTGAATCCGGGCCGCCTGCTTCAGCCGACACCCTGCGTCTGGCCTTCCGGGCGATTGATGCCGTCACTGGTGCCGGCGTTGGCGGGGTCAGCCTGCACGCTCGATTCTGGCATGGAGCGCAAGTGGATCGCCGCGACGATCTGCGGACGGACGCCGAAGGCAACTGCGCTGTGCGCCTGCCCGACCTCGACTTGGGGCGGATGGACGTGGGCGCCCTCATGGATGGCTATGTGCAGAAGTGCGTCACCTGGATGCCAGTCGACGGAGACCCGATCCCAAGCGAGTACGTGATGACGCTCGAGCGTGGCGTCGGCATCGGTGGACGGGTGCTCGACGAGCTCGGAAACCCAGTCCCCCAGGCGGAGATCTGCGTGCAGTTTGCGGAAGCTGGCGTCGTCAATCCGCGGGAGCCGCCACGGGAACAACTCGGTTTCGTCGATGATCTGGTGGTGACCAAGACGGACGAGATGGGGCGATGGCTCTGCACCGTGCTGCCTCCGGACTACCCTCGTTTCTGGCTCCAGGTAAAGCACCCGTCCTTCACGGCGGTCCGTTGCACGACGGATCAGGACGACCGGGACTATGCTGGGAGTGTCGAGCGTCTCCGGATGAGCGAACTCCGGGCGGGAAACGCCCTGGTGGTCCTCCGGCGCGGCTTCCAACTCTCAGGTGCTGTCGTGGACGACAATCAGCAGCCTGTGGCCGGAGCAACGATCGAGATTGGCCAGATGTCCGGCGCGCCAGTGCCGACGGCCCGTACCAGAGCCGACGGTTCCTTCATCATCTCCAACGTACCTCCCGGCGAAGTGGAGATCACGGCGACCGCCGAAGGACTTGCCCCTGCGCACCTCGCTATCGGCTTTGGAGCCGACACAGCGCCGCTCCGAATCCAGTTGAACCGGGGCCTGCCTCTCCGGCTGCGGGTCGTCGACGAGAACGGCGCCGGGTTGGCGGGGGCGCTGGTCGCCGATGAGACTGCCGAAAGCGGAAATGCGCCAACAGGCGGTTGGAAGGCGTCGACAGACAACGACGGGCGCGTCCGATGGGATGCCGCGCCCCGACGCCCACTGAGGATCTATGCGGGGAAGACCGGCTACTTCAACTCGCGTCGCAACACCGTCACCCCGGACGGGGAAGAGCACACCCTCACGCTCCGCAAGGCGTTTGCCGTGAGCGGATGGGTGACCGACGCGGAAACCAGACTGACCATTCCGAGTTTCAAGGCGATTCCCGGATTCGGCATCTCGAAATGGTCCCGCCAACGAACTGCGCCAGGCACGAACGGAGAATACCATCTCACGTTTGATGAACTCAGCCCGAACTTCCTGGTCCGGATTGAAGCCGAAGGCTATGAGACTGCCGTCTCCAAGCCCCTGGTCCCGAACGGCGACGGCGTCGTCTGCAACTTCGAACTGGCGCGCGCCGACGAGCGATTGGCCGTCTCCGGTGTCGTGCGGTTGCCCGACGGCGCGCCCGCCGTCGGCGCGGAGGTGGCCCTCTGCACGCTGGAGAACAGCATCGTTCTCGGCGACGGGCGGTTTCTCAACCGCGACCAGGACATCGTGACGGACACCGATGCCGGAGGACGTTTCAGGTTTCCGCTCGTTCACGCCGCGCATACTGTCGTTGCCGTGCACGCGGTCGGTTTCGGCCGGACCCGACTCCAGGAGCGGGGGCAAGAGGTGCAACTGGCGCTGCAACCCTGGGGTCGCATCGAGGGCGTCGTTCGGACGCGGGACGGTCATTGGGCCGGTCGCGAGGTGCAGATGTGGGACTACTCGATGAATCAGTACGCCGGCGCGGTCATTCCCGACAGCACGAGTGCCTTCTCTGTCCGCACCGATGACCAGGGCCGTTTTGGCTTCGGTCGCGTCCCCCCCGGTGACTTCGACCTGTACCTTTGGCCCGCGTCAGGTGGCATTGGCACCTACAAGACGCCAGTGCGAATCGCCCCCGGCGAAACTGCCCGCGTCCAAATCGGCGGTCAGCAACGGACCCTCACTGGGAGGCTCGCCTTGCCCCGATCCGACGGGTCGATCGGTCAGACACGACCGGCATTGGCGGTCAGCCTCCGCACGAGACTGCCGCCGTTCGTGGAGCCAAAGGCGTTAGACGGAGCGGCGCTGGAACTCTGGAAGGTGGATTTCTGGCAGTCGGAGCGGGGCGTTGGTCGCATGCGCGCCGATCGCTACTATCAGGCAGCGGTAGCCGCCGACGGTTCCTTTCGCTTGCCGGATGTCATGCCGGGCGTCTACGAGTTGGGGGCGCATACGGCCGACAGATCGTTTCGACGGGAAGTCGTGGTGCCGGATTCGGCTGAGGGCGAATCCGGAGGCCTGTTGGACTTGGGCAGCGTGGAGGTGTGGCCGATCACTCCACCGGCGGCAGAGTGAGGTCGATCCCGTGCGGAGCCACACGTCCGGGCCTCAGGCATTCGGGGAGCATTCAAGCCGCCGCACAAGGGTGTGTGGGTTTGGCTGCAATCATCCTGCCATGATGGGATGAGTTCCGGAGAGACGCATCTTCCAGTTGTGCTCCCACCATGTTGCGCGGGCAGGACTGAGCCGCCGTCGTGGCTCGACGGGAACCAGTTCGCCATTTTGGTTCACACCTCGCAGGGTCTTGACGCGGATTTCGCGAATACCCGCGAGTCCATTCTGTTCCAATTCGCGTCTCCCTTCTCCCATTCCATTCGCGTCCATTCGCGCAATTCGCGTCTCCTTCTCGCCGGACGAGCAGGCCAGTTCTGTGCCTTCTGCGCTT
>CAYSPU010000165.1:6895-13288 GCA_964432995.1 uncultured Verrucomicrobiota bacterium
CTCGGGCCGGTTCCGCCGATACTCCCGGCATATGCTTACGAAGCGCGTGCTCCTGCTGATCTGTATGTTGGCGGTGTTCTCGGTGCCCAGCGCCCGGGCTCAGGAAGGGGAACTTCCCGACGCGGAAGCGGCGACGGAGGTGATCGAGAGTCTGCAGGGGGCGTTGGGCGACCTGAGCACGATCCTGGCCCTGCCCCCGCAGCAACGGGTGAACTGGGTGCTGTCCGAGGCAGCCGGGCGAGTCCAGAACAAGGTCATCGACGATGCCAAGGAGAGCGTCAAGGAGGCGATGGACAACTACGCCGCGGCGGCCTTTCGGGCCAAGGCCTTCGAGAACATCGCGGTGCCCGCCTTGAAGAACGCTGCCGTTGCCGGCGGGGCGGTCGATTGGACGCTGCTCGAGGCACGAATGGCTTCGGAGGTCGACACCAAAGTGGCGGCGTATGGTGCGGCGGTGGCGGGTGCCACGATCGTCTGGGATTCCATCGACGCGTTCAGCGAACAGGGGGCGCAGGCCGGGTTCGCGAAGATCGCCGGGGGCGTCTACGACGCGGTGGCCGATGCCTACATCCCGGGGTGGGGTTGGTTCAAGCTGGGGGCCACGATGGTGGAGGCCCTGGGCAACTACGTGATTGGCTATGCCACGGACACTGCCACGGAAGGGATGCTGAACGACTTGTTCAACATGAAGAGCGATCCCAAGGCTTTCGCCCAGATGCTGCGGACGACCGATTTGGCCGGGGTCTACGCCAGGGTGGATGACGGCTGGGAACTGGTCGCCTACGGACGCCTCTGGAACGGCCAGGGAACCGATGCCGGCGACGAGGCCATGAAACAGCGGCTCAAGGACACGCTCTACAGCATCAAGGCGGGCATCGCTCACGAGGTGGCAGAGCAGCAACGGAAAGACGCGGCACTGCAGGCCAAGTTCCAGCCCTACCTCGATGTCGCGGCGCAGGCCGAGGCGCAGTTGAAGGCGCGCGCCGACAAGGCCAGGTCCGATGCCAAACCGATGCTGGACGTCATTCGCGATTTCCAGCGCCGGGTCGGTGCGCTCCAGGAGGAGAAGGCGGTGGAAGATGCGCTCCACTACCAAGCCCTGGCGCAGTCGGCCCCGGGCGAACCACTACCCTACACGCCACTCGACCGCGGGGGTGTTCTGGCCATGTGGACCGCCGCCTACTCGAGGATCCTCGAAGCGCCGGGCGGATCATTCGATGCCGAGGCCTTCTACGACGAGTGGGTGGAAGCGAACAACGCGATGTATCAGTTGACGGAGTCGCAGGTTCTGCCTCCCGACGGCCCGGGCAAGGTCGAGTGGCTGGCCCATCGCGATGCCGATCGCCAGGCGCTCTACAGCGAGGTGGCGCTCATCCGCGCGGAAGCCGACCAACGGGCCGCAAAGCTGGCGGCGGTCATCAGCCAGCAAACCCTCCCGCTCGCCGCCCAGTTGAAGGAGGCCGCCGCCAAACTGGAGAACGACCTGGCCGCCCTCGAACGCGAGGCGGCGGAGAACCTGCAGTTGCCCCTCACCTACCAACGCTATACCCAAGCTGGTTTCACCGAGAACTGGTTGTGGGGCGGCCCCTTCTACAACGACTACATGGGGTACTACACTCCCCCGGCCGAGAACTACGCCCAGATGGCCGGATACCTCGAGAAGGTCCAGGCCGACCGTGAGACCCTGGCGGGGCTCAATTCCCGCCGCCGGAAACTCTATGCGGACTTCACCACGCTGATCCAGAGCGTCGACACGCAGATGAACTCCCTGATCCCGGAGGGCTGCCAGGTGTTCACCAACATGGTGGCGAGTTCGACGGAAACCCGGCGTAGCTGGAAGCTGGCCAACTACTACTCTCCCTCTGTCCCCCTGGCGTTCGAAGGCCTGCCGCTCGCGGTCGTCTTTGTGAATCCAGAATACACCACCGGCGAGTTCGATTCGGCGGCGGCAATCGCCGCCTTGCAGACGCGGATGTCGGAACTGCAGGCCGCCTACGACCTCGCGCAGTTGCAGCAGGCGCTGCAGCGGATCCACGGATTGCTCGAGGAGAAGTTCCAGCCCTTCGCCGTGACCAGCGCCGGGGGCCATGCCTACAGTCTCATGGGCCGCGTCAACGGTCTTTTGGACTATCGCCAGCCCATCGAACAGACCGACCTGGCGTTGCACGCCCGGAAGTTCGAGGCCGTCTGGCTGGCTGCCCAGACCCGACTCGAATACCTGCAGCGACATCCGACGCTCACCGACGTCGCCCCATTGCTTCAGCACGGGACCAACCTGAACAGCTACCAGACCATGCTGGCGGCCGATCTGGACCAACGGCAACGCGCCCCCGGCCAGGCGGCTTCCCTCCTCGCCTCCATGCAGCAAGGCCTCGATCTCTGGACACCGATCTACCTCGAACAAACCCCGGACTATTACGAGGACGCCCTCGGCGGGCTGGGATCGATGCTCGCGAACGGCCAGCGCGATCTCCTCCGCGCCCAGTCCCACAGTTCGCCCGCCTACACGCTGATGCTCGACGATCTCCTCGCCTACATTCCCCAGGTCACCAACCTCATCCACCAGGCACAGACGGAATACGCCCGCATCACGCCCTGGTATTTCCGGACCATGCCCGAGGTCAGCTTCAGCACCAACGCGGTGCAGGGCGCCATCGGGCAGACCGTCCAGCTCGCGTCGCAGGCAAGTGAACCCGGCGGCACGTTCAGTTCTCCCAACTTGCCGGCTGGTCTCACCATCGATCCCGCATCCGGAACGATCACCGGCGTCGCCACGCAGTCCGGCAGCTTCGACGTCGTCATCCGCTACCTCGCGCCTTCCGGCATCTCGGGTCGGGCTCTCGTGCACTTCGAACTGACCGCGCCCGTGGCCGCGGCGCAGACCCTCACGATCCGCGACGGTTGGCCGGAGATGGTGTTCCACGGTTCGCCCGGGGTGAACTACTCGCTCCAAACACTGTCCGACTTCGGCGGCGACGCGCGCTGGGTGACCGTCCAGAACCTGACGCTCACCAACGCGACGCAGAGCTGGACGGACGCGACCGGGACACTATCGACCCAGCGTTTCTACCGAATCGTCTGGGTGCCGCCAGTATTCTGATCCGCCTGTGCTCCGGTTGCTGCTGCGACCCGGAACCTGCCTGCGCCCGCAGCGCGGGGATTAGCCGCGAGAAGGCGCAGAAGGCACAAAAGGAACTCGGGGATCGAGAGGTCTTTGCGGTTCTTTGCGGGCTTCTGTTGAATTCGGACCCAAGCGTGCGCGGGACTCCTTGTCGTCCACCCCGGCCGTGCCGCCGCGGGATGCGTGTGCGGAGGGGCTGCCGGCTGGCCTGCCAGGGCGGAGCGGGGGAACGCGTTACTTCGCGGAGCCCCTCGCGTCCGTGAGCACCCGGATGATCCCCTCCGTGGTGTGGGGGTTGGCTTCGACGAGGCGGCGTACCCCGAGGGAGCGCAGGACCTGGGTGGTTTCGGGGCCGATCGAGGCGACGCGCATCTTCTCGTGAGCCTGCAGGAGCACCGGCAGGTCAAACCGATGATGAAAGGCGCGCACGGTGGAACCACTCGTGAACGTCACCCATTCCGCGCCTTCCTTCCGGAGCCGGACGCCCAGACACTCGGGATCGACCACGTCCGGCACCGTGCGGTAGCAGGGGATGTCGTCGACGATCGCCCCCTGGTCTTCAAGGAGTTTCGGGAGATCAGAATTCGCTTCCTCCGCGCGCGGGAGGAGAATGCGGAGGTTCTCGAGACTCTCGAATTTGCGCATCGCCTCGACGATGGCCTTGCCGACGTATTGCTGCGGCATGACGTCGACCTGGAGATGCAGCTCGTTCAGCTTCCGGGCAGTGGCCGGTCCCACCGCCGCGATGCGGGTCCCGCCCAGGTCGCGCAAGTCATGAAATGCCTTGAAGAGATGGTCGAAGAAGGCCGTCACGCCGTTGGCGCTGGTGAAGACGATGAAATCGTAACTGTTCAAACCGGTGAGGGCCTCGATGAGCGGTTCGTGCTCGTGGGGGAGGGTGATGCGGATGACCGGGATCTCCAGCACCTCGGCGCCTTGCCGACGCAAAGCCTCGCTGAACTCCGCGGCCTGTTCCCGGCTGCGGGTGACGACCACCCGCTGCCCAAACAGCGGATGGCGCTTCCGCCAGCCGGCATCCGGTCTCCCGCACAGGACCGTCGGGCCCCGTTCCGGTTCGCCATGGTCAACGACGCCGGGCACGACGTCGAACGCGACACCGGCGGCGTCGAGTCGGCCCGCCTCGGCCAAACCGCGACGCGACGAGGAAGGATCCCCGGGCAGTAGCCAGACCACGCTTCGACCCGCCCGCGCCCGTTCGATGGCCAATTGTCGCAGGTCGGGAGAAGTCGCCGCCTTTGACGACTGAATCCGCTCGGCATGGGGCAGCAGGCCGGACAGCAACTCGAGCGACAAGCTGCTGTCGCACAGCACGGCGTCCGCGTGCCGCAACAACTCTTGCCCCCGCAACGTCAACAGGTCGGGACTCCCAGGGTCCACACCCACCAGGTGAACTACGCCGTTGCCTTTCATGCCGGGGCACTGTAATCGCGCGCCGCCGAAAATGCTTGTCCTTTGTTGCACCCCGGATCCTCGTCTGAGGGGCGCCGCACGTTCGTTCGCCCCCCGTTGACGGGCGGTTTCGGCGCGGTCGGAGCGGCGCTCTGTCGGCTCCGGGATGATCCCGCCCGGCGGGCGGGATCCTATGTCTACAGGCAGAGGGACGCGCGGCCGCGAGCGTCCACACTTTGGACTTCCGTCCTTCCCCTACACCGTAGCGTCGACATTCGTGTCGGCGTGATGCCGGCTGGAAAGCCGGCGCTACGCAGTCCACGGACTCGACGCATATCCGGCCGGCGGATGTCATTGTTTTCCCTGGAACGTGACTCCCGGCTCTGAACCGCAACGTTCTGCGCCCAACCTTCAACGGTCCCGCAGTCGAATGCGAGCGGCTTGGACTATGCGGGGGCGGAGCACTGACGCACACGGGCGTCCATGTCCAGGAGGCTCAGCCGCCGCTGCGCCGGAAAAGCCTGGGGGGAATCGGGAAACTCGCGGACGACGCGCTGCAGGAGAAGGCGGGCGGCCTGACGGTCCTGGCGGAAGCGGAGGTGCCAGGCGGCCTGCCAGCTCAACCATTCCGCCACTTTGACCGCCGGCACCTCCGGCAGGCCGAGCAGCAAATCCACCTGTTCAAGCGCCAGGTCCGCCTGGCCAAGGTCCTCCGCCAGAAGCCGTGCAAACTGCTCGCGCGCGGACAGATCGTTCGGGTTCTCGCGCAGGCGGTCGACCAGGCGGTTGGCCTGGGCGGCGGCAGCCGAGCGGTCCGCGGGGGGGCGGGCGTCTTGGTCGTCGAGCGGGTCCTGGAGGGCGGGGAGTCGGATCGGGCGGACCTCCTTCTGGTGTCGCAGGGCTTCGCGGTTCGCGGGGAGCTGGCGGATGCGCAGGTGGGCCATGTGGGCGAAGTGGCTGTCGGGAATCCGCTCCATGATGGTGGCGAGGGCGCGTCGGGCGGCAACGGGGTCTTCCGCGAGCCGGAGGTGCCAGTCGGCCAGACGGTGTAGGGCCAGCGAAACCTGCAGTGGCGTGATGTCGGGCTGTTTACAGAGGTCGCGCACCGTGGTCTCGGCTTGGGGAAGGTCGTTGAAATGCTCGGCATACAGCTCCGCCAGCAGCATCCAGCCGTCAAAGTCCTCGGTGGCTTTCTCCAGTTCCTCGAGAACGGCTTGTTCGGCGTCGGCGTATTTGCCGAACTTCATTCGTGCGATGGCGCGCGAGTAGAGCGGGACGTGGCCCTCGGGGAAGAGCAATGGCAGAAAGGCGTGGACCATGGGAACGGTGCTGACCAGAAGGGCGAAGCCCAGGACGGTCCAGCCGCCAACGTAGAGGACAAACGCCCCGAAGGGCAGGGTGACGAGAAGCCAGAATCCCCCCACGCCAAAGCGGTCCCGGCGGTCTTCGATTTGGGCCATCGCCAGGACGAGGAGATCCAGGAACGTGGCGGCGGTCCAGAACGAGGCCATCACGAGAACGGAGGGCGCCAGGACTGCCGGAAGCGCGATGAGCCAGTCAACGGAACCGGGAGCCACGCTGTAGCCGGCGACGGCCAGCGGGGGCATGCCGGAGATCCAGCCGGTATGGAGCAGGGTCCAGACGGCCATCGGCACGACCAGGCCCTTGATGAGCCAAACCATATAGCCCCGCGTGCCTTCCACCCCCAAAGCCTCATGCACCCGTGCCCAGTAATGCCAACTGAGCATGACCAGCGCCGGGAACAGAATAGCCACCACCCCAAAAGTGATCTGGGACGCCTGCATGCCGCGTATTGGACCGCCGGCAGCATGGCCCATCACGCCCCGGCTGCCAAGCCTCAC
>CAYSPU010000166.1:0-3147 GCA_964432995.1 uncultured Verrucomicrobiota bacterium
GCCAACCCGAACCCGGGCATCATCTCCCCGCACCCGTCCCGTTTCTTTGTTTCGCGTTGCCAGCGGGTGTTCGGCTCTGGTGGGTTCGGCAGTGCGTCCGACGGGTGCGGCTGCTGCCCGCTGGCGCGGCGCGCGGTCCGCAGCGCGGACGCCGGGCAGCCGCTGCTTTGGGCCACGGGCACCTGGGTGACGCTCCCCCGGTGATTGAGCACCGGAGCGACATTTGTCAAGCTCGCCCGGCATGATCACTCAGCCGGTCCGGCTCCTCGCGCCGTTTCTCGGCGCCGTCTCAGTTGCCTGGTCGACTGCCGCGGACATCGAGATCCTGCCGTCGGCGCAGATCCCGAAAGTCACACCGGCCGCCCCTGCCCCGGCCGGTCTGGTTCCCCTGCAGGTGCGCGTCCTGGTTCTGGAGTTCAACCCGTGGATTCCCGGGGAGGTGCACACCCCCGACGCAGCCGGCGCTCGGCGGAAGTCGCTGCGCGAACTCGCCGGCTGGAACGATCCCCTCGTCCTGGCGGCCGGCTACCTGCAGGATCTCGCCGCCGCCAGCGACGGGCGAGTCCAGATCGAGATCGCCGAATGGCAGATCGTCCGCCGCTTCCAACGCAAGACCGACGGGTTTCTGTACACGCCGGAGACGTATGTGGCGTGCCTGCGGAACGCGACCCGGTACCCGTGGCACGATCCTGATGGCGTGGACTACGCGCACATGGTCCGCGAGTTCGACCTCGTCCGCCGCGTGGAGTCGGGTGAGATCGACGAGGTCTGGATGATGGGCGCGCCGTATTTCGGCTACTGGGAATCGTGCATGATCGGGCGGGACGCCTTCGAGGTGAACGGCGCCGCCTACGACCGGGTCCCCTGTCGGCGCCGATTTGTCGTGATGGGTTTCAATTACGAGCGCGGGGTGGCGGAGATGCTCGAAGACCTCAGCCATCTGCCGAAGGCCGCGGGAGTCGGACCTGACGGCCGCAGTCGCAACTGGTGGGATTACCTGTTCAACTTCAACGTCTTCGACACGGAGGGGAAAGCCCTGCCGGCGGCCAAACCGAGCGAATCCGGCGCTGCTCAGGCCACCGTCCGGCGACCATCCTGAGGGTGGCTGGAGGCTGGCGCACCTCATCGTGCGCAGAATCCTGGCACAATCCACTCTTATATCGTGAATTCCTCCAGATTGTGCTTGAGAGTGTCTCGTTGACAGGGGGTGGACGCTGCGATAGACACGCCCCGCCTTGCGTTGGTCCAACGACCCCTACCTGGAGGCCAGTATGCCAGCAACCAAGCCGATGGGCGCATCCACCGCGGAACCTGCCAAGACGGATACCCGCTACAAGCGGATCTCCGCGGCTATTGTCAAACACCAGCGGCGCCCGGACGCTCTGATTGAGATCCTCCACAAGGTGCAGGACGCCTTCGGCTACATCCCCATGGAGGCGATGCGCTTCGTCGCCCGGGAGATGCGCATCCCGCCGAGTCGGGTCTACGGGGTGGCCACCTTCTACCACTTCTTTTCGCTCAAACCCAAGGGCAAGCACAATTGCGTGATCTGCACGGGCACGGCCTGTCATGTCCGCGGCGCCCAGGCCATTGTCCAGGAGATCGAGAAGCACCTGCACCTCAAGCCGGGGCAGACGACCCCGGACGGCAAGTTGGGTGTGCAGATCGCCCGGTGCATCGGCTGTTGTGGCCTCGCCCCGGCGGTCGTGCTGGACGACCAGGTGCTCGCCAAGGTGAAGCCCAACGAGATTGTGGAGACGTTGCGCACGCACATCGGAGGGAAGAAATGACTCTGGACAAACTCGACGAAATCGCCGCTCGCGTTCGGAAGTTGGAGCACGGCTACCGGAAGAAGGTGTTTGTCTGTTGCGGTGCCGGTTGTCTTTCCTCCGGCGCGGGCGAGGTGCTGGCCCGGCTGCAGAAGGTGGTCAAGGATCGCGGGCTCGAGCAGGAGATCGGCGTCTTCCCCACGGGTTGCATGGGGCCCTGCAACCAGGGGCCGCTGGTGCGCGTGCTTCCCGACGACACGATCTACGAGAAGATCGTCACGGACGAGGCGGAGACGATCCTGGTGGCGCATTGTTGTGAGGGCAAGGTGGTGGAGGGCAAGCTGCTGTTCGCGGAGGGTGGCGGCCCGGTGTTCGAGAAGGCCGGCGATTATCCGTTCTTCAAGTTGCAGCAGCGCGTCGCCCTCGAGAACTGCGGGGTGGTCAATCCCGAAAGCCTGGAGGAGTACATCGCGGCCGGCGGTTACCGCGCGTTGTACCACGCCCTGACCGGCCTCGCGCGCGAGGAGGTCATTGCCGAGGTCAAGCAGAGCGGTCTCCGCGGCCGCGGCGGCGCCGGTTATCCCACCGGCCTCAAGTGGGAAACCGTCTACAAATACGTCAGCGACGAGAAATACGTCGTCTGCAACGGCGACGAAGGGGATCCGGGGGCCTTCATGGATCGCGGCATTCTCGAGGGCGACCCCCATCGGGTGCTCGAGGGGATGGCGATCGCGGCGTACGCCGTGGGGGCGAAGAAGGGCTTTCTTTACGTGCGTGCGGAGTATCCGCTGGCCATCAAGCGCTTCGAGTTGGCGATGAAGCATGCCCGGGCCCAGCACCTTCTCGGGCCGGCGATCCTGGGAACGGATTTCTCTTTTGACGTCGAGATCCGCGTCGGTGCCGGCGCGTTTGTTTGCGGAGAAGAGACGGCGCTGCTGGCGTCGATCGAAGGCCGCCGCGGTCAGCCGCGGCCTCGCCCCCCGTATCCGGCGGAGAAAGGCCTGTGGGGCAAGCCGACGCTCCTGAACAACGTGGAGACCTACGCCAACATCGCCCCGATTGTGCTGCGCGGGGGGGAATGGTACGCGGCGATCGGCACTCCGAAGAGCGCGGGCACGAAGTGTTTCGCGCTGGCGGGCAAGATCCGCAACACCGGCCTCATCGAAGTGCCCATGGGCATGAGCCTGCGCACCATCCTCTTCGACATCGGCGGCGGCATACCCGACGGGCGCTCCTTCAAGGCGGCCCAGACCGGGGGCCCTTCCGGCGGCTGCATCCCCGAGGAGCGCCTCGACGTTCCCGTCGACTTGGAGAACCTCGCCAAGGGCGGCTCCATCATGGGCTCCGGTGGCTTGCTCGTGATGGACGACACCTCAAG
>CAYSPU010000166.1:3157-5703 GCA_964432995.1 uncultured Verrucomicrobiota bacterium
GGTCGACTACACTTTCATGATGACGATTGCGTCCATTATGGGTTACGGCGGCATGATTGTGATGGACGAGCCGACGCCCCTGGTGGATGTGGCTCGGTTCTTCATGGAGTTCTGCATGGATGAATCGTGCGGCAAGTGCATTCCCTGCCGGGTGGGCACCAAGCAGATGTATGACCTGCTCGACCAGATTTGCGAGGGCCGGGGCACCGCGCGCGATCTCGCACTGCTCGAGGAACTGGCCCCGCTGGTCAAGGACACCAGCCTCTGCGGCCTCGGCATGACCGCGCCAAACCCGCTCCTCAGCACCCTCCGCTACTTCCGTCACGAATACACCGCGCTCCTCCAGCCGGAAGACAAGCCCCGGCCGCAACCCGAACTGACCAGCGCCACCCCCCACTAGACTCGGACGAGGAACCTGGCCATGCCTGAACCCATCCCCATCACTCTTGACGGCCGCGAACTCAAGGTCCCGTCCGGCCGCACCATTCTCGACGTCTGCCGCGAAAACAACGTCGACCTTCCCACCCTCTGTTATCTGGAAGGACTCGGCACCGTCGGCGCCTGCCGCCTCTGCGTCGTGGAAATCGAAGGCAGCCCCCGCCTCTTCCCGGCCTGCACCACCCCCGTCGCCCCCAACCAGATCATCCACACCCAATCCGACCGGCTCCGGAAATACCTCCGGATGATCGTCGAACTCCTCTTTGCCGAGCGCAACCACGTCTGCGCCGTCTGCGTCGCCAACGGCAACTGCGAGCTCCAGGATCTCGCCGGTCGCCTGGGCATGGACCACGTCCGCTTCCCCTACCTCTTCCCGGAAGCCGCCGTGGACGCCTCCCATCAGAAGGCGGTGCTCGACCACAACCGCTGCATCCTCTGCACCCGCTGCGTGCGGGTTTGCGACGAGGTGGAAGGCGCCCACAACTGGGACGTGGCCGGTCGGGGTTTTGCCTCCCGGATCATCGCCGACTTCAGCCAGCCCTGGCTGGATTCGGTCACCTGCACCAACTGCGGCAAGTGCGTCCAGGTCTGCCCCACGGGCGCCCTGTGGCCCAAGGACGCCACCATCGGGACCTTGCGAAAAACGCCGGCGTCCGTCTCGGAGCTGGTTGCCAAGAGAGGAACTCGCGCATGACCAAGAAACGCATCGCCACCGTCTGGCTGGGCGGCTGTTCCGGCTGCCACATGTCGCTGCTCGATATCGACGAGCGCCTCCTCGAAGTCGCCAAGCTCGCCGACATCGTCAAGTGCCCCGTCGTCGATCAGAAGGAGTTTCCGGAGGCGGACATTGCGCTCGTCGAGGGAGCCGTGGCCAACGAAGAGCATCTCGAGGAGATCCGGCACATCCGCCAGCAGTCGAAGATCCTGGTCGCGTTCGGCGATTGCGCGGTGACGGCGAACGTCCCGGCCATGCGCAATCCTCTCGCCAAGCAGGCCGTGCTCGAACGTTCCTATCTCGAAGGCCCCAGCAACGTCAACGGGGTCATCCCCAACGAGGAAATCGCCCTCCTCATTGACCGCGTCCGCCCCCTGCACGAAGTGGTCCGCGTCGATTACTACCTGCCCGGGTGCCCGCCGTCGGCCGACCTGATCTTCCAGGTGCTGTTCGAGTTGCTGCACGACCGCGTGCCGGTCATCGACCAGCCGAAGTGCGGTTAACCCCGAGATCTGCCATGAGCCACAAGATCACCATCAACCCGGTCACGCGGATCGAAGGCCACGCCAAGATCACCCTCCAACTCGACGACGCCGGCCACGTCCAGGAGGCGCGTTTTCACGTGAATGAGTTCCGCGGCTTCGAAAAGTTCTGCGAGGGGCGGCTCTTCACCGAGATGCCGAACATCACCCCGCGCATCTGCGGCATCTGCCCCGTCAGCCACGCGGTCGCCAGCGCCAAAGCCGGCGAGATGATCCTCAAGGTCACCCCGCCCCGCCCCGGGAACCTCGTGCGCCGGCTCATCCACCTCGGCCAACACATCTCCTCCCACGCCCTCAGCTTCTTCCACCTTTCGTCCCCCGACTTCCTTCTTGGTTGGGATGCCGATCCCGCCAAGCGGAACATCGTCGGCCTCGCGGAAGTGAACCCCGACCTCGCGCGACGCGGCATCCGGCTCCGTCAGTTCGGCCAGGAAATCAGCGAACGCATCACCGGCAAAAAGATCCACACTGTCGGCATCGTCGCCGGCGGCATGATCCGCCCTCTCACCGAAGAGAACCGCCAGGCCCTGCAAAACTGGATCCCCGAAGCGCTCGCCACGTGCCGCCTCGCTCTTGACCTCCTTCAGAAATACCTCGTCGAACACGCCGCCGAGGTCGCCCACTTCGACCAGTTCGAAACCCTCTCCCTCGGCACGGTCGGCCCCGAAGGCGAACACGACCTCTACGAAGGCCGCCTGCGGTTTGTCGACGCCGACGGCAAGATCCTGGCCGATCAGATCGACCCCGCCAGTTACCTCGACTACATCGTCGAACAGCCGGTTCCCTGGTCTTACCTCAAATACCCCTACTACAAGCCGCTGGGCCCGGAGAAAGGCGTCTATCGCGTCGGC
>CAYSPU010000166.1:5713-13205 GCA_964432995.1 uncultured Verrucomicrobiota bacterium
CCCTCGCCCGCCTCAACGTTGCCTCGCGGATGAAGATTTTGCTGGTCCAGAAGGAATTCGAAGCCTTCCGCGCCCTCGGACGCGGCCGTTTGGTCCACGGCTCCTTCCACTTCCACCAGGCGCGCCTCATCGAGACCCTCGCCGCGGTGGAGGAAATCGACCTGCTCCTCAAGGACCCGGAGATCACGAGCGAAGATGTGGTCGCTCGCGCCAGCCGGAATCAGGCCGAAGGCGTCGGCTGCTCCGAATCCCCCCGCGGAACACTCTTCCACCACTACACCACCGACCGCGGCGGCCTGCTCACGCGGGTGAATCTCCTCATCGCGACCGGCCAGAACAACCCGGCCATGAACCGCGCCATTCTCGAGGTCGCCCGCAAGGTGGTCCATGGGCCCGCGGCCTCCGAAGGGGCGCTCAACCGGATCGAAGGCGCCATCCGCTGCTATGACCCCTGTCTCTCCTGTTCCACGCACGCCATCGGCACCATGCCGATGGTCATCGAATGGGTGGACGCTCGAGGCCGGGTGGTCCACACCACGGCCCGCTAGCCCGGGAATCTCACATCAGTGGTTCGGGCGCGGATGCAGCATCTCGCGGCGCCCTCGGAGAGGGCGCCCGTGAACACGCTCGTTCTGGGAATCGGCAATCCGCTGCGCGGCGACGACGCCGCCGGCTGGATCCTCGCGGAGCGCATTGCCGCCCTCGACCTCCCCGACGTCGAGGTCCGCATGCTCCCCCAACTCCAGGTCGAGTTGGTCGCCGACTGGGCCCGGTGCGACCGGGTCATCGTCCTGGATGCCGCGGTGGGGACTGACGCCGTCTGCTTGGAGGAACTGGAAGCGGAAGCGGGGCCGCGAACGACTTCCCACGATCTGGCTCCCGCGACCTTGCTCGCCCTGGTCCGCCGACTCCACGAACGGCCGCCGCGTCTGTTCCTCTGTTCCATTCCCGGCACGCAGTTCGACCTGGGGACGGCGCTCTCTTCAGCAACGGCCCGGCATCTGGACGGGGCTCTGACCGCCGTGCGGGCCCTGTTGCATGCGGAAGGCCCCGCCGGTAGCCGATGACCGTCTCGCCGGGAATTCGAGCCTCCCGCCAACCGCCCGCGTTCCGGAGGAACGGGATGCCTTTGGGCCCGTGTGCCGCGCTCCATCCCTGGCTGCCGTCAAATCTGCGTGAAACTTCCCCCGGGTCTGCGGTGTCTCATGGAGTATCCGGACACAGGATTTGACGCCGCCAACCAAATGCCGCAAGCTCCCGCGACCATGCAACTGAGACGGTTTTTTGCCCTTTCGGCCCTCACTTTGAGTGCTTTCTGTGCGTTCTCTGCCTCGGCCGAGGAGAAACGCACGGTCAGCCTGGAAGATTGCCTGCAGCAGGCACTGCAGCGCAACCTCGACATCCAGATCCAGCGCATCAACCCGGAAATCGCCCGCTACAACCTGCGGGGGGCATACGGGGCCTATGACCCGGTCTTCAGTGTCACCTTCGAGCGCTCCGGCAGCCAGGAACCGGGCGGCCTGGACGACCAGAACCGAGCCTACACGGGAACCGAAAGCGATACCGACAGCCTCTCCGGCGGCATCGGCGGCCTCCTACCCTGGGGTCTGCAGTATCGGGTGGGGGGCTATCTCGGCAACAGCTCGGGCATCCTGCCCCTGTCCATCTACCCGATCGTCTCCACCAACGACGGAATCGTCACCACCAACCTCGTCGCCTATCGGCCCACCTTCGAGACTTCCCGCGGACAGGTTGCCATCTCCGAACTGCGTCAGCCATTGCTGAGGAACGCCTGGATTGACAGCACCCGGATGAGCATCGAATTGGACCGCGCCTCCCTCCGGCAGTCCGAATACGCATTCCGTCTGCAACTCATGGCCACCGCCACTGAGGTCGAGACCACCTACTGCGCCATGGTCTCAGCCGCCGACTACGTGTTGGTGCAGGCAAAAGCGCTCGAACTGGCAACCCGCCTCCTGGCCGAGAACAAGAAGAAGGTCGAGGTGGGGGCGATGGCCCCGCTGGATGAGAAGCAGGCCGAGGCCGAGGTCGCCGCCCGCCGCGCGGATTTGCTCGCGGCCCAGCGAGCCTACGAAGACCAGCAGAATGCTCTGAAGAACCTGCTGACCGACGACTACGCCAGTTGGCATGAGGTCGAATTGGTGCCGGCGAGCAAGCTCTCCGCCGTCCCCATCGGGGTGCAGCTCAGCGACAGTTGGGTGAAAGGCCTGACCCAACGCCCCGAGATCCTCGAGGCCCGGATCAACCTCGAGAAACAGGACATCACGCTCAAGTTCCAAAAGAACCAGCTCTGGCCGCAGCTCGACATCTATGGGAGTTTTGGCTATTCGGCCGGTGGCGGCGCCCGCGAGTTCAGCGATCTCCTCCCACAATTCGAGGATCGTGAGAACCCGTTCTACTCGATCGGCGCCTCGTTCTCCGTGCCCCTGGGCAACCGCAGCACGCGCAACGCCATCCGCGTCACCAAGGCCGCCCAGGCCCAGGCACTCCTCTCCCTCAAGAAGCTCGAGCAATCGATCATGGTGGAAATCGACAATGCCGTCGGCCGGGTCAAGACCTCCTACCAACAAGTCCAGGCCACCCGCGAGCAACGGCGTTTCGCCCAGGCCGCTCTCGACGCCGAACAGAAGAAACTCGACAACGGCAAGAGCACGAGCTTCTTCGTGTTGCAGTTCCAGCGGGATCTGGTATCGGCCGCCTCTTCGGAAATCGTCGCGCTGGCCAACTACAACATCGCCCTGGCCCGCCTTTCCCAAGCTGAGGCATCCACCCTCGAACGCCTCAAGTTGGACGTCCAACTGAAGTGAGAGAGAACCGCGCGCGAAACGAAGCGGCGCCCCGTCCGGGCCTGCGGCTCGCTACCTCTTCGGGAGGAGATCCGCCACCATCGACCGCTCCTCCTTCAGTTCGTTCTCCGTGGCCGTGATCCTGGCCCGGCTGAACTCGCCCACCGGCACGTTCGGAAGAATGGACCAACGCACGCCGTCTGACCGGATCGGATAGGAGAAGATCAAGCCCGGTTCGACCCCGTAACTGCCGTCGGCGCAAACCGCCACGCTGAAGCAGTCGTCGGGGCGCGTCGGCGTGCTCAGGCTCCGGACGGTGTCGATCACGGCGTTGGCGGCGCTCGCCGCGCTGGAGACACCGCGCGCCTGGATGATGGCCGCCCCTCGTCGCTGCACCGCGGGCAGGAACGTGTGGTGGAACCAGGCCTCGTCCCGAATGACCTCCAGGGCCGGTTGGCCGCCAATCCGCGCGTTGAAAAAATCCGGGTACATCGTCGAGCTGTGGTTCCCCCAGATCGCCAGGTTCGAGACCTGCGTGGCCTCCACCGCCGCCTTCCGCGACAACTGGGACCGGGCGCGGTTCTCGTCGAGTCTCGTCATCGCGAACCAGCGGTCTCGCGGCACCTCCGGCGCGTGGCGCATGGCGATGAGGCAGTTGGTGTTGCACGGGTTGCCCACCACGAGAATGCGGACGTCGGCAGCCGCGTGCTTCTGGATGGCCGCGCCCTGATCCACGAAGATCCGGCCGTTGACGCCGAGCAGATCCTTCCGCTCCATCCCCAGCTTGCGCGGGACGCTGCCAATCAGCAGCGCCCAGTTGACACCGCCAAAGCCCTCGTCCAGGCGGGCGGTAGCCGTCACCCCCTGGAGCAATGGAAAGGCGCAATCCTCCAGTTCCATCACCACTCCGCCGAGGGCGGGCAGCATGGACTCGATCTCGACCAGGTGCAGGATGACCGGCTGGCCGGGCCCGAAGAGGTCGCCGGCGGCGATGCGGAAGAGGAGGGAATAGCCGATCTGGCCGGCGGCACCGGTCACCGCGACGCGCACGGGTGTCGGCATCATCGTTCTCCCTCAACGGTTAGAAACCGGCCTGGAGCCGCAGCAGCACCTTGTTCTCGAGGTCGTCCTCGCCCGCCACGTCCATCAGCAGGTAGTTTAGCATGACCTTGAGGTTGTCTCCCTTGAACAGGTAGGCGATGCCGAACGTGCCGGTCTGTGTGAAATCATCGCTCTCGTCGTTGTTGGCGTCGTAATACTCGTATTTGGCCAGCGCCTGGATCTTCGGGGTGATCAGGTATGTGGCCTGGGCATAGCCACCATAGGCGGTGAAGTCGTCGCCGTTGTTCGGATCCAGAAAGAGCACCATGTCTTCCAACCAGATGTCGACGGGCCCCAGGCGGATCTGCGCGTCTGCCGCGAGGCCGGTTCGATATCCGGAGAACGTAGTCCGGCCTGGCACCAGCCACTCGGAAGGGACGGCGATGCTGGTGTCATCGGAGAAGGTCGCGTTGACTCCGAAGTTGATGAAGCTGTCGCGGTCGGCCATCTTCCCGCGCCAGGCGTTCACCTCGAGGCGGGGAACGATCTGGAAGTTGTCGTCGTCGTTGAAGTTGTTGTTGACGTTGTTGCCATTGAAGACGCCGAGATAGTAGCCGAGGCGTTTCTCGAACACGCCGCCGCCGACCTGGATGCCCAACTGCCGATCGGGCAGGAAGCGGTCGGTTGCCAAACTGAGTTCGACCGATTGTTCGAGCATCGGGCTCAGGCGCTTCTCCCAGCCGTAGGTGGGGAAGAACTGGCCCACGCGCACGTTGAGGAAATCGTAGGGGTTGTAGCTGACCCACCCGTCCGTGAGTTGGGCTCGCAGGGCGGACTGCTGCCCGAGCGCGCCGGCGAAGTCGGTTTCCATGCGGTAGGTGAACTTCTCGAGGAAGCTCCCGAAGATGCTGGCCCGAGCCCGCCGGACATAGAACCGATCGTTTGAAGAGAGACCGGTCCACCGAGCGTCCCCGGTATCGCCGAACTCGGCTTGCGTCTGGATATAGCCGCCCAGGCGCACTTCGAGCGCGCTGCGGGCGCCCGGTTTCACGAAGCTGGCGGTTGCCCCGCTACCCACGCCCAGTTCGCGGCGCAGCTCGAGGTTCTCCTTCTGCACCGCCTGCAACTCCTGCTCGAGCTTCTTCAGCCGGTCTTCGACGGACGAGGGGGATGCACCATCGGCGCTGTGGGCAGCAGTGCCGAGGGTGAGGAGCAGGGAGGACACGATGAGTCGTTTCACAGGGTACCTTGGTTACTGTTGATAGGTCGGGGTTCTCCGGTTCAGATCTTTCTGGCCCCGCACGAACACGGTGACACCCAGCGCCATGGCGGCGAGGAAAACGATGATCGCCACCGCATACGCGAACAACTTGAGCCGGCGCGCCTGGGACATCATCTGTTCGGCGCTGGCGCGGCTGGTCTGGGTAAACAACTCGAACTCCTTCTCAAGTGAAAGCTGGTTCGGTGCTTCATCCCGCAGGACCAGCGCCCACCAGCGGCGATGAGGGTCGCCAAATCCGGGGGGCAGTCGCTTCAGCAGCTCCGGATCTGCCTCGGCAAATCCGGTCTGGTGCCAAAACGGCGCCTGCTCCTGCGTCCAGAGCCGGAGCAGACCGTGGTTGCGCGCGACGACCTGGATCCGTTCCCAGAGCATCGGCCGGAAGTCGTCTTCCCGCTCGGCGGTGGTGAAGGCTTCGCTGTGCAGAAGTCCCTGCTTCGCCTCGATGTGCAGAGCGATCGCTCCCATCAGGTCCCCCTCCATGCTGACGACCAACTGGAATTCGGTCAGATGTCTTTCCAGGTCCAGCACCTGCAACGCGCAGCGTTCCCAGAGAACCTTGAGTCCGCCGAGGTCGTCGAGATTCGCGCGACGCACGATGTACTGGGCCGGATCCATCGGATGCACGAGAGTGTAACCGGAGCCTGCGGCCCGGTAAACCGCAAAACCGCCGGCTCACCGCGTTGCCGGCACTGCGGACGTCATCGCGCTCCCGACCGGGAACTCCATCTTCAGTTCGCGGACCAGGAACGCCCAGCGGTCCGCGTTCTCTTCGATGAGCTTGTGCAACGGTTTGCCCGCGCCGTGGCCCGCGCGGGTCTCCACGCGAATCAGGATTGGCGCCCGCCCCGCGTGCGCCGCTTGGAGCGCGGCGGCGAACTTGAAACTGTGCCCGGGCACCACGCGATCGTCATGGTCGGCGGTGGTGATCAGCGTTGCCGGGTATACCGTCCCCGGCCGGATGTTGTGCAGGGGGGAGTAGGCACGCAACACGCGGAACTCGTCCGCGTGGTCGGCGCACCCATAGTCGGAGGTCCACGCCCAGCCGATGGTGAACTTGTGGAAGCGGAGCATATCGAGGACGCCCACGGCGGGAAGAGCGGCGGCGAACAGGCCGGGGCGCTGGGTGAGGCAGGCCCCGACGAGCAAGCCGCCATTGCTCCCGCCGCCGATGGCGAGCTTCTGCGAGCTGGTGTAGTCGTTGACGATCAGCCATTCGGCGGCCGCGATGAAGTCATCGAAGGTGTTCTGCTTCTTGAGGCGAATGCCCGCCTGGTGCCATTCTTCGCCGTACTCGCCTCCCCCCCGCAAATTCGCCACGGCGTAAACGCCGCCCATCTCCATCCAGACAAGCTGCGGCACCGAGAAACTCGGTGTCAGACTGACGTTGAAACCGCCGTACCCGTAAAGGTATGTGGGGCGCCGTCCATCCCGGGGGAGTCCCTTGCGGTGGCTGATGAACAGGGGAACCCGGGTTCCGTCCTTGCTCGCATAAAAGACCTGGCGCGTCTCGTAGTCGTCCGGATTGAACCCGACCTTGGGGGCGCGGAAGACCTCCGTCCGGCCGGTCTCGAGGTCCAACCGGTGGATCGTCGACGGCACCGTGAAACTGGTGAACGCGAAGAACGTCTCCGTGTCCGTGCGCCGCCCGCGGAAACCGGTTACCGACCCGATCCCCGGCAGGGGCAGGTCCCTCTGGAACTGGCCATCGCTCCCGAACAGCTTCACCAGCGCCGCGGCATGCCGCAGGTAGTGCGCGATGAACGTGTCGTGGACCCGGCTGACGGACTGCAGCATGTCGGCGGACTGCGGGATCACCTCCCGCCAGTGGACGGGGTCCGGCCGGGCAAGATCAATGGCGATGACCCGCCCGCGGGGGGCTTCCCGATCCGTGCGGAAGTAGAAGACCGCACCGTCGTTGTCGATGAAGTCGTAACTGGCGTCGAAGCGCTGGAGGAGTTCGACGACCGGCGCGCCGGGATCGGCCAGAGAGAGGTAGAAAACACCGTTCTTCGGATCTGTGCCCTGCGAGACGTTGATGATCAGATAGCGGCCGTCCTCGGTCACCCGCCCATAGAAACCCCACTCCTTCTGATCGGGTCGATGGTAGACGAGGCGGTCGTCCGACTGTGCGCTGCCCACGCGGTGGTAATAGAGCTTCTGGAAGTAATTGACTCCCCGGAGGACATTGGTGTCCGCCGGCTCGTCATAGCGCTCAAACCCGGCGTTCAGGCCGTAAACCGACGCCAGCATTTCGAAAGCGATGAACGCGCCCGTCCGGTACCCCCGTTCGCGCAGCGTCTGCGTCAGCGTCGGCACCGATGCGGGCAGCCGGCCGTGCCCGTTCAGCCGCAAGCCGTGCTCA
>CAYSPU010000167.1:0-13127 GCA_964432995.1 uncultured Verrucomicrobiota bacterium
CCCCCGTCCGCAACCCCGGCACGCTCGCATGGTAGCTGTTCGTCACGTTGTCGCTGGCCCAGGGTCCGTCCTCAACCAGCAATTGGCTCGCTGCCGTATACGTATACTTGGTCGTCCCCGCCGCGTCGACCATGTTCGTCACCCGGTTCCGGGCGTTTCCCGGGCAGCCTCTCAACGGGGATCAACCACAAAGACACAAAGACGCCAAGGGGCGCGGTGGACGTTTGAGCTCGGGAAGCTCAGAGGTCCAGGGTCGAGAAGCCTGGCTGGTTCACGGCTGACAGCCTTCGCGTCTTCGCGTCTTGGTTGCTCATCCCTTCCTCGGCAATGGGGCGTTTCACGGTCAGGCGTTAAGGGACTTTAGTTTGGCTGCATCGTCCCCCGAAGGTCCGCCGGAGAGAGACACTCTTAAGACCCTTAACGCCTGACCCTGGGGAAGCCAGGCTTCGCGCTTGGTTCGGTACAGAAGGAAACGGAGCAAACGAAGGATCGGGATTCCTCCCCTCGCCCTCCGTTCCTCTCTGTCGACGTCCGGGAGCCGATTCCAGAACCGGCCCACGACCGAACCCCACCGCCACTTACGCGAGGATCCGGGCCGGGCTACGGCAGTTGGCGCACGTCGAAGAACGCCCGAGCCGCATTCGTATGCGGGGTGAACCACTCGACTTCCGGGAACTGCCCGGGGACATTCGTCAACAGGCTGAGCGGCTCCGCGCTCTCGATCCCCGCATAGACGTCGTAGGTTGCCTCCGGCACACCGGTCCAGCTCAATCGCGCCAGGCGGCTGTCCCAAACCGAGAGGTCCAGTTGCAGTTCCGGCGGTGCGCCCGGAGGCGTGCCGGCAGCCTGCTCGCGCCCGTTGCTGAAGCCGTCGCCGTCCACATCATCCCGGGCTCCGTAGGCCGTGGTTCCCAGTTGCGCAAGCTCCCAGGCGTCGTCGAGACCGTCGCCGTCCGCGTCCGTGACCACCTGTCCCTCGAGGATGAGTTCGACCAGGGAGACGGAGCCGGTGTAAGCGGGGGATTCGTCGCTGATCGCCACGGTCCAAAGGCCGGAACTGCCCTCCAAGAGATGGTGCACGGACCAGAAGGTCCAGTCGCCGGGTCCCGGATACGAGTCCGTGTTCAGCCGGTGCAGGACGCTGCGGGTGCCGTGCGGCGAGAGCAAGGTCACGCGCAGATCGCCTCGTTGCTGCTGACTGGTCTTGAGCCGCACCCCCACGTGCCCGCAGACGAGGCGGTCGGTCACTTCCCACGAATAGACCGCCGCGTTCAACGAGAGCTGCGCCCGAATGCTCGGGTCGGATGCCAACTGGTTGCGCAGCTCGAGCCCGGCGGTCTGCCCGATGAACACCGCCGGGATCGGCACGAAGTCGGTCCCCCCCATTCTCACGCGCTGCTCGGTGCCCGTGTGGTTGAACACGATGGCAAACGCCGCGCCCGCCGCCGCCGCCCGCTCGATCTTCCGCTGGAAGAGATTCCGGCCATCCGGGAAATCCCCGACCGGCCCGCGCTGGATCAAGGCCGCCATCCCCGTCAGATCCAGCGCAAGGTCATTGGTCGCGTAGCCCACATCGACCAGCGGCAGCGCGAGTGTCGGCGCGTCCGGGTGCGGCCCCGAGGACGGCGTGGACGGGATGGAGACAATCGAAGCCGGCACGTTGGTCCCGGCAACCAGCACCCGGAGACCGTCATCCGGAATCGCCTGCGCCGCGGTCGAGGAGTAGACCCGGCGGACCGGCGCCGGTCGATTCGACCACCCGACGGCCAGACGGACTGCGGCCCCGGCGTCCGGGATGCCAAACCCGACACTGTGGCTGACGGCGAGGCCCGCGCCGTTAGTCCAGAGGTCCGGATCGTCGGGATCGGCGTGGCGCGCGGACAAGGCCAGGATCTGCTGCACATCGCGGTAGCCGAGGTCCGGGTTCGCGCTGAGCAGCAAGGTCGCAATCCCGGAGACTTGGGGTGTGGAAAACGAAGTGCCGAGAACCCGCATGGTGTAGTCCGGATCCGCCACGTCGGTGACCCCCGTCTCCGGGTTGAAGCCGTTGCTGCTCTGGCGATCCGTGGTGAGGAGATCGAACGCGTTGGTCTCGCCACCGGGCGCGGCCACGAGGACGCACGCCCCGGGGTTGCTGTAGCTGGCCGCACGGCCCTCGCGACGAACCGCAGCCACGGTGATGGCGCGCGGGTCGTTCGCGTAACCGTCGTCGTTGGCGGAGTAGAAGTTCTCCCGGCCGTTGCCGGCCGCGCGCACCAGGATCACCCCGCGTCCCTGGCGCCCCGTCGCCACCGCATTCGAGAGGGCGACATCCTCCACGTTGCTGAGCGGCAGCATCTGCGGCACCGACTTGCCCCAACTGTGATTCTGCACGCCCACCACCTCGAGCCGGTACTGGAACATCCGCGCCATCTGCTCGTCGGTGGGATCCCCGGCGGCGTCGAAGATCTTCCAACTGGCCAACCGCGCCGCCGGCGACACTCCCACGATGCCCTCTCCATTGTTTCCCTCCGCCACCGCGAACCCGGACACACACGCCGCGTCGTCGTTCGGCAGTCCCAGGAAGGACTCGCGGACGAAATTGTAGTGCGGGGCGTCGGTCGCCCGCTGCACAAACTCCGGGTGCGTCCATTCGACGCCGTCGTCGGCGATGGCCACCAGGACTCCCTGTCCCTTGGTGACAGACCAGGCGGCGCGCACGTTCAGATCCGGCCCCAGCCGCTGGCCGTTGGCGTCGCGATTCTCCAAGTACCATTGACGGCCGAAACTCGGGTCGTTGGGTGCGGGCGCGTACGAGCCGCACTTCCGTATCGGCCGCTGCCGCACCGGGCTGGACACGATGACGTTTCCCCGCGCCGCCAGGGCGGAGGCCTCCTCGGCCGCGGTCCATGCATCCGCCGCCTGGAGAACGTAGTAGCCCGGCACCAGCGCCGCGCGCAGGCCCAGCGGCCGACCGGCGAGCAAAGAACCAACGTCCGCTCCCGCCTCCAACCGCAGCAGGATCCGATCGCCGAAGATCACGTCCGCGCCGCCACCGTCCGCGCGCCGCGCGCGGAGCCAGCGGCGGGGCGGCGCGTCCGGGGAGACTTCCGCGTCCTCCAGAACCGGCACGTAGGCGACCGGCGCAGGTTCGCGGAACGCGAATCGGACGACCGTTGCCGCGCCGGCGGAGGAGAAGCCGCGCGCCGGAATGGTCCCGAGCAGAAGGGCACACAACCACCCGGCAGTTGCCAGTGTCACCCGGCCATTCCCCGTTCCCCGGCGCCGCTTTCGGCAAGGGATGTTCATCGCCGCCAGAAAAAATGGAGGACAGGGTGGCGCAGCGTCCGGCGGCTCTGGTGGATCGCCTGGGTGACGTATTCCTTGGCCAGCGCGACGGCCTTGGGCAGACGCTGGCCCCGGCCCAGGAACGCCGCGATGGCCGCCGAGTACGCGCAACCGGTCCCGTGGGTCGACACCCCGCGCGCGAACGGCGCCTCGAGCAGCAATTCCTCGCGACCGTCAAAGAAGACATCCACCGCCTCCCGCAAACCGCGCAGATGTCCGCCCTTCACGAGAACGGCGCAGCCCAGGCGGTCGCGCAGTGCGCGGGCCGCCGCCCGGAGATCTTCCACGGAGGAGAGCCTTCGGCCGAGCAGCAGGGCGGCCTCGTCCAGGTTCGGTGTCAACAGAGTGGCCCGGGGCAGCAGTTGCTCCCGCAGGGCGCGCACGGCGGAAGCCCGGAGCAGTTGCGCGCCACTGGTCGACACCATCACCGGATCCACCACGAGCGGCACGCGGGGCCGGGCGCGCAACGCGTCCGCCACGACGCGGACAATGGCGGCGTCGTAGAGCATGCCCGTCTTGACGGCCGCCGGCCGGAAGGCGTCGAAGACGGCGGCGATCTGATCGCGCACCAACCGCGGCTGCGCGGCCTGGATGGCGCGGACTTCCTGCGGGTTCTGCGCCGTCAGACAGGTGATGGCGCTCGTGCCGTGCACCCCCAGGGCGGCGAACACCTTCAGGTCCGCCTGGATACCCGCTCCGCCGCCGCTATCCGAACCGGCGATCGTCAGGACCGTCGGCAAGCACGTTCGTCGTGACATCGTATTGCCATTCATGAGGCAAGCCTCCGGGACAGGCAAGCGACAATCCGCCGCGGCGTCGAGTCGCGCCTCGACACCGGTGTGTTGTCGTGCTAAGCGTGACGCCGTGCACGGGGTGCGACCGCCGTGCACAGGGCGAAACCGGCAACACCCGGGCCGCCGATTCTCGAAGAGTATGGACACTGACACACCGGCACCAGCCGCCGCCATTGCGTGGGAAGCCCCAGGCGGTGTCCCCATGTCCCTCACGCCCCTCCTCGACAGCGGCGGCACCCTGGAAGCCGTGGTCCAGGGCGACACCGTGACCGCTCATGGAATCCGCTGCCGCTACACCATCGGCCATCCCACCAAGCCCGACGAGACCACCCTCGTCAAGCTGCTGACTGAGATCCGCATCACCGTCCCCGCGGCGCGGTGTCAGGTTCTTTGGAGTTGCGTTGAGTTGAAGGGGGAGGGCTCCGCCGAGTCATCCGCGCCGTGGGGCGGGCTCGCGGTTGCCGGAGAGCCACCGCCAGAGAGCTAGTTGCAGAGCCGCTGCGATCCGGTCCTCGTTGCCCGCGAAGCTGAGGCGCCGTTTTGTCGAACTCGGTCCATGAGCCGTGGTGGGATTGGACGAGGTGACATACGAGTGGCCCTCTTCCCGCAGACTGTTGCGGTGATTCCGGAGTTGCTGGGCGAGGGCGGTGGCGGTGCTCATCTCCGGGAACGAAGAAGCTTGCGCAACTGCCTGGTCGTCTGCTCGCGGTCAAGCCGGCCGGCGGCCACGTCCAGCGTCAAGGCCTCCCAAGCCTCGAGGTCGAGTTCTTCTTCCGGCAGCAATCTGTTTTCGCTCAACAAAACCAGACACGTCGCCAGTGCCGTCCGCTTGTTGCCGTCCACGAACGGATGATTGCGGCACAGATAGAACAGATACGCCGCCGCGATCTCCACCGGGTCGGTGAACAGCGGTTCGCCCAGCATCGTGGCTTGCGGCGCGGCCAGCGCCGACTCCAGCAAAGCCTCCTCACGCAGGCCCGCGCCGCCGCCGTGCGCGGCCAGCACTTCCACGTGAATCGCCTTCACGGCCGCCACCGTGGGATGCGCCAGCGGCCGTTTCATGCCAGCCGCCGGAACAACTCCGCGTTCTTCTTGATCAACCGCCTGGCCGCCGCCGCCGCTTGGACGGGCGTGATAACCGGGCGCACCGGCGTCAGCACGATCGAGCCGCCTTCGTGCACACTGACGCTCATCTGATCGCCCACCTTGATGCGCGCCAGGTCCATCAGGGCGGAGTCGAAGATCAGCCCCTGCGAATTGCCAATCCTGGTGATCGTCTTGATCATGGGGTCAAACTATGTTTTACGCATCGCCCCGTCAAGCCGGCCGCTTGTGCCCCACGGCAGCAGGGGAGGACTCCATGCCAGATGCCTCACCGGCGCGTGCTGGCATTCCCCCATGCCCGCGCCGGTCTCCCGTTTGAGGACCTCCCCGACGCAAACCGAGCGATCCTGATTCCGCCTTGCCGTGTGCCCCCGCAGGAGCGATAAAACTCAGGTAACGGCCCCTACGAGACGTTGACCCCGACGAACGCCGGGGCTGACTCGTTGGAAACAGCCAACGCCCCGCGTGCCGCCAGTTCGTCAGGTGGTCGGATGAACACCTCAGTGTCAGAGCAGGTAGAGAGGAGCTTCCTATGAGAACCCGGTCTGTGATGATGGTGTGCTGTGCACTGCTTGGTCTGAGTTCGGTCCGCGCCGCGCCGTTGGGCACGGCCTTCGGCTACCAGGGGCGATTACGGGAAGGCGGCCAGCCCGCGGCCGGCAACTACGACCTACGGTTCATCCTGTTCGATGCCGAGAGCGGGGGCAGTCAGGTGGGCAGTAGCGTTACCAACACCGGCGTCGTGGTGACCGATGGCCTCTTCACGACGGTGGTGGATTTTGGGGCCGGGGTGATGGACGGCACGGCGCGGTGGCTGGAGGTGGCGGTGCGACCGGCGGGCGGTGGTGCGGAGTTCACACGGCTCGATCCTCGCCAGCCTCTGGCCGCGGCACCCTATGCCCAATACGCCCTGACGCCGGCCGGACCGCAGGGGCCCCCAGGACCGCAAGGGCCTGAAGGACTGACGGGTCCGACCGGGCCAACCGGTGCCACCGGGCCCCAGGGGCCGATTGGTCTGACCGGCGAGACCGGGTCCACGGGTGCCACCGGGGCGCAGGGGCCGAAGGGCGATACGGGGGACCCTGGCCCGCAGGGGATGGCTGGAGCCCAGGGGCCGAAAGGGGACACCGGCACTACCGGCCCGCAAGGTCCTCAGGGGTTGACCGGGCCCACGGGTGCCACTGGACCGCAAGGGCCCGACGGTCCCCAAGGTCCGCAGGGACCTGAAGGGCCCCAAGGTCCACAAGGTCTCCCGGGCTCGGCCGATGCCTGGTCGCGCGTCGGTAACGCAGGCACTTCACCGAGCGCGAACTTCCTCGGGACAAGCGATGACCAGGCATTCGAACTCAAGGTCAACAATGTGCGCGCGCTGCGACTGGAACCGAACGCGATTGATCCCAACGTCATCGCAGGTTCGTCCGCCAACGAAATAAGCAGCGGCGTGTATGGGGCGACGATCGGAGGGGGAGGTGCCAACCGCGTGACCGACGGCTACGGCGCTGTGGGCGGTGGATGGGTAAACCAGGCTGGCAACGACATTGGGCAGCGACCGTCGGACGATGCTCTCTATGCGACCGTGGGCGGAGGCCAACAGAACCGGGCGAGCGGGAGACACTCAGTAGTTGCCGGCGGCTATTTCAGCACCGCAACGGGTAACGGTGCCGCTGTGGGCGGCGGCAATCAAAACAATGCCGGCGCTATTCATTCCACTGTGAGCGGCGGAGAGTACAACCAGGCGACGGGCATTCATGCCACCGTCCCCGGAGGCCAATACAATCTGGCCCAAGGCGCTTCCGCCTTGGCTGCCGGCCACCGTGCCAAAGCCAGCCACGATGGGAGCTTCGTCTGGGCCGATTCGACGGACGCGGACTTCGCCTCCGCCGGAGCCGACACCTTCAATATCCGCGCCACCGGCGGCATCTTCGTCAGCACCAACACCCCCACTGTTTCCTTCGGCTCAGCCCTCCGCCAAATGCTCACCCTCTGGGGCAGCAGCTACGCCATCGGCGTGCAGAACTCCACCTTCTACCAACGCACGGGAGGCGGGTTCGCCTGGTATCGCTACGGGAGCCACAGCGACACCGAGAACGATCCGGGAGGCGGCACGGTCCTGATGCGTTTGGACAAGACTGGCAACCTGTATACGACGGGCGCGGTCAATCCACCCAGCGACCGGAATGCCAAGGAGAACTTCCGCGCGGTGGACGCGGGGCAGATCCTCGAGAAGGTGGCGGCCCTGCCGGTAACCGAGTGGAACTACAAGGGGGATGCCAGCACGCGACACCTGGGACCAGTAGCGCAGGATTTCTACGCGGCCTTCAGTGTGGGCGGCGATGACCGGCACATCGCCACGGTGGACGCCGACGGCGTGGCGTTGGCCGCCATCCAAGGGCTGAATCAGAAAGTAGAGGCCGAAAACACGGCCTTGAAGCAGGAAGTCGCTGACTTGAGGCGACTGGTCCAGCAACTCAGCGCCAAGATCAACGGAGGGAGAGTGAGCTATGAAACCATCTGCTTTTGACTTCTTGCTTCTGAGTAGTGCTTTGTGTCTTCGGGTTTGGGGACAGTACTCCATCGACTGGTCCACCATCGACGGTGGTGGCGGCACCAGCACGGGCGGCGTCTATACCGTCAGCGGCACGATTGGCCAACCAGACGCCGGCACGATGGGCGGCGGCCAATTCACGCTCGCCGGCGGCTTCTGGCCCGGCATGGTCGTACCTTCAACCGGAGAGGCGCCTGCCCTGTTCATTCAATGGTCCGGTGATTCACTCCTCATCTCCTGGTCACCAGAAAGCCCGGGTTTTGATCTGGAGGCCGCGGACGATCTGGCATCGCCGATGTGGTCTTCGGTCGCTGCGAGCAGCCCCGTCATGATTTCCACCACGGGCTCGACCCGGTTCTACCGACTGAAGCACCCGTAAAGGCTGGCACATGATGGGCTGGCGCTGATCGTTTCGGTCACGCAAGCGCACAGTCCCAAAGCAGGTGGCACCGACGAAACCCGCATGACTACTTGTTGGAATTGGGAGATCTCTCTCTCTGTCCTTGTATTTCCGTTGGTGCCGACGGAGGGGGTCGAACCCACACACCCTTTCGGGTACCAGATTTTGAGTCTAGCGCGTCTGCCAATTCCGCCACGTCGGCACAACCAGCGGCCCGATGACTTACCGCAAACCGCCCCGGGGAGAAAGAAGAAACTCGCGCAGGCAGAACGCTCCCGGTTGGGGAGGCAGCGTCAAGATGCACCCGCAGCGAAGCCCGGGGGCGATGGCGGGCGCGGGGACGGGGATTCTGCTCCGGCTCTGATTCAACAGAAGCTCGCAAAGGGCCGCAAAGCAGGCGAGCGGCGGCCGGAGCGGAGGTGAGACGGACATTCCGGACGCGAATTCTCGCGAATTTCCGCGAATGGAGTCCGACCCGGTTGGCGCCGCTTTGCGCAATTCGCGCCGACCCCTGAGACGGAAATGGAGGGAGGTTGCCCGCGCAGTTGCCTTGGCGTAGTGTCCCACTCATGGAAAACCGCATCGTCATCGATCCGGAGTTCGCGTGGATCATTGCCTTGCGCACGCTACCAACAGTGTTGCCGTTGATAGTGCTCCTTGCTGCCTGCGCGGCGCAGCGTCCGACGCTCGGTCCCGGTGACCTCAGCGTCCAGGCTGCGACGCCGACTTCGTACCGGCTGAAAGTCGTGTTTGTGTGGGGAGTAGGTGAGAACCCGTACCGAGAGATCGTTTTGAGGGTCCGAGTCGGCGAGGAGTTTTACGCCAAGGTGTCCGATGAGGCTGGAAACTACCACGCGATTCGCGGCACGCTGCGACCCAAAGGCGGAGGCGACTTCCTTTTACCGATTCAGTTGACGAACTGGTCACGGAATGGGAGCACCGTCGGCACGATGGATTTGACTGTCAGTCTGTCCCAGGGTTTCGGGGGAGGCACGAATGCCGGAGGGTACTCGGTGACGCTACTACCAGACGAGGAGACCTCGTCGAACCAATCGAGTCAGGCAACCGCCGCCACGCCTCCCGCGTTCGGTGGGTCTCGGTGATATGAACGTTCAGGTTTCAGAGCAGGAGCACGCTGTCAGCGGCGGAGCTCGCTCTCAGCGTTCCCGGCGGCGATAGAGCTGTGGGGTTTTGTGCCACTTTTTGTGCCACTTCCGGGGATTGCTGGAGGCTGCGAAGCAGGGGCGGGGAAAGTGAGGAATCGTCAATGCTGACGGGGGGTTCGCGAGGGTTTTAGCGATCGGGAGTGACGGCGAAGGCCCGGCCAAGGGGGATTTCAGCTTCGAGCAGAAGCTCGCCAAGAGCCGCAAAGGAGTGCTCATACCCACTCGAGTCTTTGCGGTTCTCGGCGGCCTTCTGTTCAAAACCCGAAGGGCATGCATCCCAGTTGTTTCTCCCTGACTGCGCCGGGGACAGGATTGACGACATACTCCACTGGCAGCAGTCGTTACCGGTTGAGGGTGACCTGGAGGCGATAGAATCTCGGTGCGGCGGGATGGACCGGCAGGAGGTCCCGCAGGGTGATCCGCTCACGGTCTCCCAGATCCTCGGTGTGATGGAGCGCGGAGATCTCGCGCCATTGCGGTTGACCGACTCCGTCGGAGGCCGTGACCGTCAAGGCGGCCTCGGTGGCCGTCTTGGACCGGGCGAAGGTTAGAAGGCAGTGCGTCGAGCCACCGTCGGCGGCAAAGCTCAGCGTCAGCCAGGGCTCGGCGTTGGGCGTTTTCGGATCTGTTCCCACGCCGTACTCGAACGCGTTGGGCGCCGCGTCGGAGTCGGGGTCGGCGTCCGGGCTGATGATTTCGGGTCGGATTTCGCAGGGCCAGTTGGTAGTGGTCCAGACCTCGAACGGGCTCAGCGGCAGCACGTGGAAAGTGAAGGGCGTGATCGCGGAGACCAGGTTGGTGGTTTGGCCGGGTCGCCGGCCGCTGGCTTGGAAGTAGGCGCGATAGACGCCGCTGGTGGTGAACCCCCAGTTGTAATGCTCATGCGCCCCTACGAAGGGGGTGATCCGGTCGGCGGCGTCGATTCCGTCGCGGCTGTCCATTTTGACGTCCAGGCTGCCGAACCCGGATGCCTGCCAGAGGAGGAAGTGCCCCGGCCCTTCCACCTGCAGGAGTTGGATGCTGATGGGATCCTGGAAGGAACCCGGGGCGAGCGCTTCGGCTGATACCCCGACATAGGGTGCGCCTTCGTAGGGATTCTGCGGCAGAATCCACATCGGATCCCCTTCGTCGCCCAGAGGGGTGCCGGCGGGCAGGCTGAACTTCATGCTCTCGGGACAGCGGACGACGCACTCGCCGCTGGCATAGAGTGCTCCGTGCTCGTCGTCGGAGGCCAAGAGGCTCAGCGTGTTGCTGGCGGCGTCGTACTGGACCGCCAGCAGGTCCACGTGTTCCTGGGTGAAGGCGAGGCATTGCGCGGCCAGCCGAAGCGGAGACGTCGTCAGCACGAGCGCCGCGGTGAACAGAAGGACGGTGGTTTTCACGGAAGGCAAAGTTGGAGGCTGGACGGAATTCAAGGGCGCGTTACTGGTCTTCGCCCTGGACGTCGAGCCGGAAGAAACGCGGGCCTTCCTCGGCCGCGACCGGCACGTCCAGGGAGATGAGGCCGCCCGTGCCGGCGATGGGGTTCATGCCCGGGTAAGGCGCCCAGGAGCCGTCCGTGAGGTTCGTCGCGGATTGCAGGTGATATTCGTGGCCCGTGCGGGAGAGCCACTTCAGGGTGAGGGCGGCGGGGGTGGTCGAAGCGGTGAACAGGACGGGGACGAACTCGACCTCGAAGAAGTAGTCGTGGACCGCGCTGGCGCTTTCGCCGCCAGTCACCAGGGTTCCTGTTGCCTGCAGCGATACGCGGTAGGCTCCGGGTTGGGTGAATCCCCAGTTCACATGGACATGGCTCCCCGCCTTCAGCATCTTGACGTCGCGGGTGTCAATGCCGTCGCGTGTATTGAACGAGACTTCCGGCTGGCCCAGCATGTCCAGTTGGTAAAGGAAGAAGTCTCCCGGTCCATCGATTCCCACCAGGCGTATCGCCACGTCGTCGCCGGCGAAGACCCCTGTCGGGACCGCCTGCAACCCGAAGCCGGGCCAGAGCAGGTGCGGCTGCTGCACCTCGGGCAGAATCCAGACGGGATCGCCGGCCGCGCCCAGGAACGCGAACCGGGTGTCTTCCGGCACCAGGCGCAGGGTTGTGGGGAGGGCCACCCAGCGGACTTGGTCCGGTGCGAACTTGATGCCCAGGGCGGCGTTGCCCGAGGCGAGGGTCCAGGCAGCGCTGTTGGTGCTGTAAGTCAGACTCACGCCCACGTGCCCGGATTCCACGTGCAGCGGCTTCACGTCGAACAGGTACTCGGCGACCGGACTCGAGTTGGTTTCTCCGGTGTCGGTTAGGACGCCCGAGGCCTGGAAGCCGATGCGGTACTGGCCCGGTGTGCCGAACACCCAATTGACGTGGGTGTGACCGCCGGCGGTGAGGGTGCAGACGTCCTGGGCGTCGATGCCATCCCGGCTGTTCATGAACACGACCGGGTTGCCGAAAGGATCCAGTTGGTAGACGGCGAAGTCGCCGGGGCCAGTCACGCCGACGAGCGCCAGGTGGACGCTGTCGTTCCGGAACAGGCCGGTGGCGAGTTCCTCGGTCCCGAGGCCGAGGAACAACAGGTCGTGATTCTCCGCGGCCGGGAGCGTCCAGCACGGTTCCCCTGCCCCACCGAGGAAGCTGAAGGCGGGGTTGGCCGGCACCTGGGTGAAGGCACCGGCTCCGACCTGCAGCCAGACCTGGTCGGGTTCGAATTCCTGGTCGAGGTCTTCGGCATGGACGTGGAGATCCCAGGCGCCATCCGCATAGGCGACCCCCACATCGGTGTGTCCGCTGACCAGAACGGGCAGATCGCCGGCGTGGGCGGGGGCGCCAAGCGCCAGGGCGCACAGCAGTGCCAGGCACAAGCGCCCGGCGCTTTGGGAGCGGGAGGTGGGGCGGGGTTTGGTGGCGAGACGTTCCAGGAATGAGGTGCAGGCGTTCATGTAGCGGGCGGTGTGCGGTCGGGGATTGCGGGCCGGCAAATGGCGTGAGGTGGGGGTCGCTCGGGAGCGGCGGCGCCGGAGCATGGTCCGCCGGGTCATTGGGGAGGCTCGGCGAAATTGTCGGCAAACTCGATCCGCTTCTGCAGACGGGATGCCGGGATGCTTTCGACGTGTCCATCGGCGAACAGGTAGTTGGCCGTGGAGCCGTGGCGAGTGGGCTGAATGTCGGCGAGGACGTTGCTCCAGCCGAGGTGCCACTTCCGGGAATGGGTGTGGTCGTTGTAAACGCTGACACCGACCGCATCGGAGATTTCGAATACGATCATGGTCTGCGCGGGCCTGGGCAGGGCATCCAGCCGGCGAAAGCTCTCGAGGGTCACACCAAAGGGATCGAGCAAGTCGACGGAGGTGTATTCGTTGAGGGTGTAGCTGGAGGCGTTGTTCGTCAGCCGCTGTTCCCGCTTGGGGTCGGCAGGACACAACCGGATCCGATCCACGTTGCCCACGTAGTCCGACAGTTGGTAAACCCAGGAGTCATTGGTGGAGGCGCCGTGGGTGGTCGTCGGACCGTAGCCGGCGTTGTCGTCGGCGTACATCCGAAAGCCCAGCCCGATCTGACGGAGGTTGCTGAGGCACGCGGCCTGTTTGGACCTGGCCTTGGCGCGACCCAGAGCCGGAAGGAGCATGCCGGCGAGGATCGCGATGATCGCGATGACCACCAGCAACTCGATGAGCGTGAAGGCCGCCCGGACAAAAGCGACTCGTTGTTTTCTCTTCATGGCAAACCGACAACCTGTTTTGCGCACCGTCAGGACATGGTGCGGGAGCACCGGGAGGCCAAATCCCAACACGGACCGTGGCCAGCCTCAGTC
>CAYSPU010000168.1:0-13067 GCA_964432995.1 uncultured Verrucomicrobiota bacterium
AAGCGGCAGTCGCTTACAGCGCTCATTCATCAATCATCACAACGCCGTGGATCTCCAATCGGGGAAGGGTGAGGCGCGCTTCCCCTTCCCGGTAGTCGAACGCGAGCCGTTCGCCGCCGGGCTCCAGGGTGATGCGCGCGGGCTTCCGCGCGCTGCGAATATGAAGTTCCAGCGGACCCACGGGCGGAATGGAATCGTGAATCGGAGAATTCACGTCCGCGTGCGGACCCGCCGTGTTCACCAGGTTCACGAGCAAACGGCCGCGGAGACGGCTGACCACGACATCCACGTCCGAGGAGCCGGCGACCTCGACCATCGGGCGCGGGAACAACTGCCGGACGAGATCCCCCAGGAAGCCGCGCGCGACATCGGATCGGTCGGCGAGGTATCCCCGGCTGAAACTGAAGTAGGTGGCGGCGATCTTGCCCCGCCCCAAGCTGGTCAGGGTGGCGGCCGGGTGCGAAGGGGCGTCCGGGGCCGGCGCCGTGCGCAGCCGGCCGAAGACCTGGGCTGTTCCCGGACGGACAGACTGGGTTGGGTCTCGCGTGGGGGTCAGGGCGCTGGCGTAATGCAGGTGACGCGTCTCGTTCTGCGGTGTGCCTTCGAAGGTGACGCCCAGCTCGGAGGCGAAGAGCGCGGCCGCCGTCGGCCCCACCAGCAACAGGCTCCCGCCACCGCGCACATAATCGGCCAACTCCTTGCGGAAGGCGGGTTCGAGATAACCGATCTCGGGCACGACAATCAGCGGAAACGCGGCCATCCGCCCCTGAAGGCTGTGCTCGCTCACCACGTCGACGGAGTATTGGCACTCGAGCAGGGCCTGCAGGGTGCCGCGGAGTCGCGAGAGGTCGCGGTTGAACAGGCCGTTGATCTCGCGGTAGTGGGCGGCGGTGGAGTACAGCAGGGCCACCTGGGGCACGGGTTCGGCATGGTGGCAGACCGCCTGTCGCGCGCGGCAGAACCTGGCCACCTCCGCCATGACCGGCAGTTGCTCCTCGCGGATTGATCCGTCGCGGTTCTGTTGGAAGTAAGCCTGGAATCCGCCGCCCAAGGCGAGCACGACCGCCGCTTCCCGCTGCAGTTGCACCACCGACTTCCGGTTCGATCCGTCTTTGCCCGGCTTGGTCGTGAAACTCCAGGCCATCAGGTCCCAGGGCTTGCCCTGGCGCGCGGCGTAACGGGCGGAGAACCGGGCGGAATTCACGCTGTCCTCGGGAGTGTAATCACCGGAGATCCAGTCCACCGGGGCGCTGACAGCCTCGGGCATGTGGTCCGTGAACGCCCAGTTGCTGCACAACTGCATGTCCGGATGGGTGCGTTTCACCTCCGCGATGTAGCGCCGCAAGTAGCCCCGGAACGCCTCGCGGTTGAACTGCAGGAATTCGTACCAATGCGGCTCGCCGGGTTTCCGTGGAATGTCCCGGATCCCCGTGGCCTCGCGAAAGGCGCGGAGTGCAGCCTCTCCGTAGTCCGCCGCCGAAGCCCAGCACTCCCCGTCGACCCACGCCCCGTCCACCCCGTAATCGCCGGCCAACTCGCGCAACTGCGGGATCAGCAACCGATCCGCATAGGGACTGAAAAACGAAGTGGCGTTGCCGTTGGTCTTGCCGTCGGCGTTGATTACCCCCCAGTCGGGATGCTGCCGGATCGCTTCGGAATCCCAGACGCCCGAGTAGTGCATGAAGAGGGCAACGCCATGTTCGGCCGTCACCTGGCGCCAGAGGCGAAGCGGGTCGCCCACGAAACCGGGGGCCTGATTACCGACCTTCGTCGGATAGCTCGAGAGCCCAGGATGGCCCTTGCAATCGATCTGAATGTAATCCGGTCGGATTTGCCGGATCACGTTCTCGATCATCTGCCGGGTCGTGTTCTTGCCGATCTCGGTGCAGTCCTTCCCGGCGTGGAAATCATAGTGCACACCCAGGAAGCTGTCGGCGCGCCGGATGCGCTTCGGCGTGTCGGCGGCAGCCGGGGCCGGGCTCAACGCGGCGCGGATCGCCTTTACCTGAGTCACCTGCGCCGCGGCCAGCGCCCCGATTGGCCCCTGCTGCGGGTCCCAATTCGGCCCCATGTCGAGAGTGACGGCGCCCCCTTTCGCCACCACGCCGCTCACCCAGCGCGCCCATTGTTCGTCCGGGAACCGCGTGTCTCGCCGTCCCCATGCCGACCCGAGGTACGTCAGCGCGTGCCATTGGGACCCGTCCAGCCAACGGGCGGCGGGGAGGCTTGCGAAAGGCTCGTTGAGTTCGCCCGCGGTGTAGTCTTCCGCCTCCGTCCAACGAACGACGCGAACGCCCGGGTTGAAGGTCACGATCGCTTTCGGGTTCCCGCGTTTGACCGCGGCGGCATAGACCTCGGCGATGGCGTTGTTGAAGTGGATGTGCTCGTAGCCACCGTCGAACCACCATCCGACAACCCGGTCGCCGTAGCGAACGGACCACTCCGCGATGACCTCCGCCCATTGCCGGGCGAAGTCGAGGTCGACCGGTTGGTCTTTCGGACCTTGCGGCAAGCCGAACGCCTTCTGCGCACGCGCGTCCTGATTGGGCACCTGGCAGGGCAGGTAGAGCATCAGCCGGATGCCGCGGGGCGCCAGGACCCGATGCAGATCCAGGGGCAGATCCCGCGTGGAACAGCGTTCCCCCGGGGCGTAGCCGGTGCGACGGTCGTAGGCGGCGTTCGGGGCGTTGTAGAATCCCGAGTTCTGGCCCAGAGTCAGCACGAAGTACTTCGCCCCCATGGCCTCGAGCTGATCGGCCAGCGCCGCGACATCGAACTCCTTGACGCGGCGGAGTCCCGACGAGTCGGCCGGGAGGAAGTGCATGAAGACACCGTAGCGCGCCTCACGGAGCCAGTCGGTGTTCGGATTGTTCGGGATGGCCCAACCGCTCGCCGCGCCCAAGCCGAGCAGGAGGATCGCCACGCGGACAGCCTTGGTGTTCATGAGCGTTGGAATCGTCATCGGATTGTTGGTGCGATTCCGGCTCCGATGCAATAGCGGAGATCGCGACCGTGTCGGGGTGCGGCCGTCCTCGGCCGCAGAAATGCTCGATCAAACGAGGGCGCCTCCCGAAATCGCAGCGCTGCTCCGCTGCGACGCTCCCTGCGCCCGAGACGGGCGCACTCCAAGACGGCCAGCGTCGTCGGGGGGTGCGTTCGCCGTCGCGCCAGCGTCGTGGAGTGCGGTGCGGCTGCACCGCTATCGCACGTCAGTCCCCTGCACCGCGATCGTGCCGGTTTTCGTCGGGCAGAGAAAGCGCCGCTTCGTCGTCAGTTCGCCCCGCGGCCGGCGATGCCTTTGACGGACTTGGAAAGGGCGCGGGCGGGTTCCTTGGGGCGGAGGTCGCGCACGGCTTTGCCGGCCTGCCACATTTCGGAGTTCCCCATGGCGCTGAGTTCCTTCTGGAGCTGCGCCTGGTAGTTCGGGCCACCGCACGCCCGAAGGACCCGCGTGCACTCCTGTCCCGACTTCACCCGGCGGTAGAGTTCCTTGAAAACCGGGAGCACGGCCTTCTTGAACCGCGGTTTCCAGTCCAGGGCCCCGCGCTGCGCCGTCGCCGAGCAGTTCGAGTACATCCAATCCATGCCGTTCTCGTCGACCAGGCGGATGAGGCTTTGGGTAAGTTCTTCGACGGTCTCGTTGAAGGCCTCGCTCGGCGTGTGGCCGGCGGCGCGGAGGACGTCGTATTGGGCCTCCATGATGCCGGCGAGCGCCCCCATCAGCACCCCGCGTTCCCCCGTCAGATCGCTGAAGACCTCGTGCTGGAAGGTGGTCGGGAACAGGTATCCCGAACCGATCCCGATGCCGATGGCCAGGCACCGTTCCTGGGCGCGCCCGGTGTAGTCCTGTTCGACGGCGAAGCTCGAGTTGATGCCGGCGCCCGTCAGGAAATTGCGGCGGACCGACGTGCCGGAGCCCTTGGGGGCCACCATGATGACGTCGACGTCCGGGGGCGGCACCACCCCGGTCTGTTTGCGGTAGGCGATCGAGAACCCGTGCGAGAAGTAAAGGGCGTCCCCGGGCTTCAGGTTCCGCTTCACGATGGGCCAGATGGCGCGTTGCGCGGCGTCGGAAACGAGGAACTGAATGATGGTGCCGCGGCGAACGGCCTCCTCGATTTCGAACAGCGTCTTGCCCGGCACCCAGCCGTCCTTGCAGGCGCGGTCCCAGTCGCGCGGGAACTGGCTTGCCTGGCCGATAATGACGTTGAAGCCGTTGTCGCGCAGGTTCAGCGATTGGGCCGGCCCCTGCACCCCGTAGCCCAGAATGGCGATGACCTCGTTCTTCAGAACCTTGCGCGCCCGCGCCATGGGGAATTCCTTGCGCGTGATGACCTCTTCCTTGACTCCGCCGAAGTTGATGATTGCCATAGTCTCTTCCTGTTTCGCAATGCCTGACGCGGCCCGCCGCCGGTCATCCGATTGTCGTCAGTTTCCGTTTCGGGCGCCCGAATTCGGCCCGCATCCTAGGGGTGAACGTCATCGAGTCAATCCGTTTCCCGTCCGGCGGGGCATCGCCACCCGCCCCGTCCGCGTCAAGTCCAGGATGCCAAACGGACTCATCAGCTCGATGAACTTCTCCACCTTGCTCTCGTCCCCGGTGATCTCGATCGTCACACTCCGCGACTGCACGTCGACGATCTTCGCCCGGAAGATATCGGTGATCTGCATCACCTCGGGCCGGCTGCGGGAGGTGATGCCCACCTTCACCAGCGCCAACTCCCGATCCACATACTCCCCCTCCCGAAAATCGTGGACCTTGATGACGTTCACCAGCTTGTTCAACTGCTTGACGATCTGATCCACCGTGGCGTCGTCCCCGCGCGTCACAATCGTCATCCGCGACGCGCTCGCGTCCCGCGTCGGCGCCACGTTCAAGGTGTCGATGTTGAACCCGCGGCCGCTGAACAAACCCGCGATTCGGGTCAACACGCCGAACTTGTTTTCCACCAGAACCGATATGGTATGTCGCATAGTCTTCCTCGTCGTTGCGGCCGAACAGCGGCTTCGCTTCCCTCCGTCCCACCGCATCAACACAAACGCCCGCCTTCCCTCGGGGACTGCGGGCGACCATCGGGCGCGGGAACGAGAAGCGTCGGGTCGCGTCAGTCCACCAGGACGACGCGAATAACCAGAGCCAGCTCGTTCCGCCAATTCATTCTGGCGCGTAGCTAACCAATCCCCGGGAGTGCGGTCAAAGCTTTTCTCCGCCGAAGAACGGGTTGTTCGCCTTCTCTTCCCCCACCGTCGTCACCGGCCCGTGCCCCGGGCACACCAACGTCTCCGGCGGCAGCGTGAAGACCTGCTCCCGCACCTTGGCCCGCGCCAACTCCAGCGCGCCCCCCGCCTTCCCCATCGATCCCGCAAACAGCGCGTCCCCCACAAACGCCACGTGCGGCGCATCCTCCGGCCAAGTGCCCACCACGTAGGTCGTCCCGTCTTCCGCATGCCCCGGCGTCGCGCGGTTGGTGATCCGCAGACTCCCCAAGTGGATGAAGTCGTTCGGTCGGTTCCGTTGCTCCACCGGTGCCGACGCCGATCCCGAGTGGATCCGGACCTTGGTGAACTGCTCCCGCAGCGCCCCCAAGGCGGCCACGTGATCCGTGTGCGCGTGCGTCACGAAGATGTGCCGCAACTGCAGGTCGTTCTCCCGGACGAGCGCCACGATCGGTTCCGCCTCCCAGCCAGTGTCGAACAACGCCGCTTCCCGCGTCACCTCATCCCAAACCAGATAGCAGTTCACCGGCAGCCCCTTGTGGGTCGTGATCATCCGCAGCTCACGCCAGAGACTCAGGTCCCGCGGCGCTGGCATCCAACCCCGGGCCACGGCCTCGAGCCGGCCCGGGTGCAAGCCCAGGCGAGTTCCCAACGCTTTCCAGTCCGGCGGCGTCACCGATTGCCCGCTCGATTCGAACGCCAGGTACTGGTCCGGCGCCAACCCGGCCGCCGCCGCCGCCTCCGCCACCGTCACCCGCGCCGAAGCCCGCGCCTTCGTCAGAATGTCGCCCACATGATCTTCCATCTGCATAACGCCGGAGCGTAGCGCTGACCCGTGCCTTCCACCAGTCTGAATCCGGCGCGTCGGCACGTCGGCGCGTCGGCACGTCGGCACGTCGGCACGTCGGCGCGTAGGACGAGCCGATCCGTTCGCGACAAGACGCACTGCGCACCGCACGCTGGAGTGTGGACATCCAACACCCCGAGGACAGTGATCGGTGACTGCGCTTCGGGCCGTGTGCAACGCGGCGCTCCGCAGGGTGTTTGGCTCCGCGAGGTCCGGAGGCGCGTCCGCCTTCCGGAGCGCCGGCTTGTAGCCGAACCGGAGAATCTTTCGCGTTTCTTGATTGACGTCTCGGCGAAGAGCGTGCTAGAGGGCGAACGTTCACGCGAAAGGAGGCGTGAACACGATCGCGACCCCAAGGAGCGGCCGCACGTTCAGAACCAAGGACTGAACCGTCAACCATTCCGCATGCCATGTACCGCCTCTTCTCTGCAACCCACGCCGCACCCGTCCCTGTCCCCATCACCCTGAATCCCGCCGCCGCCGAACCGAGTCGGCGTTCGCTCTTCCCATCGAGAGTCCGCGCAAACTCATCCCGCCTCTCGGGACGGCGACGGCTCCGTGGCCCGGCACGCGGACTTCTGCCGCGGAGGATTCTCCCGCTGGCTTGCCTGCTGGCCTTGCTCCGGGCGCTCCCGGTGTCCGCGGCCTGCGATCTCTACCCGATTGCCCTCGCCCATCAAACCCTCTCTGCAGCCGCCCCCAACTCGGTCCTGCCGGACATTCTCAACGGCCAGGGGCCAGGCCAATTCGGCTGGCTCAGTTGGTCCGGCAGCCCCAACACGCCCACCTTGCTCCAGAGTCTGACACCGCCCGGTAACGCCCAAACCTACGTGAATCCCGATGATCCCGCCGATCACCAACTCGGCATCGGCGACTGGGTCCGAGCCAAACCGGGTCTCTCGAACAGCCGCCACATCCGCAATGCCCTCGACGCCCTGCTCGGCCAGGAACTGGTCGTCCCCGCCTGGGACGCAACCCGCGGTCACGGTGAGAAAGCGGCCTACCACGTCTCCGCTTTCGCGCGGGTCGTGCTCCTCTCCTACGACCTGCCCGGCGGCAACCGCATCTCCGCGCGTTTCCTCGGCTTCACCTCCTGCGCCGAACCGAACGAAGCCCCGCGCGTCGACGCCGGCCCGGACCGGACCCTCGTCGAACCCGGCCACCTGACGCTCGCCGGACAGGTGACCGACGACGGCCAGCCCCACGGCCAGTTGGACATCCTCTGGAGCCTCGTCGCGGGCCCCGCCGCCGTCCAATTCGTCGATCCCCAGGATCCGGCGACCTCGGTTGAATTCGTCGAACCCGGCACCTACACCCTGCGCCTGACGGCCAGCGACGGCGAACTCGGCGCCTCGGACGACGTCACCATCACTGTGAGTCAACCAAACAACCCACCAGTCGCCTTCGCTGAGGAAGTCTCGACCGCCGAAGACAATCCGGTCTCCATCCTCCTCCGCGCCACCGACCCGGACCTTGATGCCCTCGCGTTCGCCGTCACCACACCGCCCGCCCACGGTCAGTTGGTCGGCACCGCCCCCCATCTGCGCTATGAACCGGCCGCGGACTACAACGGCCCTGACGAGTTCACCTTCGAGGTCAGCGACGGAAGCCTCACCGCCTCGGCTGCGGTCCGCATCACCATCGTCCCGGTCAACGATGCGCCGATCGCCGATCCCCTCTCGGCCACGACGGCCGAAGACACCCCCGTCGACCTGCCGTTGAGCGGAGCCGATGTCGAAGGCGACCCGCTGACCTTCGAACTCCTCGCGCTGCCCGGCCACGGCACCCTCGAGTGGGTCGACACGACGCCGTCAACCGATCCCCTGCCCTCCACTCCGCATGTCGTGCGCTACACCCCCAACCCGGACTTCTTCGGCATCGACCAGTTCACGTTCCGCGTGAGCGACGGTGTCCTGACCTCACCGGCGATGACCGTCCCCCTCACCATCGCCGCCGTCAACGATCCCCCGGTCGTCCACGTCGCGTCGCACCGACTGGCCACTGCCGGCCAGATCACCGAACTCACCGGCTGGGTCTCCGACGACGGCACCCCCAGCGGCCAAATCCATGCGGGATGGTCACAGGCCGACGGCCCCGCTCCCGTTGCCATCGAGAACCCCTCCGCCACCAACACCACGGCCACGTTCCCCGTCGCCGGCACCTATCACCTCGATCTCACCGGAAGCGATGGTGAGCTCACCGTTTCCGCCACCACCTCCTGGATCGTCCTCGACCCTCAACAGAACCAGCCCCCGCGGGTCGATGCCGGCCCCGACCTCGTCCTCGGCCGGGCCAACACCCTCCTGCTGGAGGGCACGGTGTCCGATGACCCCCAACCCGCCGACTCCACTTCCCCGCTCACCATCACCTGGACCTGCACCGAGGGACCGGGCGAAGTCCACTTCGCGCTCCCGCACCAACCACGGACGTCGGCCACCTTTTCCCAACCCGGTCGCTACCGCCTGCAACTCGCCGCCCGCGACCACGAGTTCACCGCCACGGACGAAGCCGTGGTGAACGTCTACCTCGGCAACCTCCCGCCCGTGGTGGACGCCGGTCCTGATGTCACGTTGACCATCCCACAGCCCACCCGACTCCGCACGGATGTACATCAACCCATCGATGCCCATCTCTCCCTCAGCCGTTCGTTGCTCGCGGTCGATCACTGGAACGCGGCCATCGGCCAACCCGGCCTCGACGGGATGGTCGGTAACAACTGCCTGGCCGGGGGCGGGACGAATGTCTTTGCCGCCGGCAACTTCTGCACCGCCGGGGACATCGAGGCCCGTTCCAGCGCGCGTTGGGACGGACAATCCTGGCACGCGCTCTTTGATCCCCGACCGCTCTGGTTGCCCACGATCCTCGGCACCCACATCAACTACGTCGTGCACGAATGCCACGGCGCCGATTTCTGCACCGAGAACCTCGACGCCATCGCCGCGCGCGGCACCGAGGCCTACGTCGCCGGCGACCTCAAGGAACTCGATACGGTCAGCGACGGTTACTGGGACATGACCGCCCACTGGACCGGCAGTCAGTGGGAATCGTGGGTCTTCAAAAACTACGGGAACCACGCCCGCGTCATCACCACCACACCCGACCGCATCTACATCGGCGGCTTCTTCACCTTCCAACCCACCAACGCCTCGGCCCTTTCCTTTCCCGATCTCCCGTGGGCCTACGGGGTCGCCGCCTGGGACCACGACGGCTGGCACACCCTCAACCAGGGAATCGTCGACCTCCGCGACTATCCCCTGCCCAACGACCCCCAGCGGAACGCCAGCCATGCCATCGTCACTTGCCTCGCCGTCAGCCCCAACGGCGACGTCTTCGCCGGCGGCCAGTTCGTGATGCCAACCCCCCTCGGCCCCGCCCGCCACATCGCCCGCTGGAACGGAACCGATTGGCTCCCCCTCGGCGAGGGCCTCACCGGAAATGGCGTCAATTTCGTCGCCATGTCCCTCGCCCTCGACGCTGCCGGCCAACTCTACGTCGGCGGGAACTTCACCCACGCCGGCGGTGCCGCCGCCAAGAACGTCGCCCGCTGGGACGGCAATTCCTGGCACCCGCTCGGGCCTGGAGCCGACAACACCGTCGGCGCCCTGGCCGTCCACGGCGGCCACCTCTATGCCGGCGGCAGCTTCTACGGCAACGGCGACCGCACCACCTTCCGCGTCGCCCGCTGGGATGGTCTCCTCTGGTCTCCCCTCGGCACCCGGACCGACTTCGGCGTGCGGGGCACCGTCAACTCGTTGCTCGCCGATGCCAGCGGCATCTACGTCGCCGGCGCGTTGTCCCGCGCCGGCAGCACTCCCGTCAACAACATCGCCCTCTGGGAATTCGCCATCCCCGCCGACGAATCCCTCGAACTGCGCGGCTCCGTAACCGACGACGGCCTCCCCGCCGACGCCGCACTCCTCCTCGAGTGGACGCAGATCAGCGGGCCGGCCGCCGCCACCTTCAGCGCGCCACAACTGGCCGCCACCTCCGTCCGGTTCCCCGCCACCGGCACCTACGTCCTCCGCCTCACCGCCTCCGACTCCGATCTCACCGCCTTCGACGAGGTCGTTGTCCAAGTGCAAGGCAACGAACCCCCCACCGTCGACGCCGGCTCCGATCAGGCCATCGGCTTCGGCGAATCGCTCACCCTCATCGGATCCGTCCTGGACGATGGCCTGCCCGCGGAAACCGACGTTCACTGCCTCTGGTCCCTGGTCCATGGCCCGGCCGACGTCAACTTCACCCAGCCCAACTCGCCCCAGTCCAGCGTCACCTTCCCCGGCGAAGGTGTCTACGTCCTCCGCCTCGCCGCCAACGACGGCCAGTTCAGCGCCGCCGACGACCTCACCATCACCGTTCTACCGCGCAACCAGGAGCCCTACCCGCATCCGGGCTACACCCTCTACAACCAAATCGTCGGCGTCCCCTCCCAACTGTGCGGACAGATCCTGGACGACGATCGACCTAACGGAGAAACGTTCCACTGCTGGACCCTGGCCAGCGGCCCCGGAGACGTGTTGTTCAGCGACGCCACCGCCCTCGATAGTTGGGTGACCTTCACCACACCCGGCACCCATCTCCTCCGCTTGGTCGTCAACGACGGCCAACTCACCGCGCGCGCCGATGTCCTTGCCGTCGTCTTCAGCGGCGACGCGCCCCCGCCGCTGCTCACCAACCTCGCGCCCATCGTCGACGCCGGCCCCGATGCCCGCGTCCCGGTTTCCACCGCCCTGACGTTGAATGGAACCGCCACCGACGACGGCCAACCCGCCGGCTCACCCCTGCACGCCCGATGGCTCGCCCTCGACGGCCCCAGCCGCGTCCACTTCGTCAACCCCAACGCCCCCGCCACCCACGCCCAGTTCCATATCCCCGGACTCTACACCCTCCAACTCGCCGTCACCGACAGCCAGCGCTGCGCCGTCGATCAACTCCAAGTCGAAGTCTACTCCCCCACCAACCAACCACCACTCGTCGATGCGGGGCCCGATATCTCCGTCACCCGCCCCGCTCCCGCCGTCCTCACCGGGTTCTGCCAAGACGACGGCCTGCCCGCCGGTTGGCCCATGACCACCACCTGGTCCAAAGTCAGCGGCCCCGGCGATGTCGCCTTCCAACCCGGCAACGACACCCCGGTTGTTCGCGCCACCTTCACCGCCCCGGGCACTTATGTCCTCCGCCTCACCGCGCTCGATTCCCAAGCCCAAACCGCCGATGACGTCGCGGTCACCGTCCTGGACGGTGTCAACCAACCCCCAACCGTCGACGCCGGCCCCGACCTCACCGTCGCCATCTCCACCACCGCCACCCTCAACGGCACCGTCCGCGATGACGGACTCCCCAACGGCACTGTCCGCCACTGGTGGACCCCGCTCTCCGGCCCGGGCGAGGTCAGTCTCACTTCGCTCAACGGCCTCTGGCACGCCCATTTCTCCGCGCCAGGCGATTACCAACTCGAACTCACCGCCACCGACGGCCTTACCACCACCCGCGATCAGTGCGCCGTCCACGTCCTCGAGGCCAACGCCCCGCCCGTCGCCACCATCCTCTCCCCGGAGGCCGACGCCGCTGTCACCCAACCCACCCCCGTCGTGGGAACCGTCAACTCCCCCATCCTTGCCGGCTGGCAGGTCGCCTATCGATGGCGCGCCGCGGACTCGTCCGCGGACGCCTCCGCCGACGACGAACCGGTAGGCGCCACCTGGCGAACCCTCGCCACCGGAACCGACAACGTCGACCAAATGCCGCTCGCCACTTTCGATCCCACCCTTCTCCCCAACGGCATCTACGACCTCGCCCTCTCCACCGTCGATCTCGCCGGCTCCTCGTCCTTCACCCGGATCACCGTCATCGTGGATGGCCGCGCCAAAATCGGCGCCTGCCGCCTCTCCTGCGACGACCTCACCCTCCCGATCGCCGGACTCCCCATCCGCATCCGACGCTCCTACGACAGCACCGCCGTCAGCCTCAACGGCGACTTCGGCCACGGCTGGGCCCTCGACCTCGCCAACGTGCGCCTCCAGAAGAATGGCCCGCTGGGAGAAGGCTGGGAACAACATCACCTCGGAGTCTGGTACGCCCTCACGCCAACCCGCGCCCACCGTGTCACGGTCACCCTGCCCGGCGATCGCTCGCTCCAGTTCGAAGCCCGCCCCGAACCCGCCTCGCAGTTCGGTTACCCCATCGAATGGGCCGGCCTTGCCTTCACCAACCTCCCCGGCACCCGCGCCCAACTCGCCATCGACGGCCCCGCCGACGCCCTCGTGGACGGCTACTCCGGTCTTGCCGCTCTCCTCGACCTCGAGACCTTCCACCTTTTCGACCCCCACAGCTTCCGCCTCACCACCCCGGAAGGGACCATTCTCTTCCTGGACGAAGAGCGCGGCTTGCGCGCCATCACCGATCCCCGCGGCGATACCCTCACCTTCACCACCAACGGCATCACCCACTCCCGCGGCCTCTCGGTCGTCTTCGACCGTGATGCCTCCGGCCGCATCCACGAAATCCGGGACCCCGCCGGCCGCCGCCTCGCCTACGAATACGACACCCAGGGCAACCTCGCCGCCGCCATCGACCCCGATGATCGCCGCACCCAATACACCTACGACAGCGACCACCGGCTTCTCACCGTCATCGATCCCCGCGGCGTCGTGATCCTCCGCAACGACTATGACTCCGCCGGAAGACTCCACCAGCAAACCGACGCTCTCGGTCACAACACGTCCTGGGTCCATGACCTCGCCGCCCGCCGCGAAACCACCATCGACCGCCTCGGCCACGTCACCCACTGGGAATACGACGACCGCGGCAACATCACCCGGGTCACCGATCCCCTCGGTTCCGTCTCCACCTTCGCCTACGACTCGAACGACCAACTCCTCGCCGCCTCCCGATCTGCCGATGGACAGGAACGAACCCTCCGCTTCGCCTATGACCCCGAAGGACACCTCGCCAGCTACACCGATGCGCTGGACCACACCACGCTCCTGACCTACGGCGCCCT
>CAYSPU010000169.1:0-13038 GCA_964432995.1 uncultured Verrucomicrobiota bacterium
ACCGTCACCGCTTCGAAGTGAACAACGACTACCGCGCGCAACTCGAAGCGGCCGGCCTGATCGCCAGCGGCATCTCGCCAGACGGCCAGCTGGTCGAGATCATGGAACTGCGCGACCATCCGTTCTTTGTCGGCGTCCAGTTCCACCCCGAATTCCGCAGCCGGCCCAACCGGCCCCCCTGTCCTCGGTCCGGTTGCTGGATGGCCCCTTTGCCGACGCCGTCAGAGTCAACCGCGCCTATCTGCTGGCGCATGATCCGGATCGCCTGCTGGCACCGTTCTTTCGCGAGGCCGGGTTGGAGCCAAAGGCCAGGCCCTATGGGAATTGGGAGAGCAGCGGTCTGGATGGCCACACCGCCGGCCACTATCTCTCCGCGCTGGCCACCATGATCGCTTCCGGCGCCGACACCCCCGCGAACGAATTGCGCCGCCGGCTCGACTATATGCTTGGCGAACTGGATCGCTGCCAGAGGGCCTCCCCTGACGGCTACCTCGGCGGCGTGCCCGGCAGCGCCGAGTTGTGGAAGGCCGTTGCCGCCGGTCGTGTCGAGGCGGTGCATCGCAAGTGGGTACCATGGTACAACCTCCACAAGACGTTCGCCGGTTTGCGTGACGCCTGGCTCCTCACCGGCAACAACCAGGCCCGCCAAGTGCTCCTCCGCCTGGGCGACTGGTGCGACACGCTGGTCGCGACCCTCTCGGAGGAGCAAATGCAGCGCATGCTCGGTCAGGAGCATGGCGGCATGAACGAGGTGCTCGCGGACCTCTGCGTCATCAGCGGCGATCCGAAGTACTTGGCCCTGGCGCGCCGCTTCAACCACAAGGCCGTTCTCGATCCGTTGATGCACCATCAGGATCCGCTCACGGGCAAGCACGCCAACACGCAGATCCCCAAGGTCGTCGGCCTCGAACGCATCGCCACGCTCACCGGCGACCGGGAGGCCGACTCCGGCGCGCGCTATTTCTGGGAGAATGTCACCGGCCAGCGCAGTGTCGCCTTTGGCGGGAACAGCGTTTCCGAGCATTTCAATGATCCCAAGGACTTCCGGAGGATGGTCGAACACCGCGAAGGTCCGGAAACCTGCAACACTTACAACATGCTCCGACTGACGGAGCAGTTGTTCGCCAGCAATCCCAAGGCGGCCTACGCCGATTACTACGAGCGCGCGCTCTACAACCATATCCTCGCTTCGATTCACCCGACGGTGCCCGGCTACGTCTATTTCACGCCCATCCGTCCGGCGCACTACCGGGTCTATTCGCAGCCGGAGAAGGGTTTCTGGTGCTGTGTGGGCACCGGCATGGAGAACCCCGGCAGGTTCGGCGAGTTCATCTACGCGCAGGCCACAAATGGTCTTTACGTCAACCTGTTCATCCCCTCCGAAGTCACCGCGACACACCTCGGCCTGACGTTGCGGCAGGAAACGAAGTTCCCCGACGAACCACGGACGCGCCTGATCCTCCAACTGCCCAAGCCTTCGACGTTTACCCTCCATCTCCGTCACCCCGGTTGGGTCGCGACCAACGACTTCGCTGCGCGCGTCAACGGCGAGGCAGTGAAGACGGCTTCCACACCTTCTTCCTACGTGGCATTGACCCGCGAATGGCGCGACGGCGATCGCGTCGAGATCGAGTTACCCATGCACACCACGGTCGAGCGTCTGCCGGATGGTTCGGACTGGGTGGCGCTGCTGCACGGTCCCATTGTGCTCGTTTCGCCCGCCGGCACGAACAGCCTAACCGGTCTGCGCGCCAACGACTCGCGCATGGGGCACGTGGCGAGCGGACCGATGGTTCCGCTGGACCAGGTGCCCGTCCTCCTCGCCAGTGCCGACGAGTTGCCGGGCCACGTCAAGCCCGACACCACGGCGGGGCCGATGCGTTTTCGCCTCACGGGGGTGGTGGTTCCTGAAGCCGCCGAGGGACTGCCGCTCCTGCCGTTCTTCCGTCTGCACGACTCGCGCTACCAGATGTACTGGCAACTCACGACCCGGGAAGCCGTCGCCAGCCAACGGGAGCGTCTCGCCGCCCAGGAACGCGCGAAGCAAGCCCGCGATGCCGCCACGCTCGACGCGGTCGCCGTGGGCGAACAGCAGTCCGAGGTGGAGCATGATTTTCTCGGCGAGAACTCCGACACCGGGTTGCGTGAAGGCCGCCGCTGGCGTCGGGGCGAGTGGTTCCAGTACACCTTCAACACTCGAGGTGAACAGCGGGTTGAAGTGTCCGTGACCTATTGGGGAGAAGAACGGAACAAGAGCTTTGTGATTCAGGCCGGCGGCGTGCCCATCGGCTCGGAGTCTCTGAATGTCCCCGAGCCCGGGCAGTACCTCGAGAAGCGCTATCCCATCCCCACCGAGGTGCTTGGCGCCGCGACGGACGGCCGGATCACGATCAAGTTCTCCGCTCAGCCCGGTTCCTGGGTCGGTGGCGTGTATGACATCCGCCTGATGAAAGCGGAGGCCCCATGAAGGAGGCCGTCCTAAGACTACCAAGCCAACCAGGAAGAAACCGCTCGCCCCAGCCAGCGCGAGAAGGTAGTCAAGCGGTGACAAGCCGCGGCAAGTGGATTCGATGAACGATTCAGCCAACCGTCTCTCTCCGATCCGGCTTGCCGGCCCCCTGCTTGCGCTCCTGGCCTGCGCGGGTTCCTTCCTGCCGTCGGCTCCCCTCGCCCTCGCCGGCGAGCCCGAGAAGGGCGCGTTCCTGACCGGCCAATATCGTAATCTCTTCGTCGAGGCCGGACACTCGCCGCAGAAGGTCGCAGACCGGGTTCATGCCACGTTCCAGCAGTTGTTCTGGGGCGACCCCCGCTCGCAGGCCGTCTATTTTCCCGCAGGCACCAATGCGAATGGCCTCCTGGCCTACATCCACGACATCAACAACCGGGACGTGCGCTCCGAAGGCATGTCGTACGGCATGATGATCGCCGTGCAACTGGACCGGAAAGCCGAGTTCGATGCCCTGTGGAATTGGGCGAAGTCGTACATGTATCACGGCACCTCTAACCACCCTGCCTACGGCTATTTCTCCTGGTCCCTGAAGACGAACGGGGCGCCGAACGATGAAATGCCTGCACCCGACGGCGAGGAGTACTTTGCCACCTCGCTCTACTTCGCCGCGGGCCGTTGGGGCAATGGCGCCGGCATTGACCACTACCGCGCGGAGGCGGACCGTTTGCTCACCCACCTGCGCCATCGCCTGCCGATTACCGGCGAGACCGTGCGCGGCCGGATGACCGCCGGGGCGATCTTTGAACCGGACCACAAGCTGGTTCGGTTCACGCCCGATGTCGTGAACTGGAACCACACCGATCCGTCGTACCAACTGCCGGCCTTCTACGAATTGTGGGCGCGCTGGGGACCCGAAGCCGACCGCGGTTTCTGGGCCGAGGCGGCCCAGGCCAGCCGCGACTTCTTTCACCGGACCACCCATCCGCAAACAGGTCTGGCCCCCGATTACGCCAATTTCGACGGGACACCCTGGGCCGCCCCCTGGAATCCGCGCAGCGCCGACTTTCAATACGACTCCTGGCGCACGGCGATGAATTGGTCGGTGGACTGGGCATGGTGGGCCAAAGACCCTCGGCAGCCGGAGCTCAGTGATCGTCTTCAGGGCTTCTTCGCCACGCAGGGCTTGGGCACCTACGGCAACCGTTTCACGCTCGACGGCAAGAGACTCGGCAGCGACCACACCGCAGGATTGGTGGCGATGAACGCGGTGGCCAGCCTCGCCGCCACCCAGCCGCGCGCCCGACGTTTTGTCGACGAGCTCTGGAATACTCCCGTTCCCACGGGCCCGCACCGCTACTACGACGGCATGCTGTACCTGCTGGGGCTGCTGCATTGCAGCGGGGAGTTTCGCATCTGGCCCCCGCAATGAGCGGCAAACACACCCATGAAGCCATCCGCACGCAAACGCAAAACCAGGCCGGCGCCTCCGCCCTATAAGGATGCCACCCTGTCGCCGGACAAACGCGTCCGAGACCTTCTGCGTCGGATGACGCTCGAGGAGAAGGCGACCCAGATGGTCTGCGTCTGGCAACAGAAGGCGCAGACGCTGGTGGACGCCGAGGGCAATTTCGATCCCGCCAAAGCCAGGGCCGCGTTCAAGAAGGGCCTCGGCCTCGGCCAGGTGGGGCGCCCCAGCGATGCGGGCGCGCCGGCCGCAGCGCCCTGGATGGGCCGCACCGCCCGCCAGATGGCGGAACTGACCAACGCCATCCAGAAGTTCTTCTTGGAAAACAGCCGGCTGGGCATCCCGGTCGTCTTCCACGAGGAATGCCTGCACGGCCACGCCGCGCGTGACGCCACCAACTTCCCGCAACCGATCGGACTGGGGGCAACCTTCAATCCCAACCTGGTCGAAGCCCTGTTCGCCATGACGGCCTACGAAGCCCGCGTGCGGGGCGCCCACCAGGCGCTCACGCCGGTAGTGGATGTGGCGCGGGATCCGCGCTGGGGCCGGGTCGAGGAAACCTACGGCGAGGATCCCTATCTCAATACGCGGCTCGGCATCGCCGCGGTGCGGGGGTTCCAGGGCGACGCGACGTTCCAGGACAAGAAACGCGTGATGGCCACGCTGAAACACTTCGCAGCCCACGGCCAGCCGGAGTCCGGCCAGAACTGCGCGCCGGCGAACGTCTCCGAGCGCGTGCTGCGCGAGACGTTCCTGCATCCTTTCCGCGACGTGCTCCGCGAGGCGGGAGCGGTCAGTGTGATGGCCAGCTACAACGAGATTGACGGCATTCCCTCGCACGCCAGCCGATGGTTGCTGCGCGACGTGCTGCGGAAGGAGTGGGGTTTCAGAGGTTTTGTGGTTTCGGACTACTACGCCATCTGGGAACTCGGCTATCGACCCGATACGCACGGCCACTTCGTCGCCAGGGATAAGAAGGAGTCCTGCAAGCTCGCGGTCGAGGCGGGAGTGAACATCGAATTGCCGGAACCGGACTGCTATCGATATTTGGCCGAACTCGTCCGGAAGGGTGTGCTCCGGGAGAAACAACTGGATGATCTCGTCGCGCCCATGCTGTTCTGGAAATTCCGGATGGGCCTGTTCGAGGACCCCTATGTCGACCCGGACGAGGCGGACCGGGTTGTCGGCTGCGACGCGCACCGCGCACTCGCACTCCGGGCTGCGCGCGAGACCATCACTTTGCTGAAGAACGAGAACAACCTTGTCCCACTCGATCCGGCGCGGTTGAAGACCATCGCCGTCATCGGGCCGAACGCCCACCGTCGGCTGCTCGGCGGTTACAGCGGCCTGCCGAAACACAACGTCACGGTGCTGGAAGGCATCCAAGACAAGGTGGGCGACCGCGTGCGGGTGCTCCACGCCGAAGGCTGCCAGATCACGGTTGGCGGCTCGTGGCAGCAGGATGAAGTGGTCGCCAGCGATCCCGCCGAAGATCGCCGGCAGATCGCCGAAGCCGTGGAGGTGGCCAAGCAGGCGGACGTAATCGTCCTGGCCATCGGCGGCAACGAGCAGACCTCGCGCGAGGCGTGGGGGCGCGCACACCTGGGGGACCGCCCGAGCCTGGATCTGGTCGGCCGCCAGGACGAACTCGTGACGGCGATGCTCGCCACGGGCCGGCCGCTGATCGTGCTCCTCTTCAACGGCCGGCCGCTGTCCATCCACCACCTCGCGCAACACGTGCCCGTCCTCTTCGAGTGTTGGTATCTCGGCCAGGAATGTGGCCGCGCCGTGGCGGACGTGCTGTTTGGCGACGTGAACCCGGCCGGCAAGCTGCCCATCTCCATTCCGCGGTCCGTCGGCCATCTGCCGGTGTTCTACAACCACAAACCCTCGGCGCGCCGCGGCTACCTCTGGGACGACGTGTCGCCGTTGTTCCCGTTTGGCTTCGGCCTCAGTTACACGACGTTCACGCTGCGGAACGTCCGGCTCGCCAAGAAGCGCATCCCGCGCCGCGGCTCGACGCGTGTGCTGGTGGACGTCACCAACACCGGCCCGCGCGCGGGCGCGGAGGTCGTTCAGCTATACCTCCGCGACCGCGTCAGCTCCGTCACCCGCCCGGTGAAGGAGCTAAAGGGCTTCCAGAAGATCTGGCTTGAGCCGGGCGAGACGAAGACTGTGTCCCTCGAAATCACGCCCGCCTCCCTGGCCTTCTACGACGTGAACATGAAGTACGTGGTCGAACCCGGCGAGTTCGAGGTCATGGTCGGAAATTCATCGCGTGATGCGGACCTGCAGAAGGTTGTCCTGACAGTAACGCCTTAAGTGTCTCCCTCCATGAACCGGTGCATGATTCCAACCCCCTCACCCCGACCCTCTCCCGTCCGAGGGGGAGAGGGTGGCGTAGCCGGGTGAGGGCGATTCGGACAGGTCCATGGACCCCTGCACATCCAACTGTTGTATGCCGAGGCTTTCCATGAAACCATCAGGTAGGGCGACCTCTCCGAGGGCGCCGGAAGAGTGTGCGCCTGAACCACTTGTTTCCGGCGCGCTGCGGAGAGCGCGCCCTACCTTCCGCGGGTCCATGGCCTCAACACGCGTGCACCCTTGGGGGGGCCGAGCTTTCCATGAACCGTCCGCAGCAGGTAGGGACGCGCGGCCTCGCGCGTCCGCCAGCAGCACACCGAGGCGCACGTTCTTTGTGGACGCCCGGGCCGAGCGTCCCTACCTCAGGGCTTCCCCAGGCGCATCCAACCGTTGAGTGTCCGCGTTTCCCATGAGCAACGCCCCCCAAAAACTCTCGTTCGTCGAGAAGGCGGGTTACAGCGGCGCCGACGCCGCCGCGAACTTCGTCTTCATGACGATGGTGCTGTTCCAGCTCAATTTCTACACGGACACCTTCGGTCTCAGCGCCGGGGCGGCGGCGGCCATTCTCTTGTGGCCGCGCTTGTGGGATGCGGTCGCCGATCCCGTGGTCGGCATCCTCGCCGACCGCACCAACACGCGCTGGGGCAAGTTCCGGCCGTGGATCCTGTTCACCGCCGTGCCGTGGGCCGTCATCATGGTCCTCGCCTACACCACGCCGAAAGGTTGGAGCACGGCCGCGCTGGTGGCGTATGCGGCGATCACGAACACGATGCTGATGACCATCTACTCGATGAACAACATGCCGTACGCGGCCCTCGGCGGCGTCATGACCGGCGACCTCAACGAGCGCGCCCAACTGAACTCGTATCGGTTCGTCGCCGTGAACGCGGCCCAGTTCATCGTCGGTGGATTCACGCTGCCCCTCGTGGCGAAGTTCGCCATCGGGCAGGACCGGGCCTACGGCTGGCGCATGACGATGACCATCTGGGCGGCGGTGTGCCTGGTCCTGTTCCTGTTCACGTTCGCCACCACCCGGGAGCGCATCCTGCCCCCACGCACCGAGAAGTCCTCCCCCAGGCAGGACTTCCTCGACCTGCTCAAGAACGGACCGTGGAAGATCATGTTCTTCTGGACCCTGGTGCATTTCGCCATCCTCTCGTTCCGCGGTGGGGCGCTCTACAACTACTACCACCACTACGCGGACAAGGCGGCGATGTTCGACTTCGTGGAGCAGTTCGGCCTGGTCGCCGCCGCCGGCGCCGAATCGCGGGGCGGGATTCTCGAGACCCTGGGCTACATCGTCCACGGAACACGCGCGGACCTGGCCGGCTCGAACGTCGCCGACGTGTTCAACAGCATCATCAACATGCTCGGCACCGGCCTCACGATCCTCGTCATTCTGTTGTCGCCGTCGCTGGCGCGTCGCTTTGGCAAGAAGGCCGTGTCCGCCAGCGGCTTTGCGCTGGCGACCTTGGGTACGTTGGCCTTCTATCTTCTCCCCCCCACCAGCACCTGGGGCATGATGGGGCTGACGGCGTTCATTTCCGTTGTCTACGCGCCGACGATCCCCCTCACCTGGGCGATCTTCGCCGACGTGGCAGACTATTCCGAATGGAAGACCGGACGCCGCTTCACCGGAATGGTGTTTGCCACGATCGGTTTCGCGCTGAAATCCGGCCTGGCGCTCGGCTCCGCCTCGTTCCTCTGGATCATGGCCGGCTTCTTCCATTACGACACGCAACTGCCGTCGGCGCCGGAGGCCGTCGCCGGTTACCGCTTCAACAGCGGGATCTCGGTGGGGGTGCTCTTCGCCATCTGCACCGTTCTCCTGATCGCGTATCCCCTCACCAAGCACACGACCATCCGGATGGCCAACGAACTCGCCGAGCGGCGGAAGCAGCTCGCGTCTCCGACCTCCTGACCCCACTCCCATGAAGGCATCCTCCTCGCTACGGACCTTCGCCCCCGTCAGCCTGTTGCTGGCAGGTGCGGTTCTGGCAACCTCGTCCCGTCCAGGCACACCTGAAATATGAAAGCAAGAAACCTTGCCGCCATCGCCGCTGCCTACAGCCTCTCCTTCGCAGTCGCGGCCCACGCCCAAGCCCCCCGTCCCCCGCAAATCCAGTCGCCGGTCGTGCATCCCGACCGCAAGGTCACCTTCAACTTCCGGGCGCCCCAGGCGAAGAAGGTGGAATTGAGTGCGCAATTCCTGAAAAGCAACCGACTCCTCACCGTGGACACGAACGGCGTGTGGAGCATCACCGTGGGACCGGTTGAACCCAACCTCTATCCTTACAACTTCGTCGTGGACGGTGTCGGCGTCGCCGATCCCAACAACCAGGACCTATTCCCGAACGAGCGGTTCAAGGCCAGTCTTGTGGACATCCCCGGCGACCCCCCGTCGCTTCACGCGATCCAGAATGTCCCGCACGGCGAGCTGACTTACGGCTACTACGATTCGAAAACCCTGGGCCGCACCCGACCTCTCATCGTCTACACGCCACCGGGATACCGAACCGGCACCGACCGTTACCCGGTGCTCTACCTGGTCAGTGGCACGACGGACACCGAGGAGACTTGGTTCAAGGCGGGTCGCGCCAACTTCATTCTCGACAACCTGCTCGCCCAACAGAAGGCCCGGCCGATGATCATCGTGCTGCCCTACGGCAACATGATGATGGGCACTCCCATGCCGAATTCGCCCCAGGCGGCCGACATGTACAAGGTCTTCCAGGATGAATTGGTTGGGAACATCATCCCCTACGTCGAGGCCAACTACCGCGTCCATCCAGACCGAGAACACCGCGCGATCGCCGGATTCTCGCGCGGTGGCGGGCAATCCCTGTTCGCCGGGTTCAACAACCTCGACAAGTTTGCGTGGATCGGTTCCTACAGCGCATACCTGACTCCCGAGGTTTGCGACAAACACTTCGGCCGTCTCTCCGCCGACCCCGACGCAACGAATCGGCAGTTGAAGCTCCTGTGGCTGGGTGTCGGCCGGGAGGACTTCCTCTACCAGCAGGCGGTGGCGTTCGGTGATTACCTGAAGGCGAAGAAGATCGAGCACCAGAGCCTGGTCACGGATGGTGGCCACACCTGGATGAACGCCCGGCACTACCTCGCCGAGACACTTCAGTTGTTCTTCCAGTGAGTGCTGCCGCTCCTTTGGCCGTGCGTGAATCTGCCCGACCTTCTTGGACTCACCGCCTGCGCCTAGCCCGGAAATCTCACGATGGACTACTGCATGAGATTCCCGGGCTCAGGATCAACCACTCTCGACGACCGGACCTGCGTCGCATGAATCCTGGAGATGACTCGATAACCCGGCACGGCGTTCCCGCCCTTGCTCCGGTGTGCCTGGCTGCGCTCCTGATGTCCCCGTTGGCCGCACTCGGGGCTGAGGCCAATCCCGCGCCTGGGACGAAACTGCCTCCTCCCGCGGATGATCGCGTGATCACCGCCGCGGATGTCACCGTGGAACGAGTGGGCACGGCGATTCCGGCGTCCGCCATTGGCGAACCGGTCGGCGGGGTCTCGCTGTCGCCGCCCCGCTGGATCGAGGCCACCGAGAACTCGGTCGCTCACGCCTTGGTGGACGGCGCCATCGCTCCCAAGGACCCGAACGGAAAGCCCATCAACTTCCGCGTCCTGCTCCCGGCCACGTGGAGCCGGCGCGCGATCCAAGTGGGCGGCGGCGGCATGAACGGGATGGTGCCGATGCTCCGCGGCGAGCGCCCTGGTTCGGCCACGGCGGGCTTCGCGCGCTACGGCAGCGACTCAGGCCATCAAATGGGCCGACTGGGCGGACCTGGGTTTGGACGAGGCGGTGGCGGCGGCGGGGACGACTGGGCGCTCCACGACGAGGCGATTCGCAACCTCGGTTACCTGCAGATGAAGAAGACGCACGACGCCGCGATGGTCATCCTGGAACGCGTCTATGGCGAACGCCCCCGCTTCAACTACTACTTCGGCGGTTCGCAAGGCGGACGCGAGGGGTTAACCGTCGCCCAACGATATCCGGCGGACTACGACGGCATTGTGGCGGACGTGCCCATCGTGAATTTCTCCAGCCTGATGCTGGCCCCCGTGCTGATCCGCATCCAGGAAAAGCCGCTGTCCAACTGGGTCACCCGCGCCAAGGCGAACGCCATCCGAGCCGAGTTCCTGCGGCAGGCCGACCAGTTGGACGGCCTCGTCGACGGCGTGATCAACAACTACATGGCGGCGCGCGCGCTGTTCGACATGTCACAAGGCGATCCCATGCGCAATCCCTGGGCGGCCCTCCGCACCCCGGATGGCAAGGATCCTAACCCGGCGGACACTTCCGCCAAGGCGCGCCTGACCGACGGCCAGATCGAGACGCTGAAATTCGTCTACAGCCGGTATCGGTTCGCGACCCCGCTGGCGAACGGCGTGCGCTCGTTCGGCATGTGGGTGCCGAACACGGACCCGGCAGGCAGCGGATTGATCGTCGACCGGCGTTTCCGTGGACAGGAGGAAGCCGGTGACAACGCGCCCGTGCACTCGCACTTGGGTGTGCTCGGCGTGACGGGCTTCCTCATGCAGAACCTCTCGGCAAACCCGCTCGACTACGTCGAAGGCGGGCCGCTCAACCCGCGACGCGAGCAAATCTCCGAGTGGCTCGACTCGACCAACCCCGATCTCTCGGCCTTCTGCCAGCGTGGTGGCAAGCTGATCGTCACCATCGGGACCGACGACACCCTGGCCTCGCCCGGCGCACAGCTCGATTACTTCCAGTCCGTGCTCGACACCATGGGCCGGGAGCAAGTGGACATTTTCGCCCGGTTCTACGTCATCCCGCAGGCCGGCCACGGACTGAGCGGCCGGAGCGCCGCCATCAATGGGGACGGCCAGCAGGTGACGCCTTTCCCGATCCCCAACCAGTTCGACCGCACCTCGCTGATCACTGCCTGGGTCGAGCGCAACGAAGCCCCGGGCAAGACATTGGTGGTCACGGCCGGCGGACGCCGCCTGCCGCTCTGTTCCTATCCCAACTACCCCCGTTACAAGGGCGGACCGCCGGAATCCGCCGGATCCTACGAAAGCGCCGCGCCTTGATTTCGACAATCCTCCCCGTTGAACTCACATTCCAACGAGCAAATGCCATGAGAGTCCTGTGCCCTCCCCTCTTCCTTCTGGCTGTCCTTTCCGTCGCTGCTCAGACCCCGATCGGCGAGCCGCGCGTCGTCGCGAAGGTTGATGCCTCCCAGACGGGCCCACCGATCTCACCCTACATTTACGGCCAGTTCATCGAGCACGCGGGCGGCCTCATCTACAGTGCGCTCTGGAGCGAAATGCTCGATGACCGGAAGTTCTTCTACGCGGTCCAGCCCAAACCTGCGGAAGACCCCAATCCCGCCCCGCGCGGCCCTGGCGGCTTTGGACCCGGCCGGCGACGCGGGGCCGGTCCGGGCCGCTGGAATCCCATCGGCCCCGCGGATTCCGTGGTGATGGATGCGAACAAGCCGTTTGTGGGCGAGCACTCGCCGTGGATCAGACTCGACGGCGATGAGCCTCGCGGCATTCGGCAAACCGGACTCAGTTTCGTCCACGGCCAGACCTACGAAGGCCGCCTGCAACTGGCGGGCGATACCACGGCCAAAGTCGCGATCCACATCGTCTGGGGCACAAACGCCGGCGCCGCGCGTCAGGTGGTTGGGCTCGGCGAACTGGCCAGGGACTACAGGCAACGAACCTTCTCCTTCAAAGCGGAAAACGACGGCCTCGCCCAGTTCGAAATCGTCGGCACGGGTCGTGGCTCGTTCCGTGTGGGCGCGGTCTCGCTGATGCCCGCAGGCAGCCTGAGCGGATTCAAGCCAGACGCCATCGCCGCGCTCAAGAGTCTGCGCTCGGGCGTCTATCGCTTCCCCGGGGGCAATTTCGTGTCGGCCCATGAATGGCGCGATGCCCTCGGCGACCCGGACCGGCGCCCGCCAACTTGGGACCCGGTCTGGCGGACCGTTCAGCCCAACGACATCGGCACGGACGAGTTCATGACGCTGTGCCAACTCCTGGAGGTCGAACCCTACATCACCGTGAATGCCGGTCTCGGCGATGCGCACTCCGCCGCGCAGTATGTCGAGTACGCCAACGGCGACGCCAGCACGCCGATGGGCCAGCAGCGCGCCGCCAACGGCCACCCGGAGCCGTATCGCGTGAAGTTCTGGGGCATCGGCAACGAAATGTGGGGGAACACCTACCAGTATGGCGCCATGAAGCCTACGCAGTTTGCGTTCAAGCATAACCTGTTTGCCAAAGCGATGCGGAAGGTTGACCCCGCGATCACGTTGCTGGCCAGCGGCGCGATGCCCGACACCATGATCGGCTCGAAGGAATCGTTGAGTTTCGGCACGGATTTGGTGCCCGCTTACTTCTCGCCCGCGGATTGGACCGGCACGTTGCTCTCGAATTGCTTCAACAACTTCGACCTGATCAGCGAGCACTACTACAACTACGGCAACACCCACTTCAGCCTCGCCGAGGCCAGGCAGGTGCCGAATGACCCGAACGAAGCGATCACTGATTGGATGCGGCGCGCGGCCAATCACGTTCGCATCAAGTTCGAGCACTACCAAGACTACGAGCGGCTGCTGCCGCAACTCGCGGCGCAGCCCAAGCCCATCGCCATCAGTGAATGGGGCTACATGGGCGGACGGTATCCCACTTACCCGGCCTACGCCTGGGTCTTCCACGAAATGCTCCGGCACTCCGATCTCATCCGGATGGCGAATTACACCTT
>CAYSPU010000170.1:0-6798 GCA_964432995.1 uncultured Verrucomicrobiota bacterium
CCGGGCCGTCGCCGAATGCGCACGCGTCCCGGTCATCAAACACTACAAGGGGGTCTGCCATGTCTACGTCGACGCCGACGCGGATTTGGAGATGGCCGAGCGGATTGTGCTCAACGCCAAAGTCCAGCGCCCGGCTGTCTGCAACGCCATGGAAACGCTCCTGGTCGACCGCCGCGTCGCGGCGGCGTTTCTGCCCCGCATCGCGCAGCGGCTCGCCGAGAAACGGGTCGAGCTGCGCGTGGACACGGAAGCGCGCGCGGTTCTCTCGGCGCCGGCGGGTTCCGCCCTCGGCGGACTTGCAGTGCGCGACGCCACCGAGCAGGACTACTTCACGGAGTACAACGACTACATCCTCAACGTGCGGATGGTGGGTGGCGTGGCGGAGGCCATCGAGCACATCCAACACTACGGCTCCGCCCACTCCGAGAGCATTGTCACCGCCAACGAGACGACGGCGCGCGCGTTTCTCAACGCGGTCGATTCCGCCGCCGTCTATTGGAACGCTTCCACACGCTTCACCGACGGCGGCGAATTCGGCATGGGCGCCGAGATCGGGATCAGCACGGACAAGGTGGGCGCCCGCGGGCCGATGGGCCTGGAGGAACTGACCGCCTACAAGTGGATCGGCCTGGGAACTGGCCAAGTACGCGACTGAGAACGGTCGCCGGACCGGATCGCGATGGGAACCAACACGCCAACGGAACAATCGCTGATCGATCGGGCCACGTTTGTCCGAAACCAGATCCCCGCTGGCGGCTTGTTTGCCGGACTCGACTGGCGGGTGGCCCCCGAGCCGTTCCCCCTCGACGAGGATGTCCGGGAGGAACTGGAAACGCTGGGGCGCGTGCTGCTGCAGTTCTACCGCGCCGCCAACCTGCTCTACCGATTGAGCGTTGCCGGACGGCAGCCCGCCTGGATCGCCGGCTGGCTCGACCTCGGGAAGTCGCCCACCATCGTTGGCATCCAACGGGCCGCCAGCCTGAAGAACGAACTGCCGCGCGTCATCCGGCCGGACCTCCTGCTGACCGAGCGGGGCTTGCGGCTGACGGAACTGGACAGCGTGCCGGGGGGCATCGGCCTGACCGCCTGGCTCAATCTGGTGTACGCTCAACTCGGCATGGAAACGGCCGGAGGAACCGACGGCATGCTGAACGGGTTTGCGGGGATCTTCGGCGAAGCCCAGTGCGTCCAGGTGGTGGTCTCCGAGGAATCCGCCATGTACCGGCCCGAGATGGAGTGGCTGGCGCGCGAGCTGAATTGCCGCGGCCACTGTTTCCAGGTGCGGGACACCACCCCGTTCACGCCGGGCGAGGACGAAGCGGTTTACCGCTTCTTCGAGTTGTTCGACGTCGAACACGTGCCCGCCGCCGAGGGGTTGTTCGCGGCTGCCGCCCGACGGCGCATCCGGCTCACGCCGCCCCCGAAGAGCTACCTCGAGGAGAAGCTGCTGCTGGCATTGCTCTGGAACCGGAATCTGCGGGCCTTCTGGCGGCAGGAAATGGGCGCCACCTTCTTCGACCGGATGATCGAACTCGTTCCGCAGACCTGGGTGATGGATCCCAGCCCCTTGCCGCCGCACGCGGGGATCCCCGGACTGGAAGTCGCTGACTGGCAGCAACTGAAAGAACTCTCCCAGCGGGAGCGCCAGTTGGTCCTCAAGGTCTCCGGTTACTCCCCCGAGGCCTGGGGCGCGCGGGGAGTCCATGTGGGGACCGACCTCTCGGCCGCCGAATGGGGCCGGGCGGTGGACAAGGCATTGACCAGCTTCCCCTCCTCGCCGTATGTCCTCCAGCGGTTCGAGTGTCCGCGCGTCATCGACTTCCAGTGGGTCGACTTCGAACGGAATGCCGTGGTCGTCATGCCCGGGCGGGTGCGTCTTTGCCCGTACTACTTCGTCCACGGGGATCTCGAGGACCAGCGCGCTCACCTCGGCGGCGTGCTCGCCACTGCTTGCCCGTCCGAGAAAAAAATCATCCACGGCATGCGCGACGCCATCCTTGCGCCCTGCGGACCATGAGCCTCCTTTCCTTTCTGGTACTGTCCACCAGCTCGCTGTTCGTCATTGTGGACCCGATTGCCACCGTTCCGGCGTTTCTGGCCATGACGCCGAACGACCCTCCGGCGCAGCGCGTGCGCATGGCGCGGTTGGCCTGCGTGATCACCGCCGGGGTCCTGCTGGTCTTCGCCCTCGCCGGCAACTGGATCTTCCGGTTCTTCGGCATCACCGTTCCCGCCTTCGAAATGGCCGGGAGCATCGTCCTGCTCCTCGTCGCCCTCGACATGCTCCGGGCCCAACGATCCCGCGTCCACGAGACCCAGGAGGAGACCATCGCGGGCACGGAAAAAGAGGACATTGCCGTCACCCCCCTGGCGGTTCCGATGCTCGCCGGACCCGGAGCGATCACGACCGTTCTCCTGCTCCGGAGTCGGGCCGCCGACATGACACAGGAAATCGCCCTGCTGTTCGCCATCCTGCTCGTCTGTGCCGCCAGTTTCCTCATCTTCGCCGTGTCGGCCCACGGGGCGCGCTGGCTCAACCCCATCATCCTCCGCCTGACGACCCGCCTGATGGGCCTGTTTCTCGCCGCCATCGCCATGCAGTTCCTCGTCAATGCGCTGCGGGAGCTTCAACTGGTTCGGTGACCGCAGTACGGGATCCATCTTGCCGTCGCCCGCGGCGTTCGGTAGCGTGCGATCGCTATGGAGAACGAGATTCGGCCGGAGACCACGCCTGCGCCCGCGGCACCGACAACGCCACCGGTTCTGCCCCCGGTGCCTCCTCCCTTTCAACCAGCGTCCGCCAAGCCCCGAGGCTCGGGCCGGACCTGGATGGTGGTTTCGCTTTTGTTGGCGGGGGTGTTGGTGGTTCTGTTCGTGGGGATGCTGCTCCTGCCATTCCTCGGCGGCCTCGCGCTCGGGCCGGGCGCGGGTCGATCCGGCGGCCGGGGATTCGAGGAGGTCATGGTCGAGAACCACCACGCCTCGCACAAGGTCGCGATTGTCGACATTGCCGGCATCATCACCGGCGACGCCTTCGATCGCACCGGCCACAACCTGGTGGATTCCATCGAAGACCAACTGGAACTGGCCGGCAAAGACGAGCGCGTGCGCGCCGTCATCGTGAAGATCGATTCCCCCGGCGGTGAAGTGCTGGCCTCCGACGACATCTGCGCAGCCATCCGCCGATTCCAGCAGGACTACCGGAAACCGGTCGTGGCCTCCATGGGCGGTCTCGCCGCTTCCGGCGGCTACTACGTCGCCGTGCCGTGCCAGTGGATCGTGGCCCACGAACTGACCATCACCGGCAGCATCGGCGTCATCATGCGCGGCTACAACTACCGCGGGCTCCTCAACAAGGTGGGCGTCCAGCCCCAGGTATTCAAGAGCGGCAAGTTCAAAGATATGCTCAGCGGCGACAAGCTTCCCGAGGACATCCTGCCCGAAGAGAAACGCATGGTTCAGGACCTGGTGGAGGAGGTCCATGCCCGATTCAAGGAAACCGTCCGCACCGGCCGCGCGACCGCCCAGTCCCGGACCGGCAAGGAGGCCCACCCCCTGGTCTCCGAGTGGGAAACCTACACCGACGGCCGCATCTTCTCCGGAAAGCAGGCCCTCGAATACGGATTTGTCGATGAGCTCGGCACCTTCGACACTTCGGTGGAACGCGCCCTGAAGCTGGCGGGGGTTCCCAAAGCCAATCTGATTCGCTTCCAGCGTCCGTTTGACATTTCGAACCTCTTCCGGCTTTTCGGTCGGAGCGAAGCGCGCACCCTGAAGATCGATCTCGGGGTGGACCTGCCGCGCATTGAGGCCGGCCGCCTCTATTTCCTGGCCCCAACAGTTCTGCAGTAATCCGCCGCACTCCCGAATTCCCTTTGCAGGCCGCAGGCACCCTGCCTAGACTTCGGCTTTCCAAACGGCAACCGCATCGTGAATTGCCCAGCTTCTTGCCCGTTGCCCGGGGCGTGGCTCCAACCGGACCATCGCCCCGGCCCGCCCCACCCCGTCCCCACGTCCCCATACCCGCGTTGATCTCATGAAGCACGAGAATCTGCTCATGGTTGGTGACAGCGAGCGCGACGCCGACATGCTCTACGCCGTCCGGATGTTCGTGCCGGACCCCGTGATTTACCTGCGCGCCGAGGAGCGCACCCACGTGGCTGTCAGCGACCTCGAACTCGGTCGCGCCCGGCGTCTGGCCCGGCACTGCCGTATCCTGCGGCTGAGTCAGTACTTCCAGCGGCTGCGACGCGCTCGAGTCGCCCTCCCGAGCCTGGCGCACGTCATCCGGGAGATCCTCCGCGAGCGGCGGCTGAAGAAGGTGGTGGTGCCCGCGGCGTTCCCTCTCGGCCTGGCCCGGCAGTTGCGCCAACTCAAGGTCAAGGTGCGCGTCCGCGACGGCCTCTTCTTCCCCGAACGCCAGTTCAAGAGCGCCGAAGAGGTTAAGAAGATCAGCGCCGCCCTTATGATGGCTGAAGTTGGTCTTGCCGAAGGCCTGCACCTCCTCAAGAACGCGAAGATCGCCAAGAACGGCCGACTCCTGCACCATGGCGCCCCCCTGACCTCGGAGAAACTCCGCAGCACCATCGACACCGCCGTTCTCCAGGCCGGCGGCATCGCCCTGCATACCATCGTCGCCGGCGGCGTTCAGGCCTGTGACCCCCATGAACCCGGTCACGGCCCCCTCCGCGCCAACGACCCCATCATCATCGACGTCTTCCCGCGCTCGCAGAAGACCGGTTACTACGGCGATATCTCCCGCACCGTCGTCAAAGGCCGCGCCAGCGAAGGTGTCCGCCGCCTCTTCCACACCGTCGCCTGTGCCCAGGAACTGGCCTTCGCCAAAGTCGAATCCGGCGCACTCGCCCGCGAGGTCCACGAGTCCGTCCAGGACTTCTTCGGCAGCGAAGGCTACCCCAAACGCCGCCGCAACGGACGACCCGTTGGCTTCTTCCACGGCACAGGACACGGCATCGGCCTTGATCTCCACGAATTCCCCCGCATTGGGCCAACCTCGCCAGACGTCCTCCTGACCGGCCACGTCGTCTCCATCGAACCCGGCCTCTACTACCCGCAGCTCGGCGGCGTCCGCCTCGAGGACGTCGTCCTGGTCACCACGAATTCGGCACGAAACCTGACGAAGTTCGAGAAGGTCCTGGAAGTGTGACATGGTGTGACAGTACGCCCCGTCCGGACTGCGGGCGGCGCTCAATCCGTCCCACACCTCCGTTCCGAACCTGCTGCGCACCAAGCGATTTCGGATTTCGATCTGATTGGCATTTTACCCGCTTCGAATGTGCGCTACGATGCGTCGGCGATCGGCGCACGGCAGAAAACGAACCAACTGACATACGGAGACGCGAACGATGACGCTTGGCTTGATGATTCTCGACCAGTGGTGGTGGCTGATGATCCCGGGACTGCTGCTCGGCTTCTGGGCCAAAATCAAGCTCTCCTCCACCTACAGCCGCTATGTCCGGCAACCGGCCGACAGCGGGGCGACCGGAGCCCAGGCAGCACGGGAGATTCTCGACCGCGCCGGACTCGGGAATATTGGCGTTCATGAAGTGGCCGGTCACCTTACCGACCACTACGATCCGCTCAAGAAGGCCCTGTTCTTGAGTTCGGAGAACTTCCATGGCCGGTCCCTTGCCTCCTTGGGTGTGTCGGCCCACGAAGCCGGCCACGCCCTGCAGCACCAGGCCGCCTACGCTCCCCTGAAACTGCGGATGGCCTTGGTGCCCGTCACGCAATTTGCCAGTTCCGCTGCCATGTGGATTACCGTTCTCGGCATGTTCCTGGGCCTGCCTTTCCTCAGAAGCATCATCGGGATCGCCGTGGGCGTGTTCGCCGTGATCACCCTTTTCCAGGTGGTCACTCTTCCCGTGGAGTTCGACGCCAGCCGGCGGGCCAAGGAACAGTTGCTGCGGCTCGGACTCATCAGCGGCCGCGAGCAAGCGGGCGTGAGCCGGGTCCTGAACGCCGCAGCCCTCACCTACGTGGCGGCGATGGTCGCGGCGGTCTTCCAACTCCTGCACCTGATCCTCATCGCGCGGGGAGGCGATCGGGACTGAGCGCGTCTCCTCGGGTTCCGGGGCGACGCTGCCCGGAGGGGCGGATATAACCCGGGCAGAACGTTTTTGGGGTAGGACGGTCTAATCCTCGGCGGGCGGTGGTCGTGGCGGCAGAAAGCCAGTCTGCCCCCCCAAGGAGACAATCCATGCCAGCAATCCATAAGCAGCGAAGGCCGAGAACCGTTTCCGCACGCAGGTCGCGCCCCGCGCCGGGCCGGTACCGGCGGCCCGCCCCGTTCGCCGCTTCCCCCTCGCCGGGATTCATGCCTCTCGCCGCCTCTCCCCCGCAGGCGGCGGTCGCAGAGACCGAGGAACCGAACGTGTCCATTGTGGCCAGCCGGACACCGCGTGGCAGCTACGATTCCGATACCGCCATCAAGCTCTACCTCCGGGAGATCGGCCAGGTCCAGTTGCTTACGCCTGCCGAGGAAATCGAGTTGGCCGCCAAAATCAAAGCCGGAGATCGCGCCGCCCGCGAGCGCATGATCAAGGCCAATCTCCGGTTGGTCGTGAAGATCGCGCGCGATTACGAGGGGCTCGGCCTGCCCCTGCTCGATCTCATCAGCGAAGGCAACATCGGCCTCATGAAGGCCGTCGAGCGCTTTGACCCCTCCAAGGGAGGCAAACTCAGCACCTACGGGGCCTGGTGGATCAAACAGTCCATCAAACGCGCCCTGGCCAACCAAGCCAAAACCATCCGTCTTCCCGTTCACCTGGTCGACAA
>CAYSPU010000170.1:6808-12976 GCA_964432995.1 uncultured Verrucomicrobiota bacterium
ATGGGATTGCAGGAAGTCCTGGGACGCGAGCCTACCGACGAGGAACTCGCCGAGGAGATGGGGATGACCTCAACACGCGTCGCTCAGCTCCGCACGGCCGCCATCCGCCCCGCCTCCCTCGACGCCCCGATCGGCGATGACGAGTCCAACAACTTCTCCGAGATCGTTCAGGACGAGAATGCCGAAAGCCCCTACGAACAACTCGAGGAAAAGACCCTCTCCGACATGCTCCACCACATGGTGGACGAGCTCGACCCCCGCGAGGCCACCATCCTCCGCTACCGCTTCGGCCTCGATGGCGGCAAGGAGCGGACTCTCGAGGAGGTGGGACACAAGTTCGGGGTGACGCGCGAGCGGGTGCGGCAGATTCAGAACCTGGCCCTGGCCAAGCTGCGTCGGCGCATCGAGCGCTTCGAGCGAATCGAAACCTGAGCGGCGCCAGGGCTGCACGCCGGACTCGCCAGCCCGCCGCCGGCACGCTAACATCGCTCATGACCTACGAGAACCCGACCGAACGACTGAAGGCGGCCATCCGCAACATCCCGGACTTCCCACAGCCGGGCATCCAGTTCAAGGACATCACCCCCGTCCTGGCCGACCCTTCCCTCTTCTCCACTTGCCTTGATCAGCTTCTTGGCACGTGGAAGCCCGGTCAGGTGGACGCTGTCGTTGGCATTGACGCCCGGGGATTCATTCTGGCCGCCGCCGCCGCCGTGCGACTCCAGGTCGGTTTCGTCCCCGTCCGCAAGAAGGGCAAGCTCCCCTATCGCACCTTCGAGGAGAGCTATGCCCTCGAATACGGGACGAATACCGTTGCCATTCACCAGGATGCATTCCGCCCCGGAAGCCGTGTCTTGCTCATCGACGACCTGCTGGCCACAGGCGGGACTGCCGCCGCCGCCGCCTCTCTCGTCCGCAAAGCGGGCGGCGAAATCCTGCAGGCGGCGTTCTTCGTCGAACTCGCCTTCCTCGGCGGACGCGCCAAACTGGCCGGGGTGCCGCTGCATTCGGTGGTTGTCTTCTGATCCGGCCCTTGACAAATGTGCTCTCGCTCTTAAAGTGCCTTCGGACTTGATTCGGGTGGCGGTACGTTTCTTCAGCGGGGTTCCCCACCCCCACCTCCTTGGCGTCTGCCGCCCGAATCACCCTTTCTCACCAAGGCCACCCCGGAGCCAGCACGGCCATTCCACTGTCAATTCCGCTGTCAATTCCGCGTTGACGTTGTCGGCGCCTTTGCCTACGGTTTGCGCGCTCTTGCGGGGGCGTAGCTCAATTGGTTAGAGCGCTGCCCTGTCACGGCAGAGGTTACGGGTTCGAGCCCCGCCGCTCCCGCCACTTTTTCTTCGGTGCTCCGCGCCCAGTCGCAAACCAAGGCACTCCTAAATCTCTCCCATCCTCCGGATCGACCAGTGCGGAAAGCGTCGCTCTGGCCGAAACCCTCATGGCGAGCTTTCCCGCCGACGTCACCGCCCTTAGGGTCCGGCGGTCTCGGGAACGCTCCACGTCAGCCCGCCTTCAATTCCACCCAAACCCGACTTCCAGCTCCCTGCTCCGATTCCACCCCGACGCTTCCTCCCATCCGATCCGCCCCTTTTCTGACAATCGCCAGCCCAAGACCCATGCCGGGATACGCCCCTTTCCCGTGCAACCTCTGGAAGACCCCGAACACCTTTTCCCTGTCCCCCGCCGATTGCAGGGCCGCTTTCCGGCGGCTGCGGTTACTTCTACTCGCCTGAGACAAGTAAGACCCCGTGGCAGGAGCGGAGCGGAACCGAGCAGGATCCATCCGGCAGTACTCTCACGGCGACGGGACCCTCGCCCCCGTAAGCCTTGGGGCCCGGCGCGCGGAAGATGACTTCGAACGAAGCTGCCTCCGCATCCTCGGGATTGTCCGCCGCCGTTACGAAGAGCGCTCGCGCCGTGCAGGCGCGGTCGCGCGCGGACATCTCACCCACGAGGAGCGGCGCGCCGTTCGAGGCGCGCACACCCTTGAAGAAGCCAGCGTCAAGCGCGTCGGGGAAGGATACCGGCTCCTTCGGCTTGCGCGACGACTCGCTCGGGAAGCTGACGAAGTGCGTGGCCGTGGACCTGAACTTCATGTACTCGGGCCCGAGGCGTTTGAGTTCGGCGTTGACCTTCTTCAGCTTCGCATACTGCGCCGTCGGCACGCCCGCGGCGTCGAGCACATTGTTCGTCCACCAACCCTTGCTCCAGCATGCCCAGGTGATCGCCTCCGCGCCGAAGCTCATGGCGGCGCAGGCCTGGAACCGCAGGCGGTTCTCGCTCGTGGGCGGCTGGCCCTCGCGCGAGTTCACCTGCGGAATGTACCAGAATCCACGTCCGGTGCGGCGGCAGGCATCCGCCACCACGATGAAGTTGTCGTAGCACTTCGACAGGAACCTGTCTAAGCCCGCGGGCTCGACGTAGGGATAGAAGTCGTACGAGAGGTAGTCCAGCGGCACGTGGCGGCAGTACTCGGCCACGTGCTCCGCGTACGTCGTGGTGCCGAGCTGGTTGACAGTCTGCTTGCCCGTGTTCTGGGCCACGCTCGCGTAGTTCGGATAGAGGTTCAGGTAGAGGGGCACGCCCGGCAGTTCGCGGTCCAATTGGCGCACAACCTCGCCGTAATACGGAAAGTCGAGCGCGGAAGGTTCGTCGCCGATGTCGACCGCCCAGATCGCCGGGTGGTCCTGTAGCGCGGCCGCGCCCTTCGAATAGACGTCGGGCGGATTCTTCTCACGCAGCTTGCCAGCGTTCTCTCCGTCGCCGCCCCACCAGCCGGGCACAACTCCGTTGACAATTGCGCCCACACCGTGTTTCGCAAAGAGGTCGAGCGTGGCGCGGTCGCCGGCGCCCACGCCGACGATAATGTCCACGCTGCAGTCCCGGATCACCTTCACGTGCGCTTCGGTACGCGCGTTCTCCTGCAAGCAGTAGGCGCCGATGAGCAGTTTCGAACGGTCCATGCGCGGTGCCGCTGCGCAAACCGCGGAGGCCGCGTAAATGGCGGCGAGTGTGCTGGCGATGGTTCTGACGGTCCGCTTCATGCCGTCCAGGTCTTTCGTTCGTGTTGACAAAATTGTTCTATCAGAACGTCCGCCCGGCGGTAAATCCCTGACTCGCGGTTCCGCGCAGAATACCTAGCTAGGGCGCGATCGCCGCATCGCGCCGTCCACTTTCCCACCTTCGCACCTCGCACCGTGGCCACTTCCCCCCTCCTGAAACGGCGACTGGGAGGCGCTACCGGGATTGAGCGCCGCTACTACCAGGCCGTGAGCCCCTGATGATCGAACAGCCGAAGAAGGATCTTCTTCCGAAAGCTCAAATCTTCCTACCACCTTCCTACCAATTTTTACCTCAAACGGGCTGATATATGCGTTTTCTGCGAATTTGCCGTTACAGCCGATGTGTCTAAACCGCAGCATATTGGATGTTTGTGAACATTCTGCCCACTGGGTTCGAGCCCCGCCGCTCCCGCCAACTCCAACATCGCCTCGATGGTCGAGAGGGCGTTCCCTTCCAGCCGGTTGTTGACGAAGACGAATGTCTTGCGCCTCTGCGCCTTGATTCCGGCTGCGATCAACGCCGCCCCGGCCTGCCGGGCCTCGGGGTTCACCTCCTTCGTCCGGTCGTAGGGCTGGAAAGCCCTCACCGCCTCCTCATACCGTCGTCCCGGCTTCAGCAGGAACCGGGCGGCGACCAGCGCCGGGTTGGTCTGACTGCCCGCCAGCGCCATCTGTTCGCCGACAGGCGGCATTGCCTCCCACGAATTGTAGACGTGAGCGATCGCGTGCCGGGCGAGGCACTCGAAATAGTCCGCGCGGAGCCAGTTCCGGTTGCGCAACTCGACGCCGTAGGGCCAGCCCTGCGGCAATTGCCCGAAGAACCGGTCGAGGTCGGCTACGAAGTCGCGGCCAGAGGCGTAGTCGGTGGGCCAGAATCGGGAAAACTCGAACACGAGCAGGCCCACGTTGGTGCGGATGGCCTCGCAAGGCTTGAGGAAGGCCGCGGCGAACAGATCGGCGTTGAGGAAGTTCTCGTTCGGCTTTCCCGCCAGGTCGCCGAAGCGCTCCAGTCTCGGGAACTTCCTGACCGTGATGGCATCGGTAACCTTGAAACCAAACAGGAAGTCTCCCGGCACCTGATCCGCCATCCGTTCCAGGTACTGCCGGCTGGGGAACGTGTAGTACGCCGCATCGACGCAGACAGTTTTGAAGACCTCGCCGTATTCGCGCAGGCAATCGCGCTCGAATCGGGTCTTGGCGACCTTGCCCCGGAACTCGTAGCGGCCGGCAGTGTAAAGCTGGCCCATCCAGCCCTCGTACTTCCAGCTCGAGGTGCCGAGGTAAACGCCCTGGGCGGCAAGAGCCGCCGCCCGCTCCCCCATCTGCTCGCGGTCAAACGACATGACAAAGCCTGTCGGCGGTAACCTTCGGCTACCGCACCAGGAACCCAATGGCGACCAGCACGGGCGTCACCAGGTTCAGAACGACATTCAGCCCGAGAAGCGGGAGCAGCCGCGGCGTGTCCTCCGCATGCCGATGCACGCCGACCATCACGGGGATCGCCAGCGGCAAGGTGATCAGCCCCAGGAGACTCAGTCGCGGCAGCAGACCCGTCCCCACCCCGCCCAGGATCACGACGTATGCGGCCGCCAGGAACACCCCGTAAATGACGCTGCTGCGGCGCGGGCCCAAAACGACCAGGACGTGTCTGCGCCCGACGCTGCGATCGGGGTCGCGATCGGGGAATTGATTGAGCAAGAGCAGATCATTGACCAGAAAGAAGGGCACGAACGAGGCGGCCAACGCGCTCCAGGAGTAGTGCCCGGTCAGCACATAATGCGTCCCCAGGACCATCAGGGTGCCGAAGCCCAAGCCCGGTGCCAGGAGACAGAAGAGCGGCCGCCGCGTGAGCCAGGGAGTGTAGGCAACGATGACCAGCGCCCCCAGCAATCCCAAGGGCAGGATGCCCCATCCCCGTTCGATGGTGAAGTAGACCCCGATGAGGACGGTAACCGCCAGGGCGACCAGGCCCGTGACCAGCGCCACATGCGCCATTTCGGGCTGTTGCGGCAGCACCCCGCTCCCCCCGCTGAAGGGAGTCCGCCGCGTGCGGGCATCGAGACCGCTGCGGCAATCGACGTATTCGTTCAAGGCATTGACGCTCATGTGCGCGGCGACACCGCCGATCAACGCCAATAGCGCGGACGCGAGACGAATGTGCCCGACCTCGTTCACGGCCGTGCCGATTCCCAGCAGGACACAGGCGGGCGCCAGGAGCAGAAACGGAACCCGCATCGGCCCCGTGATGAGTCGGATAGAGTGCAAGAGATGGTAACCCGAGTCAGGAGCGCGACCTGCCGACCGGCATGAGACACAACGGTTGATCATCCTCGGTCAGGCACAACACGCGTTTCACCTCGGCATCGTCGAAGGCGCCGACGACGACCGTTCCCAGGCCCAGGGCGACGGCTTGGAGGTGGATGTATGCGTTGGCCTCACTCATAGCAGTAAACAACTGAGTGTGACACGACACCCCGGCGAAGGGAAGCGCACACACGGGAAAGCTGTGACAAAACCCCACTCACCGCTTAGGCTCGGCCGCAGCCCATGGAAAAGACGGTGGCGGTCACAGTGAATGGACAGCGGCGTGAGCTGGTCACGGATCCGCGAAGGCCTTTGCTCGAGGTGTTGCGCGAAGATCTGCAACTGACGGGCACCAAATACGGCTGCGGCGAGGGCAAGTGCGGGGCCTGCACCGTCCTGCTCGGCGGCAAGAGCGTGCACTCCTGCATCACCCCCGTCGCCGATGCCGACGGCCAGAGCATCCTGACCATCGAGGGTCTGGCCGATGGAAACCGGCTGCATCCCGTCCAGGAAGCGTTCCTCGCGGAGTCCGCCTTTCAATGCGGTTACTGCACTCCAGGCATGATCTTGTCCGTGGTCGGCCTGCTGAAGGAGCAACCGCAGGCAACCGAAGCTCAGGTGCTGTCCCGTATGGAGGGCCAGCTTTGCCGTTGCTGTGGTTACCCCAGAATCCTCAAGGCCGTTCGACGAGCGATGGCGACCGCCGGGAAGGAGGCACGGTGAACGCCCTTCCGAACGGTCCTCTTTTCCGCAGCGGCGGAATCCCCCGTGCCCCGCGCACGTGCTCCCCGCGGCTCCG
>CAYSPU010000171.1:0-11985 GCA_964432995.1 uncultured Verrucomicrobiota bacterium
ACGAGGCCCGCTTCTCCGCCGAAGAGAAGGATGAGGCCAGTCCCGCGCCGGTTTGCGCGGGAATCAGGGATGTGCCTTCCGGAATCCTTTGGTGGAGCCGGAAGGCTTTTCGTTTTTCCGGACTCCGCCCTGGTCTCCAATGGTGGTGTGATGAGAGTCGTGCCTGGGAAACCGGCTTGAACCCGTGTGGTTCGCGCGCCCGCAGCGCACTCCTCCCATGATGAGGGAGAGCAAAGGCGCGGGGGGACGCCGCATGGCGCCAGCCGATCCCCGGACCAGAGAGGAAGACGAAAGATGAACCGTTGTTTCGGAGTCGGATTGGGAATCTGCAGCCTGCTGCTGTCACTCGAACTGCAGGCCGCAACGAACTACGCGGTGCGCGTCGCCGCCTATACCGTGGGCAGTCCCGCGTCGCCGTTGTCGACCAACCGGGAGCCGGCGCTGGGCGCGCCGTCGCAAGTGACCGTGGATTCCTGGGGGACATGGCCTGTGGATCCGTTCGGTCCCCCGTATCTGGATTCCCAGGTGATCACGCTCGCTGCCGGCGACTCGATCACGCTCGAGTTCGCCGAACCGGTGCGCAACCACCCGGATCATCCCTACGGATTGGACTTCCTTGTGTTCGGCAACACGTTCCTGGCTTCGACCTGGCCGGACGCCATCGCCAAGGGCAGCCTTGGCGGCACCAACTCCGGCGTCACCGAAGTGTGGGTCAGCCCCGAGGGCGCCGAGTTCTTCCGCCTGGACCCCGCGCGGACACCGGCCCTCGACGGTCTCTTTCCCACCGACGGCACCGGTGACTTCACCCGCCCCGTCAACCCGCGCCTCCGCCCGGACGATTTCGCCGGGTGCGACCTGGCCGGCGTCCGCGCGCTCTACGAGGGATCCGGCGGCGGAACCGGCTACGACCTCTCCTGGGCCCAGGATGGTTCGGGCGCCAACGTGCCGCTCGAAACCGTCCGCTTCGTCCGCTTCTTCCAGGCAAACGGCGAAGCCCAATTGGACGCCGTCTCCGGTGCGCAACCGCAGACAGCGGACATCCGCGAGGATTTCGCGACCGACCCGACCGCGCGCGGTTGGACGACAGCCGGCTACGACGCCCTCTTCTCCTGGGACGCCGCCGCGGAGAACCTGGCCGTCACCTGGGATTCCTCGCGCGCGAACAGTTACTTCCATCGGCCGTTGGGTCGGACACTCACGCGGGCTGACGACTTCGCGCTGGCGTTCGATCTGCGGCTGGAGGATGCCCAAGGAGGGGCGAACCCCGCGAAGCCGGGGATCTTCCAGTTGGCCCTTGGTCTGGTGGAACTGGCGAGCGCCACGCGTCCGAACCTCCACCGCGGGGTCGGCCAGGATGCGGAGTTCGGGGCCCGGAACGCCCTCGAGTTCGATTACTTCCCGGAGGCCGGCGGCATCGAGGCGACCGTCTCCCCCGTGCTGATTTGCAGCAGTAATCAGTTCGCTTCATCGTTTGTCTATCCGCTCGAGTTGTCGGTGGGCGACGATTACCACGTGAACCTCCGCTACTCGGCGGCGGCGGGTGTGCTCACCACGGAGATCACCCGGAACGGACAGCGGTTCACGTCGCCGATTGAGACCGCCCTGCCATCGAACTTCACCGACTTCCGCCTCGATACCGTGGCGGTCTGCAGCTACAGCGATGAAGGCCAGTTCCCGGGGTGGGAGGGCTCGATCCTGGCCTATGGCCGGGTCGACAACTTCCGCATCGATCTCCCGCCGGCCCCGGTCGGGTGTCTCGGGATGACTCGTTCCGCGACCGGTTGCGCGGTGCAGTTCGAGCCACGGGTTGGCTGGCGCTACCGGTTGCTCCGCACCCAGGATTTCGCGACCTGGGAACCCGTTGCCCAAGTGATCCCCACCAACTTCGCCCAGGTGACCCTCAGTGACACCAACGCCGCCACCGCCCGGGCTTTCTACCGTGTTGAGGCGGATCGGCCGTGAGCACGATGGCGGCAGAGTCGGCCGCGAAGCGTCGGACGCCCGGGAGGGTGATCTGGCGACCCGCCGCGCCAGATGACCGCCCCGGCTCCCCTGCCAACTTCGTGCTGCAATTGCAGCATGAACTTGGTCGAGGACCCCGGCGCGAGCCCGAAGCGATCCGCGGGGCGATCGATTCGCCACGGGACGACGCCTTCACCCTGGTCGAGTTGTTGGTGGTGATCGCGATCCTGGGTCTCCTCGCGGGGCTGCTGCTGAGTTCTCTGGCAAGCAGCCGGGCGGCCGCCAGCCGGATCCAATGCGTCAGCAACCTCCGCCAACTGGGGTTGGCCGGGCAGATGTACTGGGACGAAAACAGCGGCGCCGCCTTCCGCTATCGCGGCGCCGCCACCAACGGCGGCGACCTCTACTGGTTCGGCTGGCTGGCCCGCGGCGGGGAAGGGGAGCGCGCGTTCGACCCGACCACGGGGGCGCTGTATCCGTATCTCGGGACGCGACAAGTGGGGCTTTGTCCGGCGCTGCAATACTCGTTGCGCGAGTTCAAGCGCAAAGCGACCGGGGCGGCGTTTGGCTACGGATACAACCTGCACCTCTCCAGCAGCGCCAGCCAACCGCCCGTGCACGTCGGGCGTCTGTCGCAGCCATCCGGCACCGTGTTCCTGGCCGACGCTGCCCAGGTCAACACCTTTCAACCGCCGGCCTCCCCGGAGAATCCGATGCTCGAGGAATTCTACTACGTCCAAACCAACGAACCGACGGCCCACTTCCGCCATCGGGATCGGGCCAACGCGGTGTTTTGCGACGGACATGTCGGTGCGGAGAAATGGTGGCACGGTTCGCTGGACGCGCGCCTGCCGCGGCAGCGGGTGGGCCAGTTGCGTCCGGAGATCCTGGTGACGCCCTGAGGCACGCCGCCCGATCGCCACACCGGTGATCAGGGGAGAGCGCCCGGCGCTGGTTGCCCCGGGCTCTCACCTCCTACCATCGTCCGGCACGTTGAAGCCGCAGCGGACGAGGCATGGCGGCAAACGACCAACAATCCTGCCGGAAATGTCATGTATGAAGATGTGACCCCAACCGGGCATCAACCGCCGACCTTCTCCTCCTTTTCGGTTTTCCTCCGAACCGCCGGTACGGCAGGTTCCTCCCGTGACGAGAGATCGCGCAGAGAGGGGCGGGAGCGGCACCGGCCGAGCCGCCCGCGTATGGGCCGCCTGGATTGCAGGCGTCCTCCCGTGGTTCCTGACCGTGCACGCCGCGCCCCTCATCAGCGAGTTCATGGCGTCCAACCTCAGTTTGCGGCTGGACGAAGACGGTGACCCTTCCGACTGGATCGAACTGCACAATCCCGGTCCGGACGGCCTCTCCCTGCTCGGCTGGTCGCTGACCGACGATGCCACCCAGCCACGAAAGTGGCAGTTTCCCGAGCGTTACCTCGAGCCGGGCGCGTACCTGGTGGTTTTCGCCTCGGGCAAAGACCGTAGCGGAGCCGGCAACCTGCACACGAATTTCCGGTTGGAGGCCAGTGGCGAATACTTGGGGCTGTATCCGCCGTTCGGCCTGACGCCGGTCTCCGAGTTCAGTCCGGTGTACCCTCCGCAGGAGGCGGATGTGTCCTTCGGCGCACCGCTCTCGGGTTTCGTCAGGGACGAGCTGGCGGGCGCGCCCGTTTCGGTGTTGGTGCCGACGAGCGCAGCCGCTTGGCCCGCCGGTTGGGCGGCGCCGGAGTTCGTCGCGGATCCGCCCTGGCCGTCGGGGCCCGGCCTGGGCGTGGGATTTGACGCCACGCCGGCCGGACCCGGAAGCGACGTCAATGTCGCGCGCACCGGCACCCCCGCACAGAGTTCCACCGGATTCGGCTTTGGCGCCGAGTTGGCGATTGACGGTGATCTCGCGACGTTCACCCACACGCACACGGAGGACAACGCCTCGGCGTGGTGGGTGGACTTCGGGTCGACGATCGAGGTCCGGCGCATGGTGCTGCACAACCGCCAGGATTGCTGCGGATCCCGCCTGCGCGACCTGACCGTCCAACTCCTGGCACCGGACGGGTCCACCGTGGTCTGGAGCTCGGAATTGCTCAACCCCGAGAACATCCTCGGCAGCCCGGCGAACCTGGTTCTGGACTTGGTCGAAATGAACCTGGGTGCCGTGCCGGCGCGGATCCTGCACGTCTCCCGGGCACCCGACCCGGATTTCTCGGGAGGGGCAGGCAACGACGACGAGGACAACGTGCTGTCGCTGGGCGAAGTCGAGGTGCATGGCCTCGAGACAGTCTCCTACGGACCGTTGATCCGGACGGATTTGGCGGGGGTGATGTCGGACCGGAGCAGCACCGCGCTGGTGCGGGTGCCTTTCGTCCTGGAAGATCCCGGTGCCGTCCGCTCGTTGCAGCTCCGTTTGCGCTACGACGACGGCGTGGTCGTCCATCTGAATGGCCAACCGGTGGCCGCGTTCAATGCCCCACCCGCCCTCTCCTGGGATTCGGCGGCGCCGGGGAAGCGGGTGAAGGCCGAGGTCTTCACACCGGAGGTCCTGGACCTGGAGCCGTGGCGCGGTCAGTGGAGGCCGGGCACCAACTGGCTGGCCTTCCAGGGGTTGAACGCCGCGGTGGCCGACACGGATTTCCTGCTCGAAGCGCAGTTGTTAGCCGAGACCGACGCCACCGTGGCCGACGTGTATTTCGAGCGCGCCACCCCCGGGGCGCCCAACGACTCGCCCTGGAATCTGGGCCGTGTGGAGGACACCCGGTTCAGCATCGATCGCGGGAGGAGGAGCGCGCCGTTTGATCTCGAGATCGTCACGCAGACACCAGGGGCGGAGATTCGCTACACGCTGGACGGCAGCGCGCCGGCTCGCGCCCACGGCGAGGTGTACACCGGGCCGATCCGCATCGAGCGCACCACAGTGGTGCGGGCGGCGGCCTTCAAGGAGAACTACCGGCCGACGAATGTGGACACCCACACGTATCTGTTCCTGGACGACATCGTCGCTCAGCCGGCGCTTCCGCCGGGGTTCCCGGCGTCGTGGGCGGACGTGGCCGGCGACTATGCGATGGATCCGCGGATCACCCAGGCACCGGCCTACGCCGATCAACTGCAGCCCTCCCTGACGGTTCTGCCCAGCGTCCTGCTCACGACCGAGCTGGATCATCTGTTCGGCTCGACTCAGGGCATCTATGCCCATCCCGAACGGAGCGGCGTCAGTTGGGAACGCCCGATCTCGCTGGAGTGGATTGCCGAGGACGGGACCGGCACCTTCCAGGTCGACTGCGGCTTGCGGATCCAGGGCGGCTACTTCCGGGACCGGAACGTGACGCGCAAACACTCGCTCCGCCTCCTCTTCAAGCAGGCGTACGGTCCCGGCAAGTTGCGCGAAACGCTGTTCCACGAGTTTGGCGCGGCCCGCGAGTTTGACACCCTCGTGCTCCGCGCCGGCGCCAACGACGGCTACGCCTGGGACGCCGCACGGGACACCGAGCAGTTCCTGCGCGACGAGTTCGGGCGCCGCGTCCATTTGGCGATGGGGCAACCCTCGCCGCGAGGCTGCTTCGTTCACCTCTACCTCAACGGCCTCTACTGGGGCGTGTACAACCTGGCCGAACGCCCGTCCGAGGACTTCTCCTCCACCTATCTGGGAGGCGCACCGGAGGATTGGGACGCGATCAATTCCGGTGAGGTGAAGAGCGGCAGCCTCGACGCCTGGCTGGCTTACCTGAGCCAGGTGCGGACCGTCACCACCCTGGCGGACTATCAGCGGCTGAAGGGGCTGAATGCGGACGGCACCCCGAACGCCTCGTTTCCGGAGTATCTCGATGGGCCCAACTACATGGACTACATGCTGGTGAACATATGGGGCGGCAACTGGGACTGGCCGAACAAGAACTTCTGGTTCGGACGACACCGCGGCGGACTGGCTGGCGGCTTCCAGTTCTACCTTTGGGACTTCGAGAACACCATGGGCAACAACCGGGACCGGTCGCCTCTGCAGATGGTCTCCCCGCGCGCGGGCATCACCGGCTCGTGGGTCGCCGAACCCCACGACCGGCTGCGCGGGTTCAGCGAGTACCGCATCGAGTTCGCGGACCGCGTCCAGCGCCATTGTTTCGGCCAAGGGGTGCTCACGCCGGCGGCGCTCATCGAGCGTTACCGCGACCTGGCCGATCGCCTGGAACTGGCGGTGATCGCTGAGACGGCACGCTGGGGAGACGATCATTTCTCGCCGCCGCAGGACCTCGCCGACTGGCGCCGCGAGCGGGATTGGATTTTGGAGACTTACCTGCCGCAGCGCACCGGCATCGTGTTGGGGCAACTCCGGTCGGCAGGCTTGTATCCCCAGATCGACGCACCGCACCTGTCACCCCCGGGCGGCCCGGTCTCCTCCTCAACACCGGTCCGGCTTTCCACCACCGCGTCCGAACTGGTCTACACCACCGACGGCCTCGATCCGCGGTTGCCCGGCGGTGAGGCGCGTCCGGACGCCGTGCGGGTCGAGTTTTCCGGCGGCGGACCGTTGCCCGATCCGGGACTGATCCGCAGCGGGCGGACCTGGCGTTATCTCGATGACGGATCGAATCCGGGGACCGCGTGGCGGGATATCGATTTCCCAGACGCTTCCTGGTCGAGCGGTCCGTCACCCCTGGGATATGGCGACGGCGACGAGGCGACCGTGGTGTCGTTTGTCGACGCGAATCCTTCCCAGGACGGCGTCCAAAAGAACGCCACCACGTTCTTCCGGACCGATTTCGAGGTGACCGACACGACCGCGTTTGGAGGACTCCGCCTCACCCTGACCTATGACGATGCGGCCGCCGTCTATCTCAACGGCCACGAGGTCTTCCGCACGGACAACCTCCCTGCGGACGCGGGGTACGCCGACTACGCCACCGGGCCGGTGGCGGACAACAGCGTCATCACCCGGGAAGGTCTTGCGGCGGCACTTCTGCAGACCGGCCGGAACGTGGTCGCGGTGGAGGTGCATCAGAGCGACGGAGCCAGTTCCGATATGAGTTTTGACCTGGTGCTCGAGGGGATACTCGCAGGCTCGGGCGAAGTGCACACCACGAACCCCTTCTTCATCACCCGCCCCACCTGGATCAAGGCCCGGGCCCGGCAGGGGACCGAATGGAGCGCGCTGACCGAGGGCTTCTTCATGCCCGACGTCCTCGAGGCAACCTCGAACCGAATTGTCATCTCGGAACTCTGCTATCGCCCCGCCGACGCCGCCACGGCTGCCGAGCTGGCGGTAACCTCGGACCGCGACGACTTCGAGTACCTCGAACTTCTCAACATCGCGGCGCAGGCCGTCGACCTCACCGGGGTGCGGTTCGTGGCCGGCATCCTGTTTGATTTCCCCGCCGGGATGCTTCTCGGCGCCGGCGAGCGTCTGTTGGTTGTCCGGAATCAGGCCGCGTTCGAGGCACGATTCGGCACCGGCTTGCGCCTGGCCGGCGTTTATGAGGGCAACCTCGCCAACGATGGCGAGGAAATCGCGCTCGTGGACGCGCGCGGACTTGATCTCCAGAGGTTCCATTACCTCGACGGCTCGCCCTGGACACCGGGCCCCGATCGCCAAGGCTACTCGCTGGTGTTGATGCGGCCCGAAACCGCGCCCGACCCTCGCGATCCCGCACAATGGCGGACCAGCGGTCCGCCTGGCGGTTCCCCCGGCGGCAGCGATGCCTTCGCGTTCATCGGCGTCCCCGATGGTGACGCCGATGGCAATGGCCAGCCTGACCTCCTCGACTACGCGCTGGGAACGGTCCCCGCCGCGGTTGGTGGCGGTCTGCAGATCGCCCTCGAGCCGTTGCCGACCGCTCCGGGGACGGAGAGGCGGGTGGTGGTGTCCCTCTCCCGCAACCTGGGGGCCGACGATGTGGTGCTGGCGTTCGAGATTGCCGGGGATCTGGCGGGGCCCTGGCGACAGGAACCGGGCGCGCTGGTCCTCGCGGGCGAGGAACGGATCCTCGAACAACAGGTGCGCCAGACCTTCCACCTGGAGCCGCCCCACAACGCAAGGCCAACGGTCTTCGTCCGCCTCACCGCCCGTTTGGCCCGGTAAGCATGAGGCCGCGGGAATTCGGGTCACATCTTCATTGTTGACAATTGGGCGGGCACGTCTTTGCTCCGGCCCCGCGGGGCGTGGTCGCGGTCGATCTGTTCGCCTGCGCCATCGCCGTGGGACCCCCGGGGCCCGATCACCGCGCCGGTGATCAGGGAAGATCGCCCGGCGCTGATTGCCCCAGGCTGTCACCTCCTACCGTCGTCCGGAACATTGAAGGCGCAGCGGGTGAGCCATGGCAGCGGAGGAGCGACAATCCTGCCGAGAATGTCAAGTATGAAGATGTGACCCCATCCAGCCGGTGGAGGCACTTCAGCAGGAGAGGCCGTGCGCACCTGCCTGACCGGCACGGTTGATCCTAGGGTTCCAGGCCGTGAATCCTCGGCCAACAACCGCGCGCCGTTGGCGCGTGCGGGCGCAACGATGGGTCGTCCCCAATCCAGCCGGGTCGGCCGCCAGCATCGACAAACGCCACCCCAATGGGCAGGTCCGGCCGTTCATCCGCCACGCGGATCATCTTCAGCTAGGACGTCTTTCTGAAGAGAGGTGAGAGGCATCGGTGAAGGTCCTGGGCCGCCCACCGCGCGCGGCGGTCGCCGTATTCCCGCAAGTGTTCCACCACCAGGCGCACATCTTCAAGGTGGCGGATTCGCGCTTCCGGGTGGCGGAACCAGAAACACTCCGGCAGGGATCGGGGCGGCACCCGATCACGGACGCCGGGCGTAGTGTTTGGGGGAGACGCCCATGAAGGAGCGGAAGGTGGCGTTGAAGTGGCTGAGACTTTCGAAGCCCACGGCCATGGCGGCCTCGGTGACGTTGTAGGTGGATTCGCTGAGGAGGGCGGCGGCGCGGTGAATGCGATAGCCCTGGAGGTACTTCACCCAGGAAATGCCGAGCGCCTCCTGGAACAGCACTTTCAGGCGTGACTCGCTGATGCCGGCCGCCTGCGCCACGTCGCGCGCGTAGACGGGCTCGGTGTAATGGTCGCGCAGATGAGCGAGGGTCTTCTGCACGGGGCGCCAGTCGACGTGGGCGCGGTCACTGCCGATGGTGCGGCCCCGGGCTTCTTCCCAACGGAGCAGCAGCACGAGCATTTCCAGGAGGAGCGTGCGCAAGCGGATCTCACGGCCGAAGCGCTGCTGTTCGAACTCGGTCGCCATCTCCTGGAACATGGGCATGAGCCGGGTGAGCAGCGGGCGCGGGGGGCGGACCAGTCGGGTGGCGAGGGACTGCTTGGCGGTGAACCGGCGCAGGATGCGCAGGCCGTCTTGGGCCGGGTCCATTTCCACGACCACCGCGGGGAGGAAGAAGACGGTGATGGACCGCAAGGGAAACACCTCGATCCGTCCCCAATGCGGGACGCCGGGACCGAGCAGCAGCAGGTCGCCAGGGAGACGCCAGGCTTCTTCGCGTTCGACCAAGGAGGTGCCTTTCCCCTGGAGCACGATGCCGAACTCGCAATAGGGGTGGCGCTCGGGGTGGGGCGTGGGCGGTCCCTCGCGCACCACGGCCTGGCGCACCCAGATGGGGCTCTGCTCGGTCAGGGGCTGGCGGGACTCGGTGACGTCGAGCAACCAGGCGAGCTCGGGCGTTCGGGTGGGACGCGCGACGGGGATTTTCATGCGGCGGGGGAGGGTTGGCTACTCCGGCCAGGTGAACGCCGCGCCGTGCCGCAAGACACGGTAGCGGTCGCCGATCCCGAGTTGGACGAGGTTGGTGCGCAGCAACTGCGGGGGTTGGCAGTTATCCGCGAAGAGATCGTAGTGGCAGGGAACCACCGCTTTCACGTCGAGGCGCCGGGCGAGCAGGGCGGCTTCGGCCGGGGAGAGATTGCGGAACGCCGGGTTGATGACAGCGACGAGCACGTCGGGGTGGTGCGGCGCGACGGCGTCGGCCAGCTCCTCGTGCCAGCCGGTGTCGCCCGTGAAGTAGACCGTTGGGCCGCCGTCGACCCGCAACAGATAACCGACGTGCGTCAGGTCGTCACCGCCGAGGGGTATGGCGAACGTGGCGCGAATGGTGAGGTCGCCGAGGGAGTGCGTCTTGTTGGGCCAGACGGTGAGGATTTCCCCGGGCGGCACTCCCAGCGCTCGCAGTTTCTCGACTGTCTCCGGAGGCGCGAGGTAGAGGCCGTGAGGGTTGGCGCGGCGGGCTGCGGACAGGGTGTCCGGGTCGCAATGGTCCTGATGGCTGTGGGTGAACAGGATGGCGTCGACCTCCGCGAGTTCCTCGGGGCGCAGTGGCGGGGGGAGTTGGCGGTCGAAGTTGAGGCCGTTCTGTTCGCCGATGGCCTTGCAGGAATTGGTGAGGTAGGGATCGAGGGCGACCACCTGGCCGCGGGGGGATTGGACGAGGAAGCCGGCCTGGCCGAGCCACCAGAGCGTGAAGTGACCCGGCGGTGTCGCGTGGTGGCGGACTTGGTGGAGGGTCAGGAGGTTGCCCTGAGAACTGGCAGGGGGCGGTGTCGCCACGGCGCCGGACGGCTGGCTGGGACAGCCCGCCCCACCTTTCGTGCGGCGAGGGATCCGAGAACGGGAAGGAGGATTCATGCGGATTTCCCGGGGCGAGGTTTCCGGGTGGGGTCTTCGGGTTAGAACTCGCGGATGTATCCGGCCAGCCAGCCGCCGTCGACGGTCAGCACGGCGCCGTTGATGTAGGAGCTTTCCGGAGCTGCCAGGAACAGGACGGCGTGGGCGACTTCGGCGCAGGTGCCGGGGCGCCCCAGCGGGATGTGGGCGAGCATCGCCTGCACCCGGTCGCTGAACTTCCCGTCGGCGCCGTAGAACAACTGGCGGGTGCCTTCGGTCAGGATCGATCCGGGGGCGATGCAGTTGACCAGGATGCCCTGGGGACCGAGTTCGAGGGCCATCGCCTTGGTGAGGTTCACCACGCCGGCCTTGGCCGCGACAAACGGGCACTGCAAACGCGCCGGCACCAGGCCGAGCACGGACGAGATGTTGATGATGCGCCCCGACTTCCGCTCGAGCATCGGGCGGGCGGCGGCGCGACTCACCTGGAACAGGCCGGTCAGGTCCACGCGCAGGATGCGCTCCCACTCGCTGGTGGGGAACTGGTCGATGTTCACGCGGTGGGCGAGGGTGTTGACGCCGGCGTTGTTGACCAGGATGTCGAGTTGGCCGAAGCGCTTTCCGATCTCGGCAAGGGCGCAGTCGATCTCCGCCTCGCTGGTGACATCCAGGCGCAGCGCCAGCGACCCGCGGGATTGCGCCGCCGCCGCGCGGGCGGTTTCGAGGTCGATGTCGGCATACGCCACGCGGGCGCCGTTGGCGGCGAGCGCGTCGGCAATGGCCTGACCGATGCCGCGGGCGGCGCCGGTGACGAGGGCGACTTGGCCGTCAAGGTGAACGTTCATGGAGTTGGCCGGATTCTCGTCACCCGGATGCGCCACCCTCTCCCCCTCCGCGGGGGAGAGGGAATGGGTGAGGGTGCACGGTTCATGCAGATGCGTGTTGCGCGCTGATCGCGCGGCGATTTCCTATCATGGCCCCTGGCTTGGCTCTTGTCGTTTTCGTCGGAATTCCGCCGCTTTTGAGTCGGGGACTCTGCTGCGCGGTTGGGCGCCTGAGCCTTCCGGTCTGGCAACGTGCGGCGCTCGGTGAAAACGGAGATAACTTATCGAAAACAACTGGTTGTGCGCCAGCTCGGATTCTAGCGTTTCCGCGGAATGGAATGCGCGTCAGGTCAGTCCCAGGCCGTTGCCATGTCGGCGGGCGCAGGCGGTGCGCTCCCGGAGATGCTGGCGCTTTACCGGCGGATGCGGCTCATCCGGCTCTGCGAGGAGCGCCTGGTCAAGTCGCATCAGCGCGGTCTGGTGCCCGGCGCCTGTCACACCTACATCGGCCAGGAAGCGGTGGCGGCGGGGGTCTGCTCGAGTCTGCGAGCGGATGACGTGGTCTTCAGTACGCATCGCGGCCACGGCCACGCGCTGGCCAAGGGGCTGACCCC
>CAYSPU010000171.1:12014-12889 GCA_964432995.1 uncultured Verrucomicrobiota bacterium
GCAGCACCGGGTGCTCGCGCGGGCGCGGCGGCAGCATGCACCTGTTTGCGCCCGAGATCGGTCTGCTCGGAACCAGCGGTATTGTGGGCCCCTGCATCCTGCAGGCCGCCGGCGCCGGCTACAGCTTCCAGTTGTTGCACACCGATCGGGTGGCGGTGGCCTTCTTTGGCGATGGCGCGGTCAGCAACGGCGCGTTTCACGAGGGCCTCAACTTCGCGAGTCTGTGGAAGCTCCCTGTCCTCTTCGTCTGCGAGAACAACCAGTACGCCACCGAAGTCGCTTTCGTGAATGCGACCGGCAATCCCCAGGTCGCGGCGCGCGGTGCGGCCTACGGTCTGCCCGGGGTGGAGGTGGACGGCAACGATGTGTTGGCCGTGCGGGCGGCGGCGGCTGCGGCGGTGGAACGGGCACGTGCGGGACAGGGCCCGACGCTGATCGAGTGCCGGACCTACCGCACACGCCCGCACGCGGAAGGCATGGGGGATTACACCTACCGGACTCGGGAGGAAGTGGAGGGCTGGCGTGCGCGCTGTCCGATCGCCCGGTTTCGGACTCACTTGATCGAGGAGCAGTCGGTGGGCGCGGCGGAACTGGAGGCCATCGATCGCGAACTGGCGGCGGAGGTCGAGGAGGCGCATCGGTACGCAGAGACCAGCCCTTGGCCGGAGGCGGCCTCCGCCACCCGGCACGTGTATGCGGACGCGGCGCACGGAGGGCGGAGGACAGAGGACGGAGGAGGGGCTTCTGAACGCGAGTTGACCTTCATGAAGGCCACGCTCGAGGCGCTGACGGAGGAGATGGCGAAGGACTCAAGGATTTTTGTGCTCGGCGAGGGTGTGGGCAAGCGGGGCGGCACTTTCGCCATCACGACCGGG
>CAYSPU010000172.1:0-6402 GCA_964432995.1 uncultured Verrucomicrobiota bacterium
TGACCGGGCACCAGGCGCGGCGGCGCGATGAGGCGGGGCTCCATTCCTACAACCACAACCTGGACACGTCGCCCGAGTACTACAAGACGATCATCACCACCCGGACGCAAGCCGACCGGCTGAAGACCATCGGGCGGCTGCGCAAGACCGAGGTTTCCGTCTGCTGCGGCGGGATTGTGGGGATGGGCGAGAGCCGCGCGGACCGCATCGCGTTGCTGCAGACGCTGGCCAGCCTCCGGCCACATCCGGAATCCGTTCCCATCAATCTCCTGGCCAAGATCCCGGGCACGCCGCTGGAGAACGTGCCGGATCTCGCCTTTTCCGAGGTGCTGCGCACCATCGCGACCGCCCGGTTGCTGATGCCGCGATCGGTCGTGCGCCTGGCGGCCGGGCGGGCGCGGCTGAGTGCGGCCGAGCAAGCACTCTGTTTCTTGGCTGGCGCGAACAGCGTCTTCTCGAGTGAGACCCGCGTCATGTTGACGGAGAAGGTCCCGTCGCCGGATTACGAGGCGGACCGCCTGCTGCTGGAGACGCTGGGGCTCAGGATGCGACGTCCGGTCGTTCGCCGGGGCAAGCGCCGGCTTGCGCGGTGCTGACGCGCTCGGATCCGGCCCAATCCATGCCCGATTGCCGTGGGCACGCCGTGGGCCAGCCTCGAGGGGCACGCGCTGGAGCCGGGCTTGGGCGCAGACTTGGGGCGCAGGGCGGTGCTCGACAAGCCCGGACCCTTTGTTAGGTTTTCACCGTGAGTTTTGCGGACGAGTTGCACAACCTCCCGCTCGACCGCCTGCTGGAGGCAGGGCGGGAGTCGACGTCGGCGGCAGCGGAGCGGTCCCTGGCGGAGGGTCCCGTGAGCCTGGAGGATTTTGCCCGCCTGATTTCGCCGGCGGCGGCGCGCTGTCTGCCCGAAATGGCGGCTCGCGCCCGGCAGTTGACCCAGCGGAGGTTTGGGCGGGTGATCCGGCTGTTTGCGCCCCTCTATTTGTCGAACGAGTGCGTCAACAACTGCCGCTATTGCGGTTTCTCGCGGGACAACCCGATTCTGCGGGTGACGCTTTCGGTGGAGGAGGTGATGCGGGAGGGGCGGGCGTTGGTGGCGCAGGGTTTTCGCAACCTGTTGTTGGTTGCCGGCGAACACCCGCGTTTCGTCTCGGGGAGGTACCTCGCGGATTGTATCTGCGCGCTGCACGCCGAAGTGCCGAGCCTGTCGCTCGAGATTGGGCCGCTGGAGACGGCGGCCTATCGGCCGTTGGTCGAGGCGGGAGCGGAAGGCTTGGTGATCTACCAGGAGACCTACGAGCCGGCGGTCTACGCGGAAGTGCATCCGTCGGGCCCGAAGCGGGATTTCGGCAGGCGCCTGGAGACTCCGGAACGCGCGTATGCGGCCGGCTTTCGGCGTCTGGGCATTGGGGCGCTCTTCGGTCTGGCGGACTGGCGGAAGGAAGCGCTCTGCGTGGCGGCCCACGCCGCGTATCTCCAGCGGAATTGCTGGAAGGCGTTCCTGACCATTTCGCTGCCGCGCTTGCGCCCGTGTGCGGGCGGTTTTGAGCCGCGGACAACCATGAGCGACCGCGAGTTGGCGCAGTTGGTGTGCGCCTTGCGCCTGCTGTTTCCCGACGTCGGGCTGGTGCTGTCGACGCGGGAGTCGTCGCGGCTTCGTGACGGACTGATGCCGCTGGGGATCACGTTGCTGAGCGCGGGCAGCCACACCGAACCGGGGGGCTACACCGGCGCGGGACGCGAGAAGCTGCACCGCACCGAGAAGGGGCGGATTGTGGAGGCGGGAGCGAGCGAATGGGCGCCGGGTGAAGCGGCGTCCGGCGGCGGAGCGACCGTGCAGTTCAACGTCGCCGATCACCGGTCGGCGGCGCAGGTTGCGGAACAAATCCGGCGTGCCGGATATGAACCGGTGTGGAAGGACTGGGACGCAGCCTTGGCCGGCGGAGCGACGCCGGGAGGTGGAGCATGAGCCGGGGGCGGGTGGTGGCCAATGGCCAGGAAGTGGAGGCCGAGTTGCCGTGCAGCCTGGAGGCATGGTTGGCGGCACGAGGTTTGCCGCCGCGGAGCGTGGTCGTGGAACTCAACGGGGACGCAGTGGCGCCCTCCGAATTCGGCCGGCGCCAGATCGAGGACGGCGACCGACTGGAAGTGGTCCGGATCGTGGCCGGGGGATAGCCCGGGAATCCCCCGCCGGGAATGCGGGGTGGATTGGCCGGTTCGGGAAAGCGGCCGCATGCCGGAGCGGGGTGGCGTGTGGCCGGGGCGGCGACGGTAGTTTGGCGGAAACACAAAGTGAAGATCGCTATGCGAAAACGATGGCAGAAATGGGCGGGCGGCGTCGTGTTGGCATTTGGGGTGTTGATGGTCTGGGCGGTTTGGGCTTCGGCCCAGACGGTGCCTTCGAATGCGGCGGCGGCATCGCCAGCAGGCATGACGGGTCCGTCGGCGGACGAGAGGCCATACACGCTGGGCGGGCTTGACGAGGGACAACTGACGTTCGGATTGAAGAACATCGAGTTCCTGCGCGATCACCGGCTGCTGGGGGAGCCGCTGTGGAAGTATGTGGCTTCGATCATCTACCTGTTTCTGGCGTTCTATGGTTCGCGGCTGTTGGACGCGTTGATTCAGATGGTGTTTCGTCGTTGGGCGGCCAAGACGAAGACACAGCTCGACGATCTGGTGCTGAAGCTGTTGCGGGGACCGGTCAAGGTGGTGGCGTTCGTCATTCTGGTGCACATCGGCTTGAACGTGTTCACCTGGCAGCCCTGGGTGAAGCGCTACTTGTCGAACGGCCTCAAGATCGTGGTGGCGATTTCGCTGACGTACGTGGTGGTGAAGTTGGTCGATGTGCTGTTGGCGCTCTGGCAGGCGCGGCTGCAAGACCACAAGGACGAGCAGTTTCAGAAGCAGCTCTTTCCGATCATCCGCCGGAGCTTTCAGGTGTTCATTGTCATCGCCGCGTTCCTGGTCACCGCGCCGCAACTGGGGTTGGACATCACCGGCCTGATCGCCTCGCTCTCGATCGGGGGCCTGGCGCTCGGCCTCGCCGCACAAGACACCCTGGCCAACCTGTTTGGGGCCGTCGCCGTGCTTGTGGACAAACCATTCCACGTCGGCGACCGCATCCAACTGGATTCCGTGGATGGTGTGGTGGAAGACATCGGCTTTCGAAGCACTCGCGTGCGGAACCTGGACGGCCACGTGGTCACCGTCCCGAACAAGACAGTTGGGAACGCCACGATTACCAATATCACGCGCCGGCCGAATATCCGGACGATCATGAATCTGGGGATCACCTACAACTCGAGCCGGGCACAGATCGAGCAGGCGCTGCAGATCACGCGCGAAGTCTTCCGCAGCCACCCGAACACCCACGACGTCTGGGTGAGCTTCAACAAATACATGGATTTCTCGCTGAACTTGCAGGTCATCCACTGGTGGAACAACACGGACTACCGGGCCTACCTCGATGGGCTGGAGGCGATGAACCTCCAGCTCAAGGAGCGTTTTGACGCTGCCGGCCTGGAGTTTGCCTTCCCGACGCAGACGATCTACGTCAAGTCCGACGCCGGGGGGCCACCGCCTCCGGCGGCACCGGAGATCGCAACCTGACCGGAGGCGTCGGTCATTTCCACAAGACAAGGCGCAGGCCGACGGCGATGAGGAAGAGGCCAAACACTTGTTTCAAGGTGCCGGCGGCGAACCTGGTGGTCAGCCAGGCGCCGAGATAGCCCCCGACGATGGCACAGGGAACCAGGGCGAGGGCGACACGCCATTCGACCTGGCCCTGCGCGGCATGTTTCCAGGCACCGGTCAGGGCGGTGGGGATGATGACCAGCAACGAGGTGCCAATCGCCTGTTTGATGTCGCGGATGGGCGGACTCAGCAGCAGCAGCATGGCGGGCACCATGACGACGCCTCCTCCGACGCCGAAGAGCCCGCTGGTGATGCCGCCGACGAGGCCGATCAGGGAGGCGATCAGGTAGTTCATGGTTCCGGTGTATTCGCCGATCGCGCTGGTGACGACAACTGTTTTCTGCGTCGCCGATCCGACGGGGGGATACATCTTCCAAGTAACATGGCTGTGTCAAGTTGGACGCCGGCAGCCCCGACGTTCGGTGTTCAATGTTCGGTGTTCGACGTTCGTGCTACTTGGAAGATGCGACCATCCGTGGGCATGAGGATCAGGCTGCTGCGCGCGCGCAAGCGCGCAGCAGCCTTTCTTCTCCCCCCCACCTCCTTGGCGTCCTCGGGCGGCTTCGCCGGCATCCATGCGTCTTTGGCCTCCTTGTTTGCACGGGAAGTGCGATCCGGTAGCAGCGACGCGAGGGCGGATTCAGGCTGGGCGCGCACCTGGGGTGCCGTGCGGGCGGGGAAAATCGGCGGTGGTCACTCTCCTTTTCCGGCCGTGACACCTCGCTCGGAAGGAGCGTGGTCGGTCCTCGGCCTTCTTCATCTTCACCTGTAGATACGCAAAGCCGGTCTCGACCTTGCCGAAAATGTTCGCGGCGGCGCGCGAAACCTGCTGACCGGCATTTGGCGAGGACTCCGCAGACCGGCAGCCCGCGCCCGTCCAGCGTCAACGGCGGGGCTTCAGCAGATACGTGCGGCCCGGCCGCGCGCGAAACTCGAAGGCGCCGTCGGCGCGCGCGTGGAGCGGAACCGACTTCCGGCCAAGGAAGCATTCGACCGGGGCACTGGTGCGCACGCGGCAGAGCGTGTCCTGGGTCGGATGAAGGGCGGCCTCGGTGAGTTGGCCGGCGGCCCAGGTCAGGTCAATCTCGTAGCCGCCGCGGGCGCGCAGGCCGCGGGCGCTGCCCTGCGGCCAGGCGGCCGGAAGGGCGGGCAGCAAGTGGATTTCGTCGGCGTGACTCTGCAGGAGCATTTCGGCGACGCCGGCGGTGGCGCCGAAGTTGCCATCGATTTGGAAAGGAGGATGGGTGTCGAAGAGATTGGGCAGGGTGCAATGCGCCAGGAGGTGTTGCAGGTGTTGCCAGGCCTGGTCACCGTCCTCGAGGCGGGCCGCGAAGTTGATGAGCCAGGCGCGACTCCAGCCGGTGCCGCCGCCTTTGTTGTCGAGGCGATGGTGCAGCGATTTGCGGGCGGCCTCGGCCAGGTCCGGAGTTTGGCGGAGAGTGATCTGGCGCCCGGGGTGCAGGCCGAAGAGATGCGACATGTGGCGATGACCCGGTTCGGGTTCGTCGTAGTCCTCGATCCACTCCTGCAGCCGACCTGTGCGGGGGCTGACTTGCAGCGGCGGGAGGCGACGGCGTGCGGACTCGACACGCTCCCGGAATGCGGAGTCGAACCGGCCGTCAGGTCCCAGAATGCGGTTGGCCTCGATGCAATTGGCGAACAGGTCATGGAGAATCTCCAGATCCATGGTGGCGGCGTAAGTGAACATCGAGGTGGAGCCGTCGGGTTTGCGGAAGCTGTTTTCCGGGGAGTGTGAGGGGTTGGTGACCAGGCGGCCGGCCACGGGCGTTCCGGGTGGGGCTTCCACGAGGAAATCGAGCGCGAAGAGCGCGGCGCCTTTCATCAGCGGGTAGGCACGCTCGGCGAGGAAACGGCGGTCGCCGCTGAAGCGATAGTGCTCATAGGCATGTTGCACGGACCAGGCGGCGCCCATGGGCCAGACTCCCCAGACGCCGTCGGCGGGCGTGGTGAATCCCCAAAGGTCGGAAAGATGATGCACGACCCAGCCGTCGGCGCCGTAGTGGAGACGGGCGGTCTTGGTGCCGGAGTCGACGAGGGATTCGAGGTAGTCCAGGAACGGGAGATGGCATTCGGCGAGGTTGGCGACTTCCGCCGGCCAGTAGTTCATCTGGACGTTGATATTGAAGTGGTAATCGCTGTTCCAGGGGGCGTTGGTGTGTTCGTTCCAGAGGCCCTGCAGGTTGGCGGGAAGATCGCCCGGACGGGAGCAGCCGATGAGGAGGTAGCGGCCGTATTGGAAATAGAGGGCAGCCAAGTCCGGATCGGAGGCTCCGGCGCGCACGGCCGCCAGGCGCGCGTCGGTGGGGGTCTGCACTGCGGCCGCGGTGCGGCCCAGATCCAGGGAGACGCGGCGGAACAGGCCCTGGTGTTCGGCCACGTGGAGTCGACGCAGTTTGGAGTAGGGGAGTCGCGCGGCGGCGTCCAGCGTCCGGCGGCAGCGGACCGCGGGATCAGCCGTGAGATCATATCGGGAACGATAGCTGGTGGCCGCCGCCAGCAGCAGCGTCGCCTCGTCGGCGCCGTGCAGCCGCAGTGTCTGGCCATCGGACTCGAGCCGGCCGCCGCGGTGGAGCACGCGGAGTTGGGCTTCGAAGCGGATTCCTTTCGAGTTCAGTTCGCCGCGGAGAGCCAGGCGATCGGCGGCAGAGACGACGTTGGTGGCGCGCTCGGGTCGGGTGAGCCGGG
>CAYSPU010000172.1:6412-12886 GCA_964432995.1 uncultured Verrucomicrobiota bacterium
CGTTGACCTGGATCTGCCCGGGTTGGCTGGCGGTCAACCGGACGGCGATGACCTGATGCGGCGCGCTGGCGAACACCTCGCGGAGGTATTCAGTGGTTCCCTGGCGGTAACGAGTCTGCGCCACGGCCGTGTCCAGGTCCAGCGACCGGTGGTAGTCCGCATCGGCGGAGGCGCCGGGGAACTCGAGCTCCAGGTCGCCAAATGTCTGGTAGGACTTCACCCGCTCGGGGTTGCCCATCAGGCGTTCGGCCAGCTTCGTGGCTTCCTGGTTCTTGCCCTCGAAAAGGAGGCGCCGAACCTCCGGGAGGACGCCCAGGGCCTCGGGATTGGTGGTGTCCCGCAGCCAACCGTCCCAGAGGGTTTCCTCATTGAACTGGATCCGCTCGCGCTGGATGCGGCCGAAAACCATGGCGCCGAGGCGTCCGTTGCCGACGGGCAGGGCCTCATTCCAGTTCTCCGCGGGTTGTCGGTACCAGAGGAGCGCGGGGGAAAGGGGAGCCGTCGGTGCTGCCGAGAGAAGGATGGACGTTGGGGTGACGCTGAGCAGAAGCAGTGCGGCGAGGGCAAGGCGGGTTCGACGGTTCTTCGAGTGCGCGGCGAGCGGTGGTGGGGCGCCGACGTGCGGGCGCTGGTGCAGGGGCGGGGAGACGGCCGCACCGGCGTGCTCAGGGACGGACGAGGATGGAGTGAACATTGGCGGTCGCGGGCTTGAGGGGGACGGTGGAAGCGGTGGAGATCTGACAGGCGATAGCCTGTTTGAGCAAGCCGAGGAACCTGGACTTGACCTCGGAGGACCAGAGCCACTCGGCCGGATTGCCGCCGTCTTCGGGCTGGAACACGCCGGCGCTGCGCAGCGGCTCCCGGGCCTGACCGGCCAGCAGCTCCTGCAACTCCGCCGGTTGGGGCAGCCGCCAGTCGGAGTACTGCCCGGCACGACAATCGCCGGCGAGACGCCTGGCGGCGGCATGGCTGGCCGCCGGGACCACCCGGGCGGTCCACATCCGGTTGTGGCGGGTATCGATGAACGTGCCGTTGGCGATGGGTGCGAACCGTTTCGCGTCCTGAAGAGCGCGCGTGACAGCCTCCTTCTCCGCGGCGGTCCGCGCGGTGGTGACCCGGTCGATGGGAACGGCGGCGGGCCGCGCTTTCTCGCCGGTGGGTGCGGGTGCGCTTTGGGGAGCGGGTTTCGGCGGCGGAGCGGATGCGGTTTGGGCGGCAGGCGCTGGCGTCGGGTGGGGTGGGGCAGGGGACGGTTGTGGAGCGAGTTTGTCTTGGGTGGGCGGAGATGCGGTGGGAGCCGGGGTTTTCGGCGGTTCGGGAGAGGGGCCGGGTTGGGACTTGGGTGGGGCCTTCAACTCGGTTCGCGACGGCGCGCCGGTGGATTGTTGGATTTCCGTGGCGAGGCTGCTGGCGGTGCGTGCGAGGCCGGTGGCGATTTGCCGGCAGACTCCCAGGACTTGCGGGTCGGCGGTGGTTTGGGCAGCCGCCCGGCATTTCTGGGCGATCTCCGCCGCTGCCAGCACTTCGGAGAGGGCGGCGTTGGCCTCCATGAGCTGAGCGACTTCCTGCAGAGTCTGGCGGCCCCTGGCGGGGTCGGAAACGGTGCTCAACATCTGGCCGGCGCGGGCAAGGGTGGAGCATCCTTTCGCAAGGAGGCTGCGGCGCTCGGGGCTTGGGGAGTTTGCGGCCATATCAGCTCTTCACCTTCACGGTTGGATTGTCATGTTGGGTGCGCAGAGCTGAGGGCGGGGTCGACGCCGGAGCCTGCGAGCGGCGGCAGCATAATTCAGGGCAATGGCGCATGACAATTCCTCATTGTGGTTGAACGGTTTGCTTTGACGGGGGGTCTAAGCCGAAGTAGATCATTGGGCGACATGCACCTGGCAGGCAACGTGGTCGGTACCGGGGTGGTTATGGCCATCCTGGGTGCCGGAGGTGTGTCGAGCCGGGGCGCGGAGGCGACCAAACCGCCACCGCAAGAGCGGCTTCAGTTTTCCGGGGCGGCTTCGGACAAGTTGCTCTACGAGGAATCGGAGGCCACGAAGTCGGGGAGCCGGTTCGACTTTCTGGACCGCAACAGCTCGGTGGGAGGAGCGTTGCCAGGATCGTCGGTGGGGGGTGCCGGCGCCGCGGGCACGGCGACGTTGTTGGAGAGGTTCGGAGGCAAGACGGCAGGGTCGCGGGGTTGGGTGCTGGACGGGGCTGAGCAGCAAGACGACGCCTTGCGCTTCGAGAAAGCAGTGGACCTGTGGGGCCAGGCGGCTCGGGCCTCGAAGCGCAGCCAGCAATTTGCGGATCTGTTGGGGGATGGCCGTGCGGACAGCAGCAAGCCGGCGCCGCGCCGGACGCGCAACCCTGCCGGAGATGCGTTGGGCCCGGCTCTGAGTTTTTCTGAATCCGCAAAGACCACGACGAGTCTGGACCCGTTGGTGGACGTGTCGTTGGGGACTCCCACGTGGGCAGGGGCGGGTGCGCGCGGGCTGGCGACGGAGTCCGTGCCGGGCTTGGGCCTGGCGACGTCGCCGTCGCTGCTCCCGGCCGCAGCCGAGAGCCCGGCGCGCGAAGCATCTCTGATTGATACCTTGAACCTGCAGAAGTCCTTCCGCGAGATCCTGGGAAGTCGAGGCGGGAGCGGACAGCAAGGAGAGGATGGGGAGTGGCTCGATCTTCAGGTCGACTCGACGCGGGAGGAAGTGAATCCCGTGGTGGGCAACCGGTGGAGGATCACGGACTCACCCGGCCGCGCATCCCAGACTGACCCGTGGAACCGGCCTCAGGAGAGCGCGACGTCGGGCCAGGCATCGGCGCTGCGCCAGAGTCTGCTGGAGCGGATGACCGACAAGACGATGGGCCCGTCCAGTTTGGCGCCGGCGTTGCCACTGCCTTCGGTGCTTGATTCGGGGCGGCCGGCTTTGAAGGGCAGTTCGATTGAACTGCCGGCCCGAAAGTTCTGATCAGAAGATCGAGGTGGTGAGGAGGGTCTGCTCCAGAGTGGTGACCCCATCGCGGACGCGATCGAGGGCGACCACGCGGAGGGTTCTCATGCCCATGGCGATGGCCAGCTTTCCGATTTCGTGGGCGCTGGCCCGCTGGATGATCTGCCGGCGGATTTCGTCGGTGATGGACATGACCTCGATGATGGCGGTGCGGCCGGAATAGCCGGTGTTCTTGCAGCGCTCACAGCCGCGGCCACGATACAGGGTGGCGCCTTCGAAATAGGCAGGATCAATGCCCAGGTCCTCATACATGCGCGGCGGATAGGCGACCGGCTCCTTGCAGACGGGGCAGATGCGGCGAACGAGGCGCTGGGCGCAGGCCAGGATCACGGAAGAGGAGATCAGGAAGGGGGCGATGCCCATGTCATCCAGGCGGGCGATGGCTCCCGGGGCATCGTTGCAGTGGAGCGTGCTCAAGACCTGGTGCCCCGTCAGGGCCGCTTCCACCGCGATCTCCGCCGTCTCCTGATCGCGGATTTCGCCGATCATGACGATGTCCGGATCCTGGCGGAGGATGGAACGGAGGGCGTTGGCGAACGTGAGACCAATCTCCTTCTTGGTGGGCACCTGGTTGATGCCCATGATTTGGAATTCGACGGGGTCTTCGACGGTGACGATGTTGTATTCGGGGCTGTTGAGCTCGTTGAGAGCGGAGTAGAGGGTGGTGGTCTTTCCGGAACCCGTGGGACCCGTCACCAGGATCATCCCGTGCGGGGCGTCCACCGCCGCCTTGAACCGCCGATAGGTGTCCTCGTCCAATCCCAGCTTGTCCAGGCTGGTCGACAAGTTGGACTTGTCGAGAATGCGGAGCACGCATTTCTCGCCGTGGACGGTTGGCAAAATGGAGACGCGGAGATCGACGTCGCGGTTGCTGACGCGCACGCGCATGCGGCCGTCCTGGGGGAGCCGGCGCTCGGCGATGTCCAGGTTGCTCATGATCTTGAGGCGGGAGATCAGGGGCACCTGCATGTTTTTGGGCGGCGGGGTGATCTCGACCAGGGAACCGTCAATGCGGTAGCGCAGGCGGACACTCTTTTCGAACGGCTCGACGTGGATGTCGCTGGCCCGGTCTTTGATGGCCTGGACGATGATCAGGTTGGCCAGCTTGATGACCGGAGCTTCCTCGCTGGAGGCCGCAAGTTGGTCGAGGTTCATCTCCTCGGTAATCTCGCGGGAGAGTTCCAGGTGATCGGCCTCCTGTTCGTCCTCGGCGCGACGCTGGGCATCCTCGATGATGTCCTTCATCGTCTCGCGCCCGGTGTCGAACCCCGTCAGCTTGTCCAGGATGGCCTTCTCGGAGGCGATCATGGGGACCACGTCCAAGCGCGTGATGCGGCGGATGTCGTCCAGTGCCAGGACGTTGAGCGGGTCGGCCATCGCCACGTAGAGCTTGTTCTCGAGGCGGGAGACGGGAATCACGCGGTGGTTGGTGGCAATTTCCCGGGGAACCAGTTCCGCGATTTCCTTCGGGATGCCAATCCGGAGGAGGTTGATGGGGGCGACGTTGAGCACGCGTCCCATGGAGACGACCATGTCGGTTTCGCTGACGTAGCCTTTCTCGAGGATCAGCTTCAGCAGGCGAACGCCCTCCTTCTTCTGCTGCTGCAGCAGGTCGGTCACCTGGGCGTTTGAAAGGAGGCCGTCTTCGACGAGGGCGTCGGCGATGCGTTCTCCAAAACTCTTCAGGGGCGGCATGGTGGGAGGCTTAGCGGAACAACTTGCGGATCAGGCGAGTGATGTCGCCCGGAGGCGCGACGTAGTAGAGGAGGTGGGTCTTGGCGGTGTTCTCGAGTTCCCAGGCCGCCAGCTTGTTGAACGGATTGGCGGTGGCCACCATCACCGACTTGCTCATCCGGTCGAAGGGAAGCACGCACCAACGCATGCAGGCATCCCGGGGATAAGACCGGGCGAGGTCGGGATCGGCGTCGTAACGGTCGAGGGGCAGGAAGGGGAGCCGCGACCGCTCGCAGAGGACCCGGAGGGATTTGTCCAGCGGCACCAAGCCGCGGTCGGCCAGGATCTGCACGAAGGGGTCGCTCACGACGCGCGGGGCTTCATGGATGGGAGGTGTCGGCCAGTAATGACCAAAGTCCGCATCCGAGATGAGTCGTCCGTCGACGAAGAGTTTGTGCATGGCCGTCCGGCCATCATCACCATCGGCGGGCGGAACCGCCCTGTGCTCACGAGTCGTCAGCGAAACCGGCGCGCCCGCGGTGAACTCGGTCTCCCCTCCGGGGCTGGGCGCCGCCAGAGTGCTGGCCTTGCTCTCGATCTCCGCCAGCGCCGCTTTCACATCCGGATCGTCCGGATACTGCTGCAGAATGCTCTCGTACTCCAGGATCGCCGAGGAGAGCTGCCCCAACTGGACGTAAGCCTGCGCGATCCGCTTCGACGTGTTGATCAGATCCCGCTGTCGGCCCAGCTTGAAGTACGCCTCCTTCAGGATCTCCAGCGACTGATAGTCGAGGGGCTGCGACTGGGTAATGACCTCGAACATCTCGATGGTCTGTGCCAGTTGAGCCTCCTCATTGGCGGTCAAGGCAGCCATGTCGGAGGTTTCTATGCCTCAGCAGAACCCGTTTGTCGAGTGCGGGATGCAACTCGGGTGCAGTCCCGGTGCATCCCCTGGTTGTCGGTGGGCGGCCAACACCCCTGGCCTCCGCAGCTTCAGCGAAGGAGGCGTCTGGCCGCTCCGTGGGTCTTCTTGACCCGCGGCAGAACGCACACACCCTTGGCCGCTCCCGATGAGCCGCGGTCCTAAACTTGGCGGGCTGCGCCGCTCCCGCTGCGGCCGAGGAACGTTCGAACAGACGAAGACGGCCTCTGCAATTGGGGCGGGGCTGGGTTGCGGCGCTCCCTGCGCCCGAGACGGGCGCAGCCCACAGCGATCGCCCGCCGTGCCGGCGGGCAGCAGCCTCACCGGCCGGACGCGTTTGCGAACCATCGGCGCACTACCGCCCCGCGCGGCTGCTGCGACCGGGGACCGGTCGCGCTCCGGACCGCTCGCCGTCCCAGCGGGCAGCAGCCCCATCGGCACCCAAATCCGTACCGGAGCCGACAGAACGCGCGTCCGCCGGGGCGAGAACCGCGCTGCGATGGGGAACGAACCCCCAGCGCCACTTGCGTGAGGATCCGGGCGGCATGCGGGCGCTTCCCACGACGACGCGCGCACGCTAGCCTGCCGGGGCCATGGCCAGCCGCTACTTCCAGCCCGGCGCGGAACGGTCCGCGGGCGTGCACGCGCTCTTCTCGCGGATCGCCCGCCGCTACGACCGGATCAACGACGTGCAGAGTCTGGGATTGCAGCGTGGCTGGAAACGTCGGCTTGTCCGGTTGGCGGCGCCGCAACCCGGTCAGACCGTGCTCGATCTCTGTTGCGGCACCGGCGACATCGCCTTCCGGTTGTCGCGTCCCGGGTTGCGCGTGGTGGGGGCGGACTTCAACCTGGCGATGCTGGGTGTTGCCCGCACCCGGCAGG
>CAYSPU010000173.1:0-11283 GCA_964432995.1 uncultured Verrucomicrobiota bacterium
GGTACGAGCGAAAGAGTGAACCCCTCGCACGAATCCCCGACGTGCAGAATTGGGAACGGCCATTCGGGTCACGATCACTGTGGCAAGGACTTTCCGAGCAGAAAGTCGGTCCAGGCCATGAACCGCACGCCCGCGACGGGGTCGGCCACGCGTTCCGACGAACACAGCACCAAGGGTTGGAACGCGGGATAGCGGCGGCAGAACTCGAGCAAGGCGCGCAAATCGCGAGTGGCGAAGTCGCCCGTTTTCACCTCGACGGCCCATTGGCCCCAACTGCCGGTCAACACGGCATCTACCTCCAGCGGTTCCTCGCGCCAGTAAGATACCTGCTGCCCTCGGTTCCAGGCGTGGGCGAGACACGCGTTCTCCACCCATGCACCCCAACGAGGATGGCCAGCCGACACGCTCTCCAGCGCAGCCAGAAGCGCGTTGTTCAGCACGATGATCTTCGGCGGTGCAGCCCGCCGGCGCATCCTGCGGGCCGAATGTTTCTCCAGACCCACCGCCAAGTAGGCCTGGGCGAGCACTTCCAGGTAATGCGCCACCGTCTCCAGGGCCCCGGGGGTGTTCAATTCGCCCGCCAACTTTTGCAGCGAGATGATTTCCGCCGGGTGCCCAAGGCAGACAAAGAAAATCTGCCGCAGCAGGGCCGGTTTGCGCACCGCCTCCATCATGAGGATGTCGCGGCCAATGGCGGGCTCGATGATGCTGTCACGCAGGTAAGCCTGCCAGCGCGAGGGGTCTCCGCGCAGCGGAAATGCGCCCGGATAGCCTCCGGCTTGCACAACACAATCCACAGCCTCATCGTCCTCCAGCCCGAACCCGGCGCGCAGGTCTGCCGCCGACCAATGGAGCAGCCGCAGTGTTTCAAAACGGCCCGCCATCGTTTCTTTGAGTCCACGACCCATGAGCAGCGCCGACGATCCCGACAGCACGAGATGCACCTGCGCCTTCGTGCGTTGCAGTTCGTCGGCCTTTGCCTTCGCCAGCCGGTCCCACTTGGCAAGATACTGAATCTCGTCCAGCAGAACCACGACCGGGCCGTTCTTCAACCGTGCCTGGACGTCCCGCCAGACCCCCTCCCACCAGCCTGGCAGCGCGGCCTCCGGGGTGTCCGCGGCGCGATAGATGGTGTTGGACAACGCCCGGGCCAACTCCAACAAAAGGGTGGTCTTCCCCACCTGGCGCGGACCCGTCAGCACTTGGACACGCCCAGGGGCCGGCTCGAGCAGGCGGCGTTTGAGCTCGGCAGCGACGGCGTCCCGTGACGGGAGCGAGGGTAGACCAGACATAGCAAAATAATTATTCGACTACGCCTGGCTGTCAAGCGCGTCCCCAAACTTGAGCGTCTTTCCGCCCGCAGGCGGCAACGCGCGCGCCATGGGAGGATCAAGGCACGCGGCCAGGAGGCCTGGTTGCGCGGTGCGGGGTGGGCTTGCGTGAACGGCTCCGCTCGGACGCCCGTCCCTGTGCAGAGCCTGTTTGAGGATCTGGAAGCGGGAGAAGTGCTGATCACGATGGATCGCGCGATGGTCGTCGAACAGGATGCAAGTTGGTGCGATGTCGCGATCATCGTCCTGGAGGGACCTCGACGGCGGCAATCAGCGCCCGCGTCACCGAATCGATGCCGCCGCGGTGAGTTGGTGCACGCCGGGCTGGCATCCGGCTGGGAAATCGTGCAAGCTCGAGCCCGATGAAACCCGATGCCGCCGGCGCCGCACCCGCCAAGGGAGCGCGCCTTGCCTCGATTGACGCCTACCGTGGTTTGGTGATGTTCCTGATGATGGCGGAGGTGCTCGCCTTGGGGAGCGTGGCGGCGGCATTTCCGGAGAGCGGCTTCTGGCGCTTTCTGGCGCATCACCAGAGTCATGTCGACTGGGTGGGGTGTTCGCTGCACGACATGATCCAGCCGTCGTTCTCGTTTCTGGTGGGGGTCGCAGTGCCGTTTTCGCTGGCGGCGCGGATGGCGCGAGGGCAGGGGATGGGCGCGCTGCTGGGGCACACCATCTGGCGCGCGCTGGTGTTGATCGCGCTCGGGATCTTCTTGCGTTCGATCGGCAAGGGGCAGACGAATTTCACCTTCGAGGACACACTCACGCAGATCGGGTTGGGCTACACGTTTCTGGTGCTGACGGGTATGGCCGGGGTGCGGATGCGGTGGGTGGTGCTGGGGGTGATTCTGGCGGGGTATTGGCTGGCCTTTGCGCTGTACCCGTTGCCGGGGCCGGACTTCGACTGGTCCAAGGCGGGGGTCAGCCCGGAGTGGCCCCACCACCTCGGGGGATTCGCGGCGCATTGGAACAAGAACACCAACCTCGCCTGGGCTTTCGACACCTGGTTCATGAACCTGTTCCCGCGGGAAGCGGCGTTCACGCATAACGGCGGGGGCTACTCGACGTTGAGTTTCATCCCGACACTGGGGACGATGATGCTGGGTCTGATCGCCGGCCACTGGCTGCGCAGCGAGTCGAGCGACTGGGCGAAGGTGAAGCGGTTGGTGCTGGCCGGGGTGATCGGCTTGGGCGCGGGCTGGTTGCTGGGAGCGGCCGGGGTTTGTCCGGTGGTCAAGAGGATTTGGACACCGACGTGGGTGCTGTACAGCGGCGGGTGGTGCTTCCTGCTGCTGGCCCTCTTTTACGGAGTCGTGGAGATGGCGCGCCTTCGGTTCTGGTTCTTCCCGCTGATCGTGATTGGCATGAACTCCATCGCGTCCTACCTGATGGACTGGCTGTTCGTGGGGTTCATTCGGAAATCGCTGCACACCCACTTGGGTGACGGCTTCTTCCTCGGTTTCGGGGAAGGCTACCAGAAGTTGGTCGAGGGGGGCTGCATCCTGGTGATCCTGTGGCTCATTCTGTTCTGGATGTACCGGCGGAAGTTGTTCCTGAAGATCTAGCGCGTGATGAAGCATGGTCTCCGAGCAGAACGAACGTCGAACGTCGAACACGGGCGGCGCCGCGCAGGCCACGGCACTGCCGCGCTTCAGCGCGGCGGGGTGTGGGGTCACGTTGCGATGCGGCGGCGGGCCTTGGGAGGCGCGGGGCGCTGGCTAGTAGTGCTGGCAGTAGCGTGTCGGTCGGCCGGGATGGGCGGGGCGGCCGCGGACTTCCTGGCCGCGGAGAATCTCGAAGCGCTCGGATGCGCGGCGCCGGACACCCGGATCCAGTTGGTTGGGGCGAGCGCGCCGGGGAACATCTACTTCCCCGGCGAGAGCGTGGACGTCGCGGTGCAGTTGGTGGTGGGGGAGGAACCACCGCGGACACTGGTGCTGACGGTGACCGAGATCACGGCGCGCCGAAGCGGTTTTGTGGACGGTTCCAGTGGCGCCGGGAGGATGTGGGTGCCGCGGATCGAAAACTGCGGGGTGCGGGCGCGGGCCGAGTTGGCCGTGGCCCTCGAGGGGGGGGCGGGTTCGACCAACCGGGTCGAGCTGAAAGGACTTCCAGTGCCGGAGCGCTTGGGGACCTATGCGCTGAGCCTGGCACCGGAGGGTGCGCCGCCGCAGTTCCTCTGCACGCTGGTGCGCACCCTCCAGCCACGAGCCGGCTTCTTCGTCGACGCCCCGGTCTTTGGCGAAGGCCAGTTTCTGACGCACAACGTGTCCACGCCGGAAACGACCCGGCAGCGGGCGCTCGCTCTAGCGCGTCTGGGGGTCAAAGGAGTGCGGATGGAGCTTGCCTGGAACGAACCGACACCCGGGCGTCACGACTGGCAGGCGTATGACGAGCTGATGAAGGCGCTGGAGGCGGCGGAGATCCAGGCGCTGGTCACGATCAGCGGGCATCCGGCCTGGAGCATGCCCTTTGGGGAACCAACGCCCGGGGTGACCGCGGAGAATCCGGACACCAGTTGTGAGCCGGCGCACTACGCGGCGTTTGGCCGGTTCGTCTTCGCCTTCTGTGCGCGCTACTGGCGGGGCGGCCAGGGAGCGCTCTGGGGAATCGAACATTGGAACGAACCTTGGGAAGGGCTCTCGAACAGCGGTTGGGGGAGCGATGCCAGGCATTACCGGGAGCTGATGCGACAGATCGCCGACAACGCGCGCCGGGTCGATCCGCGGATTCGGACGGCGGGGGCGTGTTCGATCATGAACACCGAGCTGAAGTTCCTCACGGGGGACCATCCGGAGGAGAACTTGCGGTTGGTGGACGTGTTTACCGACCACTACGTGCCGCCGCGGAGTTGTTACGGGCCGATGGTGGCGCGGTATTGGGGCAAGGAAAGCACCGACACCGAGACCTGGATTGCGGCGAACGAAACATTGCTGGCGCAGGTCATGGTTCAGTTCCTGGCCTGCGGGCAGAAGCGGGTCGCGCCCTGGCATCCGGGAATGCTCTCCTTCCAGGTCCCGGGGGCCGCGGAGCGTTTTCCGATGCCGACCCCGGTGGCGAGCGCCACGGCGGCGTTCCAGCGCTTCGTCAGCGGACGTCCCTTCGAGCGCATGCTCTTTCTTCGCCACCTGCCGTGGGCCTTCCAGTTTGGCCGGGGGGAGGACGCCGTGGTGGTTCTGTGCGGGCGACTGATCCCGCTGGGGGGAGGCGACATCCGGGATCTGCCATGGTGGCAGGCGGAGCTCAGCAGCGGCGGCGCGATCGTCGTGGACAACCGGGACGGGGCGCTGGAGTTCTACGACCTGGCCGGGAACCGCGAGTTCGTGGAGGAAGCGGAGGTGACCCTCGCCGCGGACGCGCAGGCCCACTACCTGCGCGCGCCGAAGGGCGGAGCGGGATTGATCGAGAAGCGACTCCTGTCGGCCCGGCTGGCGGGGCTCCGACCGGTCGCCATCGTGGCGCGCGATTTCGTCTATCCGCCGGACGCCCCGGGGGCGCGGCTGCGGGTGAGCCTGCATAACCTCCTGAATCGCGAGCTCGCCGGAGCGCTCACCATCCAGACACCGGACTCGGTCGAGTTGGCGGACGCGGCGAGGAAGGTGGCTTTGGGGCCCGGTGAACTCCGGGACCTGGAATTCGCGGTGTCCGGCTCCACGCCGTCGGCGGCCAACGCGTATGCGTTCAACTTCCACTTCGAATCGGAGGCAGGTGCGGCGGACTGGAGCGAGGTGCTGCACGACCTGGTGGTGCGGCGACGGACGGTGGAGGTGGACGGGCAACTGGATGACTGGAATGGGGTCCCGGCGGTGCTCGCCTATCCCGACGACTCGGAACCGGGCTCGGCGGAATCGATGTGGCGGCCGTTTCTGGAGGCCTGCGCCGGCGGTTCGACCAACCGGTTGGCCGAACTCCGGCTCGCCTGGGACGCGCAGTCCCTCTACGTGGCGGCGCGGGTCAACGATCCGACGCCCAGCCCCGGGCATTTGCGGTTGGAGCAGTGGGATCAGGATCAGTACTTCCGCAGCGCCGCAGACGATGCGGTGTGCGAACAACTCCGGCCGTTCGAGGGTTTGATCCTTCGGCTGGACCGGAATCCGGCGGATACCAATCTGCTGAACCATATGGACTGGCCCCGGTTCCGTCAGCTCCTGAGCACAAATGCCGAGGCGCTGGCGGCGGTCGAAAGCCGGGCGGCAGCCGTCTATCTGCGAGCGAGGAAAGAGCGTCGAGGCGTTTCCTTTGGTCGTGCCAACCACGTGTATCGGCGGTTGCCGACAGACGATCGGCCGTATGCGGGCGATACGCTGCAGTTGGGTTTCGACGTGCTGCCAGGGGTGACGCATCACCGGATGAGTTCCGATGCCGATCGGGTGGTGGACGGCTTTCACGCGATGCCGGACACGGACTACGAGTATGCGGTCTACCTCTGCCGCGATGGCCGGCCGGAGGTGTGGCGGTATCTGGCTCCGGGGGTGCCGCGAAGTCATCCGGCGCCCCGCCAGCTCTGGGCCAAGTGGGACCAGGGGCCAGTCAAACAGGCCCGCTGCGTCATTCTGCGCGCCGGAACGATCCTCACCTATGAGCTGGCCATCCCCTGGACGGAATTGAAGGAATGGAAGCCGGAGCCGGGGCGGCGCTTTGGCTTCCTGTTTCGGTTGAACGATTCCGCAGGGCCGCCGATCACCTTCGGCGCGAAGAAAAGCGCCACCAAATCCAACAGCCTGTCGCTCCACCCCTACCACGAGGGCAAACCAAGCTGCGGCGTGGAGTGGGTTTTGGGGAAGTAACGAGGACGGCCGCAGCCCGGCTTCACCGCGATCCGTGCGCTGCCGCTTCGGCGACGTACGGCGACGGTTGGGGTGCGCACCGGTGCATCTCCGGGTTGTCGGTGGGCATCCAGCACCGCTTGGCCGCTCCGGATCGCCCGCCGTCCCGGCGGGCAGCAGCACCATCCGCCGCACGCGCCTCCGAACCTGTGACCGCCTCCCGCCCGCTCGATGCCGCTGCGACCGGGGACCAGCCTCCGCCAAGGCTACGGCTTGGCAGGCCGGTCGCGTTCCGGAGACCGAGAACCTCCGGATGCGCTGGCTACGCATTTGAGGTGAGGTGCATTTGAGGCGCATTCGAGGCTTGCAATCGGGTTTCGGTTCGGTAGTTTCCGACCCTCTTTGGACCGGAGGGAGCATCTTCGGGCCTGGAGCTACAGCTTATGGCATCGGCAAATGATCTTCGCAAAGGGATGGCGATTCTCTTCAAGGGGGACGTCAGCATTGTTCTGGACATGCAGCATCGCACGCCGGGGAATCTCCGCGCCTTTGTCCAGGTCACCCTCCGCAGCTTGCGCACCGGCAAGTCCTTGGATACGCGCTTCAGTTCGACGGAACGGGTGGACGTGGTGCCAATGACGATGCGGAGGATGGAGTTCAGCTACAAGGACGGGGAGGACTTCGTGTTCACGGACACGGAGACGTATGACACGGTGAACCTGACGCCGGAGATCGTCGGCGACGCCCGGAACTATCTGGTGGAGAACGCGCCGGCAACAGTGACGTTTGTGGAGGACAAGGCCGTGGCGATCGAACTGCCCGCCAGCGTGGTCTTGACGGTGACGGACGCCCCGGAAGGGATTCGCGGTGACACCGCGACCAACGTCCAGAAGACCGTGACTCTGGAGACGGGGATCACCGTTCAGGCGCCGCTGTTCATCAAGACCGGGGAGAAGGTCAAGATCGACACGCGCACCGGCAAGTACATGGAGCGCGCCTAGCCCGGACAATTCACGCGCCCCGCGTGTGAACTATGCGAGCTAGTCCGCGGGCTCGAGCGGGGGACGGGAGCGGTATTTCTTGGCCAGATCGAGGGTGGCTTTGAGCGGCCGGATGCCTCCGGTGCAGGTGGCGTCGAAGAGGCAGGCGGCGGCGGCGCAGACGGCGGTCTTCAGGCAGCGCGGCAGATCCCACCCTTCGTGGAGGCCCAACAGGATCCCGGCGCAAAAGGCGTCACCCGCTCCGGCGGTGCCGGCGATCACCTTGGGCGGGAGGTTCAGCGCCATTTGCCAGTGGTCCTCTCCTTTGCGGGTTCGGGCGAATCCACCTTCGGGGAAGTGGATCACGACCAATTCGCGGACCCCCATTTGGAGGATGGCGCCGGCCGCGTGCCGGAGCGCCACCGGGTCCAGTTGCCCGTCGGCCTGGCGGACACGGAATCCGGTGGTCATGCCCGCCTCGAATTCGTTCAGGATGCAATAGTCGACGTACTTGAGCGCCGGGGTGACGACTTGGGCGAACCGGTCACCATCTTCGCTGACGACATCGACGCTGGTCTTGAGCCCTGCATCCTGGGCGGCGGCGAGCAGAGCGGCGGCGCGGGTGCCATAACGTTTGTCGGGCTCATCGAGGGCGTCGAGCAGGAGCAGATACGCGAGATGGAAGATCCGCGCCTTGATCTTGCGGAAATCCAGGCCCTTGCCGTCCCACAAGGCATTCGCTCCGCGGTAGTGAAAGAAGGTCCGTCGGCCGCCGGACTGTTCGGTCATCACATCGGTGTAGGACGTGTTGGCGGCGCCGGTGGTCTGGAGATTCCGGGCATCGATTCTGTGCTTGCGGCAGTCGTTCAGGATGCGTTCGCCGAGGCGATCGCGGCCCACGAGACCGGCCGCCCAGAGGGGGAAGGGGGCTCCCAGCTTGGCGAGGTCGATCAGCACGTTATACGGCGCGCCGCCGGTTCCTTCCATTTGACTGCGGATGTTGGCCAGTTTCTCCGGCGACGGATAGACGTCGATCAGCTTGACCTGGTCCACGATCCAGTTCCCGCCGGCCAGAAGACCGGCACGAGCCTGAACGGCATTGGCTTTCATGATGCGCGAATGGACGACCTGCCTGAAAACCCGTCCGGCTGTCCTCCCGGACAGGCTGGCTTATCGCGAAGCGAATTCTAGTCTCCAAACGCGGGTGCGTAAAACACATTTTTTCGGCAGTGTTGGACAGCGCACCAGGAATGTCCGAGAATAGGTGCATGGGATCTCGCGCCGTCACCGGTCTGCCGGTTTCCGGCTGCGCCGCCATCGGCGGAGCGGCGGGCCGAGGTCGCGGGCGCGGCATTTGGCTGGCGGTCCTTGGTCTCACGGTGGCCGCCTGGGGTGGCGACGTTCGATTGTTGAACGTGAGCTACGACCCGACGCGCGAGCTGTATGCCGAGTATAACGCGGCGTTTGCGCGGCACTGGAAGCAGAAGACCGGTCAGGGCGTCGTAGTGCAGCAGTCCCATGGCGGGTCCGGCAAACAGGCCCGCGCCGTCCTCGACGGCCTGGCCGCCGATGTCGTCACGCTGGCCCTGGCTTACGATATCGACGTTCTGGCCGAGAAAGGTGGGCTCCTGCCGCGCGACTGGCAGAAACGGTTGCCCCACCGGAGTTCACCCTGCACCTCGACGATCGTCTTCCTCGTGCGCCAGGCGAATCCAAAGAGCATCCGCGATTGGGATGACCTGGTGCGCCCCGGGGTGGCGGTGATCACTCCCAACCCTCAGACCTCGGGTGGAGCCCGGTGGAATTATCTGGCCGCCTGGGCTTATGTGTTGCGCAAGTCGGGAGGCGACGAGAGCGCGGCGACCGACTTTGTGCGGCGCCTGTTTCGCAACGTCCCGGTGCTCGACACGGGGGCGCGCGGGGCCGCCACGACCTTCGTCCAGCGGAAGATGGGGGACGTGCTTCTGGCCTGGGAGAACGAGGCGCGGCTGGTGGTCCAGGAACACGCGCGCGATCGGTTCGAGATCGTGATTCCTTCGCTGAGCATTCTGGCGGAACCGCCGGTGGCCTGGGTCGACCGCGTAGTCCGGCAACACGGGACGGAGAGGGTGGCCCAGGCCTACCTCGAGTACCTCTACTCGCCCGAGGGCCAGCGGATTCTGGCTCGGCACTTCTACCGTCCGCGTCTGCCCGAGGTGGCGGCCGAGTTCCAGGCGCAGTTTCCCGAGCTTCGTTTGGTGACCGTGGACGAGATCTGCGGCGGCTGGGCGCAGGCGCAGGCGCGCCACTTCCAGGAGGGCGGCGTGTTCGATCAGATTCTCGAGCGGCGCCGCTGAGCGGCATCTTTGGGCTGTGCGGTGACGGGCGGGGTGTGGTTGAATGGCGCCGCGATGATTTCCCCGCGATCAGGTCTTCCGGGGTTGCCGCTGACGTTGGGCTACACGGTTTGGTATCTTTCGGCGGTGGTGCTGCTGCCGGTGGGGGCGCTGCTCTGGTATGGGCTGGGATTGTCCTGGTCGGAATTCTGGCGGTTGGCGGCGGCGGAGCGGGCGTTGGCGGCGTATCGGCTGACGTTTGGGGCGTCGTTTCTGGCGGCGCTGGTCAACGCGGTGTTCGGCACGCTGGTGGCCTGGGTGCTGGTGCGGTATCGCTTTCCCGGGCGTCGTCTGCTGGACGCGCTGGTGGATTTCCCGTTTGCCTTGCCGACGGCGGTGGCGGGTTTGACGCTGGCGCATCTGTATTCGGAGGAAGGCTGGCTGGGGCGCTGGCTGGTGCCGCTGGGGGTCCACGGCGCCTATACCCAGCTCGGGGTGGTGATTGCCCTGACGTTCATCGGCTTGCCGTTCGTCGTCCGCACGCTCCAACCGGTGCTCGAGGGATTCGAGACCGAGGTGGAGGAAGCCGCCGCCACGCTCGGGGCCGGGCGTTGCCGGACCTTCCTGCGGGTGATCGCGCCCACGCTGTTGCCGGCGATTCTGACCGGGTTCGCCCTGGCGTTTGCCCGGGCGATTGGGGAGTACGGCTCGGTCATTTTCATTGCGGGGAACCGGCGGTTCGAGACCGAGATCGCCCCGCTGCTGGTGGTGGTGCGCCTCGAGGGTTTCGACTATGCGGGCGCGGTGGCGATTGCGCTGGTGCTGCTTTCCCTGTCGTTTGCGATGCTGGGGGTGATCAACGGGCTCGAGCGCTGGGTGGCGCGTTGGGGAAGGAGCGGCTATGGTTGACCGGGGATCATCGGCCAGCGCCGCGGCGGTGGTGCGATCGAGTGCGGTCAGCGAGCCGGCCGTGGTGCGGAGGTTGCTCATCGGGCTGGCGGTGGCGTTTCTGAGCCTGTTCCTGCTGCTGCCGTTACTCAACGTGTTTGCCCAGGCGTCTTCCCTGGGGCTCGGGGTGCTCGGGGAGGCCCTGACACATCCGCACACGCGGGCGGCCATCGTGCTTACGGTGACCGTGGCGGCGGTCTGCGTGCCGCTGAACCTGACGTTCGGGCTGGCGGCGGCCTGGGCGATCGGCAAGTTCCGTTTTCCGGGCAAGGCCCTGCTGACGACTCTGATCGATCTGCCGTTTTCGATCTCCCCGGTCGTGGCCGGTTTGATGTTCGTGATCCTGTTTGGCCGGCAGAGTTGGCTGGGGCCCTGGCTGTCGGCGCTGGGCGTGCAGGTGTTATTCGCGCCGACGGGGATGGTCTTGGCGACGTTGTTCGTGACCTTCCCCTTTGTGGCGCGCGAGCTGATTCCGGTGATGGAGGCCACGGGCCGGGAGCAGGAGGAGGCGGCGCTCACCTTGGGGGCCAGCGGCTGGCAGACATTCTGGCGGGTCACGCTGCCCTCGGTGAAATGGGGACTGCTCTACGGCGTGATCCTCTGCAACGCCCGCGCCATGGGCGAGTTCGGGGCGGTGTCGGTGGTTTCCAGCCGCGTGGCGGGGCTGACCGACACGCTGCCGTTGCGCGTGGAGAAGCTGTATCAGGAGTATCAGACGGCGGCGGCGTTCAGCGTGGCGGGACTGCTGGCCTGCCTGGCGCTGCTGACGCTGGGGCTGAAAACGTGGCTGGAATGGCGGCATGAGCATCGAACTGCGTGACATCTCGAAACGCTTCGGCCCCGTGCTCGCGGTCGACCGCGTCAGCTTCACCGTGGGCGCGGGCGAGTTGGTCGCCTTGCTCGGGCCCAGCGGCGGCGGCAAGACCACGCTTCTGCGCCTGAT
>CAYSPU010000173.1:11293-11643 GCA_964432995.1 uncultured Verrucomicrobiota bacterium
ATCGCCGGGCTCGAATCGCCGTCGGCCGGGGAGATCCTCATCGGGGGACGACGGGTGAACGATGTCTCGGTGCGGCAGCGCAACATCGGGTTCGTGTTCCAGAACTACGCGCTGTTCAAGAACCTGACCGTGTTCGGCAATGTAGCCTTTGGTTTGCAGGTGAAGAAGTGGCCGCGGGCCCGGATCTCAGAGCGGGTCGCGGAATTGCTGCGGCTATTCGATCTCGAGGGGCTCGAACGGCGGTATCCGCACGAGCTGTCCGGCGGCCAGCGACAACGCGTGGCCATCGCGCGGGCCCTGGCGCCGCAGCCGGGGGTACCCGACACGTTTACGCTCTACCACGCCCCCGA
>CAYSPU010000173.1:11653-12860 GCA_964432995.1 uncultured Verrucomicrobiota bacterium
GCCGGGGGTGCTGCTGCTGGACGAACCGTTCGGGGCGGTGGATGCCCGGATCCGTCAGGAGCTGCGCGAGTGGCTGGTGACGCTGCACCGCGAACTGAACATCACGACCCTGTTCGTAACCCACGATCAGGAAGAAGCCATGGAAGTGGCCAGCCGGATTGTCATCTTCTCCCACGGGCGCCTGGAACAGGTGGGCTCTCCGCAGGAGGTCTACGAGCAGCCGGTCAACGAGTTCGTCGCCCGGTTCATCGGTGTGCTGAACGTGCTCGAACTCGAGGTGCGTGACGGCATGGCCCGATTCCAGGAGCTGACTTGCCCCGCCCACGGTCACGCGGATGGACAGCGGTTCCGCATCGGTTTTCGACCCTACGCGGTGCAGGTTTCCGGGAACCCCGGGCAGTACCCCTGCCCGGCGGTCTTGCGGCACACGTTCTTCCTCGGGGTGATGCTCCGTCTCGAACTCGAGTTGCCGTCGGGCCTGATTGTTCGGGCGCGCATGACCAAGGAGGAATACGCCCAGCTCGGCCTTGCGGTGGGCTGCTCCGTCTCGTTCCAGATCCGCCAATACCGCCTGCTCCCCAGCGAGGAAGGCCCCTTGCCGCCCGAAATCACCGGGCCCGGGGAGACCGGGGCCGGACCACGTCCCGCACCTGGGGGATGAGCCGCGGCGGAGGCCGGTCCGCGAGCCGGACTGGTGCTGCGGGTGTGTGCGATCTGCTGCGGGTCAGAAGACCCGCGGTCCGGAAGGACTGGTTGGCGTGCGGGCGCGGTTGGGCGATCGGCAGCCTTCGGCAGTGGCCAAGAATGAGACCGGCCGAAAATAAGAGTTGCAGGGGCATCCTGGCTTGGTAGTTTCGCCCCTCTTTTCGGTTGGAGCCGCCGCGGCGGATCCAGTTGGGGGAGAGAACAAACGGCCACAAAACCAGGCCTTGGTCCGAGGGGATCCAGGCGGCCACAACAGCATCAACCCGAATCCCGTCTTCCGCGGGATGGGCCGGCGCCTCGAGGGGCGGCGGTCTGCGAACCAACGGAAACAAACTGTGATCAGCATTGGAGTTAAAGAGCTTCTCGAAGCCGGTGTCCACTTTGGACACCAGACGCGCCGGTGGAACCCGAAGATGAAGAAGTTCATCTTCGACGCCCGCAACGGCATCCACATCATCGACCTCAGCAAGACCCTCACCCAGATGGAAGCCGCCTGCGGTTT
>CAYSPU010000174.1:0-12820 GCA_964432995.1 uncultured Verrucomicrobiota bacterium
CCGGCGCGACGCAGTTCATGGGCACAGAGCATTCGTCGGGGCAACCGTAGCGCCGACATTCTTGTCGGCGTCATGCCGGCTGGAAAACCGGCGCGACGCAGTTCATGGGCACAGAGCATTCGTCGGGGCAACCGTAGCGCCGACATTCTTGTCGGCGTCATGCCGGCTCGAAAACCGGCGCGACGCAGTTCATCGACCCAAGGCGCATCCGACGGTTGGATGAGGCGGCTTTCCATGAACCTCGTAGCCGCCGACGTCAGTCGGCGCACGACTCTGTACCGGAGAGTCAGCGCGGACTCACGTCCGCGGCTACGGCTACCCCAAGAACTGGCGGGGCGTGATCGACGTCCGCCGCGCTCATCGCGCCTTCCGCAAGCGGCTTGGCGGCCGTGCAGAAGAAGTTGCACCCGCGCAGCATCATTCCGCCACCACCGGCGTCAGCGTCACGGGGCCGAGCAAGCCCGCGTCCGTCACCGGCCAATCCGCCGCGTCGAAGGGCTTGTACTGCAGGTTGACGAAGTTGATGTCGTGGAAGTTCCTCCAAACCACCCCGCGGCGGTCCAGGTCGCGGATGCGGTTGGCGGCGGTGCTGGTGACCTCGATCTCGAGTTGATTGTCGTTCGCCTTCAGCGCGTCCACTGTCACCCGGAAGGGAGCGACGAACAGCGTCCCGAGATCGGTCCCGTTCAGCCGGACGCGAGCGCTTTGGCAGACGCGTCCGAGATCGAGTTCCCAGCGACCGGCGTGTGGGGGGGGAGCATCGAAGCGCAGGGAGTAGCACGCGGTGCCAGCAAACCGTTGGGTGTTGGTGTCCCCGAGATCCGTCCACGAGCCCAGCCGCGCCGTTTGACGCGGAGACGGCAGTTCGGGCCCGCCTTCGACGAATCGGATGCTCCACGTCCCTTCAAGCGCGACGCTCGGTCCCGTCGGGATCCGGGATTCCCATTTCGGTTCGGTGCCGCCGGCGGCGGACCGGCAGCGCAGGATCACGGACTGGCCCGGCCCCAGAATAAGCCGGACTTCCGGCCGACTGGACTGATTCTGACGACACGCGCCCATCCCCACCCGGCCGGTGAGCGGGTCCATGAGCACAATCTCCCGCGCCGCCCGGGCCAGCGGGAGCCAGCCGTGGAACGCGTTGGTCTCGGAACGGTTGGCCACGAAGTAACAGAATCCGTCGGCTACACGGCGCCGCAGGCACATCAAGTCCGGCTGCGCGAACATCGGCTCGCCCGAGATGCCAGCCGCAGCCAACCCGGCGAGAACGTCGCCCACCAACACCTTCCCCTGGCCGATGGCGCCGCTCCGCAGAACCGGTTTCCCCTCGCCCGCGGGCGGCGAGGTCGTGTCCGGCGGCAGCAACTGGATTCTTCCCAGGAGTTGCCGCAACTCGGCGCGGCGCTCGTCTGCTTTGAGGAAACCGGGGACGTCATCGGGCAGCCGTCCTTCGACGAGGATCGTGGCCCCGGCGGATGCCAACTCGACGAGCCGCCGGGCCGTCGGCAGGGGCAGATGCGTCACCGTCGGCAGGACGATGGCGCGACAGGTGCAGCCGGGCATCAGGATCGCGCCGCGTTCGCATCTGGCGGTCGCCAGTTGGCGATCCGAGACGTAGTCGAAGGTGTGACCGGCCGCCCAGAGCCGTTCGGCGGTGCGCCCGATTGGCTGTTGCTCGAACCAGTCCCGGGTGTGGACGGTGAGGTTGCGGACCCGGCCGGTGGGATCATGCCAGAGGTCGTGGATGGGCCAGTAGAGCAGGAGGTCGTTGTCGGGGCGGCCCGACTGGAGGAGGGCCTGGCAGCGGGCGGCGTAGGCGTTCAAGGCGGCCGCATCGCGCCAAACCGGGTTGCGCGGATTCATCTGGAACGACGCGTAGAAGAGCCAGCCCGGCCAGGGAGCATCATCGGGCGAGTAACAGGTCCCGTGGTAAATAACGTGGTTCACGCCGGACAGGAAGAGGTCGTCGAGCAGGTATTTCATGTCCGCGAGCGTTTCCGTGAAGTGCTCCTTCAGCCAGGTGCCGGTCTCGGCGGACACCAGTTGCCGTCCGGCCACATGCGCGGCCGAAGAGGCGAATTTCGAGACCAGCTTGCTCCGGTCCCGGGCGAACGTCTCCGTCTCCGGAATGTCCGCCACCGCGTAGAGGTCGAGCCAGTTCCCGGGGGAACCGTGGGCTTCGTTCCGCGTGCGGCAGCCGTGCCGATGCGCCCAGTCGACCCAGAGCGGGATGGTCTCCTCGATCATGAGATCCGACGCCGTCTCCCGGTAATCCGACTTGACGCGCGCCGCCGGTTCGGACGGTTCGTCGCTGAGGAGGAGTGGCAACTGGGTCTGCAGGCGGTAACCGCGTCGTTTCTCGAACGCCGCCAGGAAATCCGGCGCCCAGTCGGAGCGGTATTCGTAGGAATCGTGGTAGAGAGCGCGCGGCCGGAGATCGGAACCGTCCGCGAAGACGCCTTCGAACCACTCGAGGTAGCGGCGCATGGCGTCGGGGTAGAAGAGGTTCAGCATGTGGCCCTGTCCGCCGGGGCTCGCGCGCTTCACTTTCTGCCCGGAGGGCCGCTGGGAGACCGCGTAGACCCGCCAGGTGCCGGCATCGGGTGACCACGCCACCGAGCCGTCCGGGGTAACCGTCAGTTCGACACTGCGGCCTTCCGGCGAGAACGCGACCAGGGCCTGGACGGACTTCGGGTCGAGCTTCTCCGTCAGCCTCTGGCCGGCCGGCAGCTCGTACGTTTTCGAGACGACCAGGGCGTTGGCCTCGAGGTCCGTGACGCGCGGGCCGCCGAAGCACCAACCGCTGCCCGTGGTCAGGTCGACGCCAAGTCCCAACCGGCGGGCTTCGGCGATCGTGTAGCGCAGCATCTCGATCCATTGGGGGCTGAGGTACTCGACGTATCGGCCTTCAAAGCCCTTGGCGCCGTAAATCGGGATGATGTGCACGCCGCCCAAACCTGCGTCGCGATACCGCTGCAGTTCGCGGGTGAGATTGGCCTGGTCGACGGCGCTGGCCATCCACCACCAGTAGGTCCAGGGCCGCATGGACTGGGTAACGGCGGGCCAGGCGTGGGGTCCGGCGGCTTCGGCGGGCCGGGCGTGAACGGGGGCATCGGGCGCCGGGGTCGGCACGGCACCGGGCAGCGCCACGGCGTGCGCCACGGCCAGGAGGAGAACAGCCAGAGACTGACAGTGGCAAGCCGTATGAGTTCTCATGGGAGCGTGCTCTGGTTTCGCGGAACGGCGCCAGCGTAGCCCCAGGCAATCAAGAGACACAAGCCGGCTGTGGGGATCCGCTGAAGACGGCGTTCCCGCGGTGGCGCGACGGCAGGCCCGCGGCTCGAGGGCGGCAGGTTGTCCCGGCGGCGGGTCGGGCCGGACCGCGCCCGCTTTGGCCAGAGGCCCCGTGATGATCCTGGCGGCGTTCTTCGCGCCGTCGATTCGGCAACGCCGGAAGGGGAACAGCGGAGCCGCCCAAACCGCTGTGGGCCCTACGCCGGCTGTCCCGTGCGCTGCAGGTGCTCCGCCAGGGCCTCGTGCAGATCGGCCACGGTGTGGATGCGATCCATCGCTTCGTCCGGGAAGGAGACATTGAAAGTCTCCTCGACCGTCATGCCGATCTCGACGATGTCCAGCGAGTCGGCGCCGAGATCGGCGCGGATGTCGGCTTCGGCCGTGATCTGGTTTGGTTGGACGCCCAGTTGGTCGACGAGGATTTCCTGGACCTTGGCGCTGGCGTTTTCCGAGAGGATGTCGTTCATATTGGGTTCCTGTTGGTTCATTGGTTGGACTGTGTATGACGCAGGCACGGTAGCGCGTTGGCATTGTCTTGATAGGCGGATGATCACGAGTCACCCTACTGGCTAGTCATGTTTGCCAGGCTGTTTACGGATACCGGGCTCTCGCTGGATCGGCTGCGTGCCCTGGTGGAGGTCGGCGCCGCCGGCAGCATTGCCAAGGCGGCCGAAGGCGATCCCATCCGGCAGAGTCAGTACAGTCGGCAGATCAAGGAGCTTGAGGATTTCTTCCAGACCAAGCTGATCGAACGGTACGGGAAGGGGATCCGCCTCACGCGGGGCGGCAAGGAGTTGGCGCGGATCTCGAGGTTCTTCCTTTTGGGCCTGTCGAACTTCCAACGCGGTTGTCGCGCTGAGGAACAGACGTTCCGCATCGGCAGCAGCGCGACGTTCATTCGGTGCTATCTGCTGCCGGTGCTGGCGGCCTCGCCCGCGGTCCGGTCGGGACCGCGTTACGCCGTGGAGGTCACAAACGACCTCGACGCGGAAAGACGGCTCCATGATCTGACGCTGGATTTCGCGGTGGTGACGTCCGCGGCGATCAGCCGGCCGCTCCAACTCGAGTCGCTGGGCAGTTGGCGCCTGAACCTGTGGGTGCCGAAGGCAATCTGTCGGGATGACCGCCAAGCCGTGCAGGCCCTGAAGAACCAGGAGCTGCCTCTGGCGTTGCCGTGTGCGGAGGTCGATTCCTCGAGGCTGCCGCTGCCTCCGGGCGGCGAACCGCGGCTGCGCTGCAGCAGCTTCCTTGAAGCCAAGACCGCCCTCGAGAGCGGGGGCGTGGCGGCGCTGCTGCCCGATTTCCTCCAGCCGGAATCGTCGACCGGCTCGTTCCTCCGGGTGCGGGTTCCGGCCCTCGGGCCCGCGGTCTTCCACTACCGGCTGGCCTGGAACCCGCGACTCCTCCGTCTGAATCCGCACGCCACGCGCCGGCGCGATTTCCTCATCCGGTCGCTGGCGGCCGGCATGCGGGCGGGGCCACAGGCGTGAAGCGGGGTGGCCGCAGCCGCGTGCAGGAGGCGTCTCCACCGACAGCGTGGACATCCCGAGACTCGGGGACCCGGAGATCAGCCTCCCCCATTCGTTGTCCAACCGCTGATCGGCATTCTTCATTCTGCATTCTGCATTCTCCATCTCCCCCCCGAATCCGCGAGCTGCTTTCTCCATCGGTTGTGTAGGATCCCGCCGACGAGGCGGGATCTTCCCGGAGCCGACAGAACGCCCGTCCGCAGGGGCGAGAGCCGCGCTACGACGGGGGACGAACGAACCCCCAGCGCCACTTACGCGAGGATCCGGGTCCCCATCCCGCCCTTGCCAGCAGCACGCGGCCCCGGCATGGTGCACGCATGCGAGCAGACTCTTCTTCCCGACCGACGCGGCTGATCTCGCGCCGCCACTTCCTCCATCGGAGTTCCGCCATGGCGGGGGCGACCCTGGCATTCCCGACGCTGATTCCCGCAAGCGCTCTGGCGGCGCCGGGGGTTCCCGGGGCGAACGACCGGCTGGGTGTGGGCGTGATCGGCATGGGCCGGCAGGCCGGTGACCTGCTCAAGATGCTCGTCGGCTTCAAAGATGTCCGCCTCGCGGGCTTTGCCGATGTGAACCTGCCGCGGGCCCAGGCCATGGCCCAGACCCATGGCGGCACGGCGGTGCAGGATTACCGGCGGTTGCTCGAACAGAAGGACGTCGACGCCATCATCACCGCCACGCCGGAGCATTGGCGGATCCTGATCTGCCTGGACGCCTGCGAGGCCGGCAAGGACCTGTATGTGGAGAAGCCGATGAGCCTGACGATCCGCGAGGGGCGCTGGATCGTGGAGGCCGTTCGTCGGAACAAACGAGTCTTGCAGACTGGCAGCCAGCAGCGCTCGATGTGGCCCAATCACGCCGGCTGCGCCTTCATCCGCTCAGGCGGCCTCGGCAAGATCCAGCGGGTAATCGCCCACAACTACCCCACCCCCTGGGAAGGCGCCCTGCCCGGACAACCCGTTCCGGAGGGCCTCGATTGGGATCGCTGGTGCGGCCCCACCGAACCGGTCCCCTACAACCTCGATCTCTACCTGCCGCGGGCCAACCCGGGCTGGCTCTCCTTCCGACCCTATTCCGGAGGCGAGATGACGGGCTGGGGGTCGCACGGTTTCGATCAGGTGCAGTGCGCGCTCGGCATGGACGCCGCCGGACCGATCGAAGTCTGGACGGAGAGCGGCAAGATCGAGCCGCTGAAATACACGGCGCCCGAGCCGAAGACCCGCGGGGACGGCATCTGCAGCAAACCAAAGGTCTTCTTTCGCTACCCGGGCGACATCATCATGGAGTTGGGTGACGGGCCGCCCGGCGGGGCGATCTTCATCGGCGAGAAAGGGCGGGTCACGATTGATCGTGGGATCTTCAAGTCCGATCCGCCGGAGTTGGCGGAAGAAGCGCTGACGCACAAGACGCCGGGCTTTGTGTTCAGCCACCAGCGAAATTGGATCGACTGCATCCGGAGCCGGCAGCAGCCGGTGGCCTCGGCGGAGGTGGGGCACCGGTCGGCGACCGTCTGTCACTTGGGCAACATCGCGCGATGGGTCGGCCGCAAACTGCGCTGGGATCCGGTGAAGGAGGAGTTCCCCGGGGACGCCGAGGCGAATGCGCTGCTGGATCGTGCGCGGCGCAAGGGGTTCGAGGTGCCAAAACGGCTGCAGGTCACCGCGTAGGCGGCGCAGCGGGAGAGAGGGGAGAGGTCGCCCTGCCGGATGGGAGAGGTACTCCTGGCAGGGCGCGCTCTCCGTAGCGCGCCGGAGACGTGTGCTCCGTTGAGGGCTGACCGCTCCGGTCGGCGCCCTCGGAGAGGTCGCCCTACCGGATGGGAGAGGTGCACGCGGATGGGCGGGACCGTCGCACCGGTCCCCAGGCGCTGCCGCTAGATCAGCTTCGAGTTGAGCAGTTCGCCGATGGTCTCCATCAGCGCCTCCGCATCGGCCGGCTTCTTCTGCTGAATGACGCTCTGCAGTTCGACCACGGCATCGGTGACGGCCTGCTTCTCGGCATCGCTCAGCTTGCCGGAGTCCGCCGCCTTGCCGAAGCAGGTCAAGGCTTCGGCGTAGTTCCCCCCTTTGATGGCGGCCACCGCCTTGTCGATGTCCGCCTTAACGTCCGCGTTGGCCGAGGTGAAGGCCTGAGTCAGTTGGCTCGTGTCCACCTTCCACTTGGCAGGCGACTTGTACACGACATAGCCGGCAATACCGGCGGCCACGATCACCAGGATCGCGATCAGGATCAGTTTCTTCAGTTTCATAGTCCAGACAGCTCAGTGTTCTGTTTGCAGGATACCCTGCCGGACCACCCGGGAGCTGGCCAGTGAAAAACACGGATGGACACGGATCGGCCGACCGGCCGTTCTTCCTTCTGCGCCTTTTGCGCCTTTTCGCGGCTGAAACCCGGGGAGCATGGAGATCCTCGTCCCTCGCCCCCCGGAGATGCCGACTTGGTTGGAGGTCTCGCGCAAAGACGCGAAGCCGCAAAGGGGAGGGATGGCTCCACCGCCCCGCGCCTTGGCGCGAGGGTTGATGGGCAGGGGCCTCACGAATTCAGGGCGGAGCATGAAGTGCCCCAGAGCCTTCATGCTCCCAACTGCTCAAGCAACCGGTTCTCGTGGCTCGGAGAAGACCCGACGGACAGGCAGGCTTGGAAGGGCATGGCAGGTCACGCTTGAGAGACTTGGTGTTGCCACAACTGGATTGCGCGATGCCAGTAATAATAGGCTTCGGGATTCACCGCTTTGACGCCATCAATCCATGCGAGGGGTGTGCCATTCAAGGTGACGGCACGAAGCGCTTCGATCTGTCCTGCCGTGCCGGCGTAACGCATCGTCGCGAAATCAAACGGCACTCCGGCGCGCAAATGAGCGGCGAGCGCTGCTGCTCTCGCTGCAATGATGCGCTTCGGCTGTTGGGTGGCGGTGAATCCCGGCCAAGTCAAATGGCCGCGCAAACTTTGGAAGCCGCGTTGCAGCAGCGGCGCATCAGGATGGGCCGCAAGATCCTGCTGCCGGGATACCGTGACGGCGAGACACGGCTGAAACGTATCCGCCAAACACCTATCCCGGTTGTGTTTGTTGCCGCGATATTCCGATTCCAGCCGGCAAACTGCGTCATAGGTCGCAGCGACTTCGGAGAAGCTGGTTGCGGCTTCGAACAATGTGCCGATGTCGAACAATTGTTTAGCCACCTGCATCAGCTCGCCCGGCTGTCCTTCGGGCGTGCGGAGTTGCACACCGACCGTTGTCGGCGCGAAGGCGGTCAATTTATCCCCCAGCAGACTCTCCACGGTGGGGAGCTTCACCTTGATTTCGCGCTCGGGCTTGAGGAATGACGTTTGGATCGGGGGCTCGACAATGTGGTGATGGATGCGCGATTCCTCCACTACATCAAGCAGAATGGGAACTTCTGGTTGTCTGCCGATGGCGGAGCGGTAGAAGAATTTGAAGTGTCGGCGCTGCGGAGGCTGGTGATGCCGACGAACATCCTCCTCCGATCGGGTGAAGGGTGGCAGCTTGGCAACCCGCGCCACGATCTCATCAACCACCTCGGGCCTCTCACCGCAGACGATGTCAATGTCGATGGACAGTCGCCAGATCTGCGACAGGTGCAGCAGCAAACTCGTGCCTCCTTTGAAGACAAAGGGCAATCCGGTCTCGGCGAGGTGTCCGAGCAACGTTGAGGGCATAAAGGCAACGCTCCAGAATATCCTGGTTTCAGCCGCCAAGCGCTTTGGCCTGCTTGTTCAGCGCTTCGGCGGTCAGGTGTTCGGCCGGAAACATGGCGGCTAACTAACGCCAATGGAGGTTGCCAGTTGGCGTTGGTTAACCATCTCCGCCAAATCCGTTTTGGCGGAGATGGTTAATTCATTCGAAGACGGCGCTTTTGACCTTTCTGAACTTCGCATAGCTTTGCATTTCAGCGACTTGCACAAGATGACGCGACAGGATCTGCCGCACGACGCCTTCGGCTTCGGACTGGTCCATGAGGGCGAGCCGTCGGGATTCCACCACCAAATCCACCAGCACTTTCTCGATGGCATCCTGCCGCCCCTGGCTGGTTGGCTGTTTGGACATGGTGGGCCTGAGCACGACCATTTTCTCGCCGGGGCGGACGGATTTTGGCCCAGCGGAAGGCGTAGGGTTCACAGCCGTTTCCCAACCCTGGCCACGGAGCGTATCGCCGACAGATTCGAGGGTGTCCGCCGGGGCGTGGAGGAAGGCGACGGGCTGCGCCAGCAGGTGGTGCATCCACGGATTGATTTGGGCGGTGGACCAGACCGTGAACTCCAGCAACGGAAACGCCTTCTCGACTCCTGCAGGGCCTTCGTCTAATCGGGCATGAAGAGGAGTCCGCGGCGATGGGAGTCCGCCATGATGGCGTCCACGTTGATGCCCACCAGAATCCGAATGTGCGGGACCTTCTCGAGGTGCGGGCGGATGGCGAAGTAGCCGGACGCCCGTAGGTAGCCAGCCAAGGCGTCGAACCACTCGATGTCGGGGTTGTTGCCCAAAACCCCCTGAAACTTCTTCAGCAGCGTCTGATTGCCGTAATTCGTGAAGAAGCGGGTCGACATATTGCCCCAGATCCAACGGACGGTCGATTAGCCCAGTGTACCATCCGTAATGGATGGGCGATTGTGCTACTCTCCCCACCGAGGTTCAATCAGTTTGAGGGCGGTTTCCTTCGCCGCCGAATGGAGTCGTCCGGGACGCTTCGCGGCAGATGGAGTGCCCGCTGCCTCGCCTTCGACCTGAGCGGGAAGGGGTGCGGGATCATCCAAGGATCCCGGCACCGGGCCCGCTCCGTGTTCACAGCGTTTCCGCCGCAGCGGTCGTTCCCAGGGCGCTGAGGGTCTCCTGCGCTCGCCAACCGCGGCTCGCGGTTCGGAGGTCAAGGCAACATCCGCATCGACTTCCGCACCTTGGCGCGCAGCGCGACCGAGAACGGCTGCAGGTGGTTCGTGTCCGGCACGAAGCCGGGCTTCTCACGCGTGATGACGGGTTGGACGATCCACCCGCGGCGGCCGGTTTGGCGGATGCGTCTCGCGGCCGCCGCCTGGTAGTCGGGTTTGTCGAGCCGGGCGATCCACAGCCGGTTGCGGCTGAAGGAAAGCATGGCGTGATCGCCGGGGCTGTCGCCGGCGGCGAGGAAGGGCGGTCCGCCCAGCACATCCCAGAGGCAACCCACTTTCCCCGAGTAGGTCGGCACGGGAAACTGCAACTGCCCGGTGAGCCGAAACTGGCCGAGCACCCGCGGGTCCAGCGCGGCGTAGCGCGCGTCCTCCCGGACCAGGCAGGCGTCCTTATGCAGACGCCCCTTGCCATCGGCGAGGAGGACGGACACCCCGATCACCTGCTCCGGCGGGATACCTCGCCGAACCCCGAGTTGACGGAGTTGTGGTTCGAGGGCGTGGCGCACCATCCAGCGCACGCTCCAGACGTTGCTGGCGGACACGATCCAGAACGCGAACTCGTGTTCCAGCAGCGTGGCGATCAACTCGACCATTTCCGGGTAAAGGAACGGCGCCGGATAAGCGGTGTGCCCCGGGCTCACCTCGATCTTCCGGGTCTGCATGGGTGCGGAGCAACCGTACGCTTCCTCGGCGGCGCGGACGACGTCCAGCGGCCGCAAGCCGGCCATCGCCTCGACCGCCCACACATATCCGCTCGCCAACGGTGTGGGATCCTCTCGACCATGCACCGTCGGGGCAAGCAGCGCTTCGTAGTACTCGGTGATGTCCGGCTCGGAATCGGGGCGGATGCGGCGGCCGTCGGCGCGCCAGACCGCCGGGCTGAGCACGCCTTGCGCGCGATCGGGCGTGACCAGGCCGCGGCGTGTCAAAACCGCCAGCGTGGCTTCACCGATGTCGCCCCAGACAATGGTATTGTCGAAGTCCATGGCGACGGGAAGTCCCCGACCGCGGCCGCGGCGGATCAGGCGTTCGAGCTGGCGGCGTGCCGATGGCGCCCAGCCGGGGCTCGCGAGGGAGACCTCCGGGGATCTTCGTTGGTTTTTCAGATCAGATGGCATGTTCAGCTTCTTCACCTTGGACGCCGGAAACCCGTTGCAACCTCGAACGCCGGACACCGAGCAATGATCGGGTGTGGTGGTTCGGTGTTCGTTCGCGGACCGCGACCGGCGTGCCTTGCCGAAGCCTTGGCGCAGGCAGGTCCCCGGTCGCAGCGGCAACGCCGGGAGACAGGCATCCCCGGGTTCGAGAGCGCGTCCGACAAGTGCGGCTGCTGCCCGCTGGGACCGCGGGCGGTCCGAACGGGGACTGGACATCCGCCCCCGGTGCGCTCCGGCACGCATGCCGGAGGTGTAGGTCGGCGTTGATCGCGCGGATTGGTTGTGGCCCTGGGATTCATGCGGCGGCGCGCTACTTCGCCCCCTTCGGTCGGGCGTTCCAGATGGTGATCATCAGGAGAGCCGGCAGGAGGGCGAGTCCGGCCAGGACCCAGAAGACGAGGGCCCAGTTGCCGTGCGCGTGGTCCTTGAGATAGCCGATGCCGGCGCCGGAGAAGATGGCGCCCAGCGCCCCCAGGCACATGGTCAAGCCAGTCGCGATGCCCGCCGCCCGCGGATGGCTGACGTCGACCGTCGCCGCGCCGCTCATCAGCATGTCCGGGCCGTAGATGAGGAATCCTGCCAGGCCGAGCATGGCGGTGGCGACGATCCATTCGCCGCGCGGCACGAAGGCGAACCCGGCGCAGACCAGCGCGAGGCCGAGCATGCTGATGACGCAGACTGGGGCGCGGCGTTTGCCGAACACGGTGTCCGAGATCCAGCCGGCGGAGATGGCGCCGAGGGAGCCGACCAGCGGAATCACCACCGCCGTGAACGCGCTTCCTTTAATGCTCCGGCCCTGGAAGTCCGCCATGTATTGCACCGTCCAGTTCATGAAGCTGTAGCGCACCGAGTTCATGCAGAAGAAACTGAGCGCCAGGATCCAGAGAATCCTATTCGACAGCGTCAACCGGAGGACGTGCCAGGTCGAAGCCCAGCCTTCGGTGGGTGCCGGGGCGGCCGCTCCGCCAGACGACGGGTGGCTCTCGCCGCCCGCCGTGTCGTCGCGCACGGCGGGGAACCCCACCTCTTCCGGTGTGTCGCGCAGGAAGCCGAAGAAGACGAGCGCCATCGGGAAGAGCACGAGGCTCGGGACCCAGAACGAGGCGCGCCAGCCGAGGGAATCGACGAGCAGGCCGGCGAGCAGCCAGGAGGCAACGTTGCCAACCTGGTAGCAGGTGGAGAGCAGGCCGATGACCGTGCCGCGGCGCTGGGAGGTGTTCCAGTGGGAGATGGTCTGGACGGCGAGCGACCAACCGGCGGATTGTCCGAAACCGTTGATCGCCCACAGGACCAGCATCATGCGAAACGAATGGGCGGTCGAGAAGAGCAGGTTCGTAGTTGCGGCCACCAGCAGCGCCAGCGTCATCATCCGCCGGGCGCCATACCGTTGGCCCAACGTCCCGTTGATGATCTGGCCCACGGCATAGAACACCGCGTAGACCGACGGGATCAAGCCGATCTGGGCGTGCGTCCAGTCCGGGAACTCGCGAAGAATCGCCGGCTGGGCGACGGCGAAGTTGACCCGGCACAGGTAGTAGGAGGCGTAAGCACCCCACAGGAGCCAGAAGATCCGGAATTGCCAGCCGCGAAGTCGGGAATCGGCAGACGGGGAAGGGCTCATGCTCGGTGGATGGTAGCCGGCGACTGGAGACTGGAGGACGGCGCCGCACGGGACGTGGTCCGCACGGCAACCGAACTGGATGGCGGACAGAAGATCGCAACCCGCAATGGTCTCGCGGCTCGGCTCGGCCGAGCCTTGCTCTCCCGTTCGGTCATGGCAATGGGGTAGACGGCCGGTTGCGGCGGATCAACAACTTTCTCGTGAATTCTCTCGTGAATTCGCACGGGCAATGCGCGAGGGGTAGCAGTCCGGCATGCGACCGGGTCAAGTCCTGAAACTGATTTGGTACTTTTCTCAATGGTTTGTTGCTGGGTTTG
>CAYSPU010000175.1:0-12816 GCA_964432995.1 uncultured Verrucomicrobiota bacterium
ACCGCCTCCCGCCGCGGATCGTCCAGCGCCAGCCGGTATTCCCGAAAGAAGTCGGCATCCGGTTCCTCAGGGGCCTTCGGACGCAGCCGCCGCAGCGCCGACTCCAGAAGCTGGACCAGGCGGGTCCGCTTACACACCTGTTTCGCGCGGATGAGACTCAGGTTCTGGGAGGCAAGACCCGAGCCCGGCCCAGGGGCGCCGAATCCCACCACTTCGTTGTTCCCGGCGTAGACCAGAAAAAGGTCGGGCTCGTGCCGCGCGCAATCCCGGGCGATGTGCCGGATGATGTGGGAGTTGATGCCGCGCATGGCGGCGTTGACCACTTCGAAGTTGCGCTGGGGATACTGTGCGCGCAGCAGGACCTCCAGGATGGAGGCGAAACCGTAGGTCGGATTGGGGGTCCCCAGCGCGGCGGACTCCCCCAGCACGAAGATGCGAGTGGTGTGGGGCGGCTTGGGGTCCGCGATCCGAAACGGCTGCCCGAGCACGCTCGGTTGGTCGGGATAATACTGGCGCCGAAACCTCTCGTTGAAAGTGTAGCCCCGGCCATCCCGGGTGGGCCGGAAGAAGTCGGTGGACGAACCGTAGCCAATCACCCGGAGCCCGAGTTCACACGCCCCGAGCACCACCACGGGGCTGAGGCAGGCGAGCGCCACTCTCCCCCATCGGCGTCGAAGCGATCGCGGGCCCGGTGGATCACGCGGAGTCGACGCGGCAGCGGGCCGCTGGCGGGCCGAAGGAGCGCGATGTTTCGCAGACTTCTTCATCTCGGGCCGGGTCCGAACCGGACTCAGCATAAGTCCGCGCCGGACAGTGGGACAGAGAAAACACCGCCGGAGATGCCGCTTGCTTCGTTGAAGATTGGTCGGTTTGATGCCGCGAAACAAGCCGGGCACAATCCACAAGCAAGCTGCGGTATGAAACCTCTCCCAACCCTCCTCTGTCTGTCGGCATCCGTCCTCTCGGTCCTGGTAAGCCACGCGGCACCTCTCGGCACCGAGTTCAGCTATTCTGGCGTGCTCCAGAACGGTGCGCAACCGGCGCAGGGCGACTACGACCTGCGCCTGAGCCTCTACGATGCCGCCGCCGAGGGCACCCGGATCCATGACGCCCTCACCAACCTGAACGTGTCCGTGTCCAATGGGGTCTTCCGCACCGTGATGGACTTCGGCGCCGAGGTGTTCGATGGCCAAGCCACGTGGCTGGAGGTCGGGGTCCGCCCAGCCGGCAGTTCGGACGACTTCGAGGTGTTGTCCCCGCGCCAGGCGCTCCTGGCCGTACCCCACGCGCTGCACGCCCTCAACGCCGAAACCGCCGCCACCGCGGAAACGGCCACGACCGCCACGACCGCCCTCACCGCCGCCACCGCCACCACCGCGGAAGGCCTTTCCCCCAACACCGTGAACACGGCGGCGATCCAGGACGAGACCATCACGGCGGCCAAGATCGCTTCCGGCCAAGTCGTCAGGAGCTTGAACGGACTTCAGGACCACGTCCTGCTGTCTGCCGGCGCCAATATCGTTCTGGATGCCAACGGCAACAGCCTGACGCTGAGCAGCCCGGTCTGGAGCCTCTCCGGCAACCAGGGAACGACTGCCGGAGTGGAATTCCTGGGCACGACGGACGATCAGCCGCTCGAGTTCAGGGTCAACCAACTGCGGGCGCTCCGGTTGGTCCCCAACACGAACCAGGGCACTGTCAACGTCATCGCCGGGAGCCCCGACAACGAAGTCGATCCCGCGGCCTATGGGGCGACCATCGGCGGCGGCGGCGGCCGACTCGGCGCCGATGTGGTCTATCCCCAACTCGTGCGGGCCGCCTACGGAACGATCGGCGGGGGCGCCGCCAACACGATCGAGATCAACGCCTCCGCGGCCACCGTGAGCGGCGGACTGTCCAACCGCGTCGCCGAAATGGCGACCGACGCGGTCATCGCTGGCGGCCGGCTCAACCGCATTGAGGATCACGCCTATCGCGGCACCATCAGCGGCGGGTGGATGCACACCATCGGGGCCGAGTGCTACCACTCGGTCATCGCCGGGGGCTGGTCCAACAGCATCGCCGGCAACTCATCCGTCATCGGCGGCGGCACCGAAAACGCCGTCCTGGAAGGCGCCCGCTACTCGGTCATCGGCGGTGGTGGCGGCAACGTGGTGGAGGCCGGGGCCTTCACCGGAACCATCGCCGGCGGCGGCGAGAACGTCATCCAGGCTGAGTCCTACCGCTCCACCATCGGCGGCGGCAAACTCAACAACATCGGCCCCACCGCACCGCACTCCACCATCGGCGGCGGAATCACCAACCGCATCCTCGAGAACGCCGAAGCCGCAACCATCCCCGGCGGGTCCGGCAATTCCGTCGGCGGCGCCTTCGGATTCGCCGCAGGACGCCGCGCCGCCGCCGCCCACACCGGCGCCTTCGCATGGGCCGATTCCGTGGACGCGGATTTCGCGTCGCAGGCCGACAACGAGTTCGCCGTCCGCGCGACCGGCGGCGTGCGCCTCGTCAGCGCGGTCGACGAGAGCGGCCAGCCGACGGCCGGTGTGGCCCTCGCCCCCGGCAGCGGTTCCTGGTCGACCCTGAGCGATCGGGCCGCCAAACGGAACTTCGAACCCGTGGACGGCCGCCGCGTCCTGGAACAGTTGGCAGCACTCCCCATCCAAACCTGGAACTACGCGCAGCAGGACAAATCCGTGCGCCATCTCGGCCCCATGGCCCAGGACTTCCAGGCCGCTTTCCACCTCGGCGAGAACGAGCGGACCATATCCACTGTCGATGCCGACGGCGTGGCCCTGGCCGCGATCCAGGGCCTCCACACCCTGATCCTGGAGCAGGAATCCGAACTCGAAGCCCGCGACGCCCGCATCGAACGGCTCGAGCGGGAACTCCAGGAACTCAGGGAGATGCTCAGCGGGCGGGTGAATCAGTAGCGCGGACTGACGTCCGCGGCTACGAAGGGGGATGGTAGCCGCCGACGTGAGTCGGCACCTCCCGGCCAGGCGCAGCATCAAGATGGGCCCCTGAACTTCGGCATGGCAAAGTTGCCAGGGATCGATATCCTTCGCCCCAGTCGACGCTGCGGATTCCGCACCGCGCGGGCCGATCGCGCGGCGGACGCGGACGAAACGAATCACCCCGAACGATCTTGAGATGAACGTGTATCCTGCTCTCCTTCTGAGTCTCGCGCTGGCGCTCCCCGCGCAGTGCGCCGTAACTGCCGTCGACGAAGCCCCGCCCCTGTATCGCTACCTCGTCGCAGTCGACCTCAGCCGCGACATGGAGCGACAGCGGGAACAGGCGGCCGACACCGTCTCGCGACTCCTGATGGGGGGAGTCCAGCGACGCGCCGAACCCGGGCACGTCGTCGGCCTTTGGCTGGTGGGCGATCGCTTCCTGACGAACGCGCTCCCACCCACAACATGGATTCCCTCGCAAGCGGTCGACCTGGGGAACGAGGCCTTCCGCTTGATTCGGGATCAGCCGCTGTCAAAGGGCAGCCTCCAGATCGAGGCGATCCTCCACGCCGCCCAGACCGCCGGCCGCGAGTCCGGACGACTGACGCTCTTCCTGGTCACCTCCGGCTTCGCCCCGTTGAGCGGGACCAGCTTCGACAACGAGGTGAACTTCCTCTTCCAGCAGCACCGTGACAAGATGCGCAAGGCCCGCAAGCCCTTCGTCCTGGTCTTCCAAATCGAAGACGGCCGCATCGTCGCGCACTCGGCCTCGCCGGCGGGCAACGTCGTCCACATCCCCCCGTTCCCGAAGGAAACGGAACAGTGAGCAGGATTGGTGCGTTCTGACGCCGCGGTTGAGGGTGTAAACCGGCATTATTCTGGTTGTTCCCTTCGCTAATTCCTACTTTGGGAACCTGATTTCCTATTGACCGGAATTCCAGATCTGTGGGCAGATGATAAGGATTAACTCTTTGCTCTGGATGTAACGATGGCGCGAGGTTCAAGGAAAAGCAGCGCGACTGCCCGGACGAACGGCACAGCGAAATACGATTCTCACAATCAGGTGCTCGACAAGACCTACGGGGCCTTGGCGGACCTGCGGCGGGAGCTGTCCGACTCCCGGGAGGCGGTGGCGGAGCGAACGGACTTGCTGCAGTCGTTTGCCGCCTGCGCGGATCCGCAGCGCGCTTGGCTGTTGCTCGAGGACTACTTCGAACACCTCTCGCTCTCGCGAAAGGACTTCAACGCCTATGACTGGTGGCCGCGGCTGCTGGCCGCCCGGGGCAAGGGGCGTCTCGAGGAAACGGCGCTGCTGTTCCTCCGGTCGGGTCGGCCGCTGCCCACGGAGCTGGCTCCCTATGCCAACCTGCAACGCTTCGCCCAAGTCGAGGCCGAAGAACGTGAGGAGCAGTTGGTCCAACAACTGGAACAGTGGCTCCTGCCGCCGCCCCCGGAGCATCTGGATTCCCCGCGAGCATCCCTCCGGGTCCAGTGCGAAGCCCGGCCGTTCACCGAGACCTCGCCGGCCGTCAACGCGCTTGGGGTGCAGTTCATCCTCATCCGACCGCGAGGCGGGGAACGGACCAAAACCCTGCGGGAAATCACCGATCTCACCTTACGTTCCACCCACGAGGAGGAGCAGTTTTCGCGCGACGACTGGGCGTTCATCGAATGGCTCGCCGGACAGTACGGCCACACCAAGACCACGCGCGACCTCCTTCAGTTGAGCGGCCCCGAGCTGCTCCACTGGCTGGCACGCTGGGGGCAGTCCGGGCGATTGCTCTTCGCCGGCGCCAACACCTCCCTCGTCTTCCAGGGACAGTTGGCCGAATTGGTCCCCCAGCTCGAACCCGCCGAAGGTGAACTCTGCCTCGGGCAGAGATTGTGTCTTCCTGACGGCGTCCATTGCCCGCTGTCCAAGGCCCGGTTCTTCGCCGGCCAACCGGGCATGGTCCTCGTCGGTCACACCGTCTACCTGCTCAAACGCGCCCCCTCCCCCGCCCTCCTCGAACAGTGGCGCGACCAGCCCGCCCTGCCCGTCCGCCGCCTCAGCCACCGCTTGCTCGCCCACCTCCGCAAAAACGCCCGCAGCAACGGAACCGACTGGGACGAACTCTGCCTCATCCACGCCGCAGTCCCGCGCTTCATCTTCGAGTTGGCCGACGAAGTCGTTCGCGTCCGGCTCTTTGCCCAGAGCGAACACGACGGATCGGAATGGCATTGGACCGGACACGAGTGGCAGCGCGAGGCCGCCGCCGCGAAACGGAACGGGAACAGCGGACGCCCGGAGATCCTGGACGACCCGCGCCTCGAACCCGCCACCCAGTGGCTGCGGCGCTTCGACTGGTTCACCCCCGAACCGGGATTGTGGGTGGGCGACGCCAACGAACCCTTCCTCGGCGCCCTGGCCACCGCCTGGGCCGATCGCCCCGCCGAGGCCGAATACCTTGGCAATCCCGCCTTCCAACGCCTCTTCCTCACCCCGCGCAAACTCCGTCCCAAGATCATCGTCGGCGGCAGCGGCATCGACTGGCTGAGCGTCTCGACGGAATGGGAGCAGGAAGGCATGCGACTCTCGCCGGCCGACCTCCAGCGGCTCACGACCGCCACCGGCCGTTTCGTGAAACTCCCCGACGGCGGCTGGGTCCGGCTCGACGCCGAGGCGGTCGCCGCCGCCCAGGAAACCATGGCCGACCTCGGCCTCGACGGGCTGACCCCGATCAACCAGAAGGTCTCGCTGCTGCACGCCGCCCAATTGGATGACGCCGCCCTGGATCGGCTGGGCGCCGCCCAGGCCAAAGCCCTGCGCCAGCGCCTGGCAGGCTTCACCGGGGTCAAGACCACCCCCCTGCCCGCGACGGTCCAGGCCGACATGCGCCCGTACCAGAAATCCGGCTACGACTTCCTCTGCCACCTCAGCCGGTTGCGGCTCGGCGGGGTCCTCGCCGACGACATGGGGCTGGGCAAAACGCTCCAGACGCTGGCCTGGATCGCCTGGTTGCGCGAGCAATCCGGACGCAAGTCCCGGCCGTCCCTCGTCATCTGCCCCGCCTCCGTGCTGCACAACTGGCAGCGCGAGTCCAGTCGCTTCACGCCGCATCTCAAAGTCCTCATCCTCGAAAGCGGCGCCGCCCGGCATAACCTGCGCAAGCAGATCCCCGAACACGATCTCATCGTCACCAACTACGCCCTGCTCCGGCGCGACCTCGAGGCGCTGCAGAAGTTCGAGTTCCGCGCGCTGATTCTCGACGAGGCCCAGTTCATCAAGAATCCCACCGCCCAGGTCACCCAGTGCGTCAAACAACTCGAGAGCGACCTCCGCCTCGCCCTCACCGGCACGCCGCTCGAAAACCGGCTCCTCGACCTCTGGAGCATCGTTGATTTCGTCCAGCCCGGCTACCTCGGCAACCAGGCTCACTTCCTCGAAACCTACGAGCCCAAGGGCAACGGCGAGGACGCCGCCTGGTCCCAAAAGGTCGCCCGCAAACGCCTCGCCTCCAAAGTCCGCCCCATCATGCTCCGCCGCCTCAAACGCCAGGTCGCCCAGGACCTCCCCGAACGCATCGAGGTCCGCCGCGACTGCGAACTCGGCGAGCTCCAGCGCAAACTCTACCTGGCCGAACTCCGCCGCAGCCGCGACAAAGTCATGCAGGCCGTGGCCGAACAGGGCGTTGCCCGCAGCAAAATGCACGTCCTGGCGGCGCTCACTCGCCTGCGCCAGATCTGCTGCCACCCCTCCCTGGTCGGCAACGACGCCGAGTCCGGCAAGACCGAGACGCTCTTCGAGTTGCTCGAACCCCTGCTCGCGGAGGGACAAAAGGTCCTCCTCTTCAGCCAGTTCGTCCAGATGCTCGAGATCCTCGAACGCGACTGCCGCCAGCGCGAGATCCCGACGCACATTCTCACCGGCGAGACCAAGCGCCGGCACGAGGTCGTCGGCGCCTTCCAGGAAGATCCCAACGCCGGCGTCTTCCTTCTCAGCCTCCGCGCCGCCGGCACCGGCCTCAACCTCACCACCGCCAGCTACGTCGTGCTCTACGACCCCTGGTGGAACCCGGCCGTCGAAGCCCAGGCCATCGACCGCTCCCATCGCATCGGCCAGACCCGCACCGTCAACGCCTACCGCCTCATCGCCCCCGGCACCGTCGAGGAAAAAATCTGGGAACTGCAACAGCGCAAGGCCCAGACCATCTCCGACGTGCTGGGCGAAGAAGGCTTCGCCCGCAGCCTCTCCAAAACCGATCTCGAGTACTTGTTCTCGGAAGATTAGTCCGCTGCGGCCGCCTGAGGTCCACCACTTGGGAGGTTCACGGTTCGGAGGCTGGATGCTTCAGCGGTTTGAAGAGCGAACATCGAACGCTGAACATCGAACGTCGAACACTGAACCGCTGGTTTCAGTTCGAAGTTCGGTGTTCGATGTTGGACGTTCGGTGTTCGGCGTTCGTCTGGAGGAGAAGGAACGCTCAATCCGCACCGCCCGACGGCCCGGCGGGGCGGCGGCTCGCTGCCGCACTCCAGTTGAGGCGTCATTTCTTGATCTGAGACTCAATGAGAGCTTTCACGTTCAGACGCGGGCGCGCTCTGTAGCTCCAGGCGCGATCATTCGCATCCAGCCAGAGGCGAGATGCTCAAGAATCTCCGCCACCGTGATCGGCAATCCTCGAATGCACGGCTTGCCGCCACAGACTCGTGGATCAGCCGTGATGATCTCTCGGTAATCCATGCGTGTCGAAGTGTGGCTAACGACCCAATAGAGGCACCCCGAGGCCACCTTGCGAACAGGACGTGGATCGTTTCCAGGCTGCGCTCACGTGCACGCGGTCTCGGGGTGGCCACGACCGCCTGGTTCGCTACGTTCTCCTGCCCAACTCCGTCCGCAGCCAGACCGGATCTCGCCGCATGTCCAGGATGGCATAGACACACGCCGCATCCCCTTCCATGTCATAGTAGATTCCGAACGGGAACCGCTTCGACAGCATCCGGTGTAGCCCGAAATGTCGGCGATGAACCCCAGCGTAAAGAACCAACGATTCAAGATCCGAAAGCAAGGACTCTACAAAGTAGTCACCAACACCCTGCTCCCGCGACTCGTAAAACCGTCGGCCAGCCTCCAGGTCAGCAACAGCATCCTCAAGGATCAAAACGGTCATGACCGGGAAACGCGCAGACGTCCCTTCACCTGGTCGAGTGTGAGGAGTTGCGACTCACCTCGTACCGCCCGTGCTCGGCGCTCCTCCAGCACCGCCGCGTGCCAACTCGGCGACGGCACGTCGGCATCGTCTCGACACACGGCATCCCAGAGCTGCTCCAAGGCCTGCAAACGCTCCGCCATGGACATCCCCCGAATCTGTTCAGCTTCGAGCATGGCAGGACGCTACGCCGATTCGGCGAGGAGGGCAAGCAGCAGGGATCAACATCCGGGCATGATTGGGCCGGCAAAACCGACACGATGAAGGAGGCCTGTTTTCCGGACTGGACGGAGTGGCTGGGCCGGGCGGGGTTGTCGGACCGGCAGAAACGGAGTCGGGCCATCGAGGCTTCCAAAGAGCAATCCATGAGGCGGCCAGGCGGTTACCCCGGAAACTGGCAGGGCGAACATCGAACGCTGAACGCTGAACATCGAACATGGAACGGCAGGCTTCAGTTCGCAGTTCGGAGTTCGACGTTGGATGTTCGACGTTCGGCTCGGTTCCCCCGTCCCGCCGTCGCACCGCCGCACTGCCTTTTCTCTGCGGGGTTAGAACAGGTTGCCGACGGCGATGCCGATCACGCTGAGGGGTCCCTGGTCTTCGAGGCTCTCGGTGGCCTTGTCGAGCTTCTGGAGGGAGAGCCGGACGTTCTTGAGGAGGGTGTCGTCGTTGACGAGTTTGCCGACGGATCCTTGTCCCTGGTTCACCTTCTCCAGGATCTCCTTGAGGTTGGTGACGGCGGCGGTGGCTTCCTCGAAGAGGATGGGGTCGGTCGCGAGTTTGCCGATGGTCCCTTCGCCGGCCCGGATTTTGGCGACGACCTCGCGGGCTTCGGCCACGGTGGCCTGGATTTCGCCGGCGGTATCGGAGAAGTTGGTGACGGCGTCGAGGGCGCCGGCGTAGAGGGCGTCATCGTTCACGAGGCGGCCGACGGTGCCCTGGCCGTCGGCGATGCGGGCGGTGACGGCCTGCACGTTGCTGACGATGCCGGAGAGGCGGGGTCGTTCTTCGCGGATGAAGTCGGTGAGGGGGCCGAGGAGTTCGCCGAAGCTGGTGGAAGAGAGGTTGGTGGTGAGGGTGGCGACGCCGCCGGCAACGGTATCGAGCTTGGAGAGCAGGGCGCCGAGGTCGGGTTGTTCGACGGACTCGAGCAGTTGCCGGTCCTCGACCGGTTGGCCGGTGGCGGATCCGAAGCTGAGGGAGACGAAGTGCTGTCCCATGAGGCCGGCGAAGCGGATCGTGGCTTTGGTGTCGGTCCGGACCCAGCGCGGGTCGTTGAGTTTCATGGTGACCTCGACCTTGTTTTCGAGGAGTTCGATCTGCTCGACGCGGCCGATGGACTTGCCGCCCTGTTTCACGGGATCGCCCACGTTGAGTTCCTGCACGGAGGCGAACAGGGCCCGGACGCGGAGACCGGGCTTGAGAAAGTCGAAGCTGCCGACCATTTCCATGACCAGAAAGGCGACCACGAGGGCGAGGGCGAAGAAGATGCCCAGGCGGGTTTCGAGGGTGTTTTTCATGGGACTGTCTTTTCGTTGGGGTGGTTGAAATCGACGCTGAGAAAACGCTGCACGAGCGGGTCGCGGGCGGCCCGCACTTCCTCGGGGGTTCCGATGAGCCGGATCTCACCCTGGTGCAGCAAAGCGAGGCGGTGGCCAATGCCGAATGCCAGGTCGCGATCGTGGCTGACGACGATGGAGGTGACGCCAATCCGCCGGTTGAGATGGACGATCTCCTCGGCGATCACCGCCGCCATCAGGGGATCGAGTTCGCTGGTCGGCTCGTCGTAGAGGAGAAGCTGGGGTTCGATGACCAACGCCCGCGCGATGGCGACGCGTTTCTTCATCCCCCCGCTCAGTTCGCCCGGGTAGCGTTCCTCCTGGCCGCTGAGCCCGACCAACTCGAGCTTCTCGCGCACGACGCGCTCGATGACCTCCCTCGGTTGCAGGCGATGTTCGGTCAGGTAGAGCCCGACATTCTCGCCGACGGTGAGCGAATTGAGCAGGGCGCCGGACTGGAAGACCATGGCGATGCGGTAGCGATCCATCAGGCCCTCGCCGCGAACCGACTGGCCTTCGATGAGGATTTCGCCCTCGTCCGGGATCTCCAGGCCGATGATGTGCCGGAGCAGCACGCTCTTGCCGCTCCCGCTGGGCCCCATCACCACAAATACCTCGCCGCGCTCGACCGCGAAGCTCAGTCCCCGGAGGACGGGCACGCCGCCCAGGCGGCGGCAGAGGCCGCGCACTTCCACGGACACTCCCTGCTGGTTGGCGCTCGCGGTGTTCATCAGTCGAAGTACATCAGGAATCGCGTCACGAAATAATCAAGAATCAGGATGAGCACGATCGAGTTGACCACGGCTTTGGTCACCGAACGTCCGATCCCGCGCGGGCCGCCGATGGTCTGGAGTCCCTGGTGGCAGGAGACCGACCCGATGACCACGGCAAAGACCAGGCTCTTGAACACGCCGTTGAGGACGTCGCCCAGGCCCACGACCGCCTTCAGGTCGTTGAAGAACGTGGCGAAGCTGACCCCAATCTGGTAGTTGAGCGCGGCCACGGTCGCGCCCCCCAGCCAGCCGATGAAGATGGAGAAGATCACGAGGGTGGGCAGGGCAATGCTGATGGCGACGAGCCGGGGCAGGACCAGGGACGGCACGGGCTGGATGTTGATGTGGCGGAGGTCGTCTATCTCCGGGTAGACCTGCAACTAGCCTATCACGGCGGCCATGGCGGAACCGATGCGGCCGGCGATGAGAATGGCCATCATCACCGGGGCGAGTTCCTTGCACATGGACATGCCGACGAGCCGGCCGATGAAATTGACCAGGCCGCGTTCGGCGAGGACGGGTCCGGTCTGGAGCGCGAGGACGCCGCCGATGAACACGGAGAGGAGGCAGGCCATCAGGAGGCTGGCGTTGCCGATCTCGAAGAGCTGATCGAGCACCTTTCGGCGCTGGCGCCACGTCAGCGGCAACACCCGCACCGTCCGCAGGAACAACAAGATCAGATCGCCGATGTTCTGGAACATAGACTCAACGGGCCGCTCCGTCGGCCGCGGCCTTCGGAGCCCGCGTCAAAGGAAGGTAAAACAACCGCACCCGCCGGCCTTCAGGCGCCGATTGATACTGGAAGAGTCCGAACAAGATCGAGCATTTTCTGGTGTCGGCGCTCCGCTCGTGGCGGTAGAGGTTCCAGAGCACGGAAGTGCTGGAGGCGCCGGTTGCGGCGCGCTTTTCCCACCGGTAGATGGACCAGAGCGGCGAGTAGTTCCGTTCGATGGCCTTGTTGTTCGGCAGGAACGGCTCGAGCAACGCCAGGGCCTGAAACCGCCGGTTGCCGTCGTGATCCTGGTAGGTGGTGAACAGGGGCCAGAGGTCCTTGCGCCGCAGCGTGGTCTCCCGCAGCGTGTTCGTCTCCGCCACGTTCGAGTAGAGATAGAACAACACGCGCTCGCGCTGTCGGGCCAACGGCGGCGCCACCACCCGGTTCACCTTGTAGACCGGCCACGCGTAGAACTTGCTCTCCGAGGTCGGGGTGCGCGCCCGGCTGTAGAAGGGCCAGATCCGGTCTGTGGTCTTGCCCTGGCCCCGGGCGAAGACGATCAGCGGCCACGGGGAGTCCCATTCCCAATACCCCTTTTCCCGGTCCTCCGTATAGGTGAAGAGCGGCCACAGATAGGTCGACGAATCGCGCGCCGGCGAGCGGGTCAGGCTGTAGAAGGGAAGAAACACCCGCTGGGTGACGGGATTGGTGGTGCCGATCCCGAGGTCGTGTTCGAAGTAGAGCGGCCAAAGGGCGAAGAACTTGCGATGGCCGCCCACCGTCTCGACCTCCTGGAAGTTGTTCGTGCGCTGGGTGACGCCGCGCGTCTCGTTCCCCACCAACGGCCAGAATTGCCATCCGTGCAGCGACTCTCCCCGCCGCACGTGGAAGATCGGATACAGGAGGTTGTCGGTCACCACGTCCCGCTTCTGCGTGCGGGCGTAGAGGGGGAACATCCAGAAATCGGTCCGGTCGCGCATCAGCCGTTTCTTGAGGGTGCCGTAGAAGGGAAAGAGGGCGGTGTAGTTCTCCTCCGGCACCGGGGATCGCTGCGTGAAGAGGAAGGGGAAGATCGTGAACCGATCCACCCGGTGGCCGTCCTGTTCCCGGCCGCCGGCGAGTGTGCTCATCAGGAACCACCGGAACTTGTACTCGCCGCCGAAACGGTCGACCGTCAACAGGGGGTAGAGAACGTCAAACTCCTCCGCATCGAGCACGGTGTCGCGGCGGTAGGAAAAGAACGGGGAGAGGGCCCACTGGACCCAGCGATCGCGTTCCTCGTAGGAAAGGAGCGGGCCGGCGGCCTCGATGCGCCGGCCGTCCTCGAGGGTGAGGGGGAATTCGTGGCCGAACGGACCGGCCTCCAGGGGGCTGGCCTCGATCCGCATGACCCAGAGGAACACGAGAAGAACTGCCAACACCGCCCATCGCACCCGGCCCCCTCCCCCAAGCAGCGCTCTCCTTCCCGGACCGCGGGTCTTCTGACCCGCAGCGATCGGTGATGCCCCCCCACCAGTTGGAGTGGGGGCAGCGCCCGGACGCGCCGGTGCGGCCGCGGTGCATCCCCAGGTTGTCGGTGGGCGGCCAGCACCCTCTGGCCGCTCCGGACCGCCCGCCGTCCCGGCG
>CAYSPU010000176.1:0-12772 GCA_964432995.1 uncultured Verrucomicrobiota bacterium
CGCTGATCTCGTTCGTGAGGTAGTAGACATCCGCCGTCTCCAGGTAATAGGCGGCCGGCAGCCAGGAGTTCCCCTGGTCAATCGAGTATTCGACGGCCGCAATGCTGTCCTGGTTCTGTTCCCAGAGGCTGTGGAAGGCGAGGTGGATGTTCGTCTGGCCGACCAGATTGAAGTCGGGCGAGAACAGATACTGCACCTGGCTCATTCCATTGCGGTAACCGGAGTTGGCGAAGGCGAAGCGGCCGTCGGCCAGCGGTTTGCCGTAGATCCGACCGTCCTTCACCACGAAGGGGTTGATCGACAGCACGCGATGGTAGTCCTCGTCCCAAGTGTGGTCATCCGGGTTGCTGTAGGTGACAAACGACCCGCGGAAACGATCGGCCGCCACCACCGTCCAGCGCGCATAGCTGGCGGAGTCGAGATTCCCGAGGTCGCATTCGGGGTTCGTGGTTTCGGTGTAATTCTTCTCCGTCCAACCGGTCGGCAGCGAGTCTTCCGCCGTCGAATCGAAGTCCTCGAAGTAGAGCGGCGTTGGCAGGAGGATATTCGTGTAGGCCCCGACTTGGACGGTGATGTCGCTGAGGTGATTGGAGGCGGCGGTGTCCAGGAAGGTGAGATGATACGTGTGCGAGGAGAGCGCCGGGTAGAGGTTGGCGTTGGTGTAGCTGACGGTGACCAACGCGTCCTCCAAGGTGACCGCGGGGGTCACGGGCGCGGCGTCCACTTGGAGTTGAATGGTATCCACGCGGACGCTGGCGGTGCCGTTGGTGATACGGGCCATGTACTCGATCACGGGCGGCAAGTTGGTGGTCTGGTCGGACGGCTGGAGCGAGAGGATGCGGACCTGACCGGTTGCTTCGACGACGCGAAACGGCTCGCTGGCCAGCACCTCGTAGCTGTCGTCGAGGAAGAAGTGGACCGCGTAGTTGCCGGGGGTGGGCAGCCCGGCGGGGAACGTCACGGTCCCGTCGGTGAGTGCCGCCGTTCCATTCCTGGTGCCGTCCACGTAGAACCAATCGAGCGCGGGCGAGGTGCTGCTGGGAACCGCCCCCTCCGCGTAGAGACCGATCCAGTCCTTCGCGTAGCCGAGGCCGTTGGTGAAGGTGACGGAGATCGCCTCCCCGGGGGCGTAGATCGGTTTGCCGGTGCGGACCAGGGTGGTTCCCGCATCAACCACTTCGAAGGTGGTCTGGGCCAGGACGGTGTAGCCGTCATCCTGGAGAAGGAAAGCCACCCAGATCCCGGCCGAGGCCAGGCCGCCGTCGAAGGTGACGGTGCCTTCCTTCAGCCCGATCGAGGCGGTCTGGGTGCCGCCGACGTAGTACCAGCGAGTGGAAGGGGGGTTGCCCGAGGGCACGATGCCTTCCGGGTAGATGCCGATCCAGTCCCGGGGATTGCCGGGGCCTCCGGCGAACGTCACCTGAATGTCTTCCTGAATCAGATAGGTGGCGTGGTCGGTGAGCACCGTAGGCGTCTGCGCGTGCAGGACCACGCCGGAGACGGTCAGGGCGAGAAGGAAGCCGAGGCGGGAGGAGAACTGGTGGAGGCAATCGAGCGTTTTCATGGATCAGGGATGAGTGCGCTGGGGAATGGATAGCCCAACAACGTTCGCCCGTCGAGCGCCGGCTGCGTCGGGCGTCATTTCAGCCAGAGGAGGGTAACGCCCTCGTTGGTCGCCACCAGGTCGGGGTCGCCACGCAGTTCGGGCACCATCTCGAGAAGTGCCAGCACGGCCGGGTTGAAGATCGTGAAGTCTTCGCCCGGGATGCAGTCGCGGATGACACCTTCCTTCTTGCGGAGCGCGAACGATTTTCGCAGGCCATGGTTCAGCGTGCCGCCGTGCCCGGAAGAACCGTAGCCGTGAATGATCTTCAAGACCCGGACTCCCTCGCGTTTTGCCCTCCGGATCTCCTCGATCACGAGGCGGCGCGCCTCCTCCAGCGAGGGCATCTCGGTTTCCACGTTGAAGGTTCTCACGACCATCGGGATCCAGTCTCGCGACGAGGAATGCGTGGCGGCGCGCCTCGGCCTGGCTTCCCGGCAAGGCGCATATTGCACGCGCTCGCCGCGTGTGAACCATGCGGGCTAAATCTTGCGCGTGGAACGTTCCATCAGCCAGAAGGCGTCCGGGTTGTTCGGCGATGGAATATTCAGATCCAGCTCGCCGCCCTTTTTGAGATTGGGCATGGTGCGCGCGTCCCGCCAGCGGCGGATCTCCGAGTGCCCATCGGTGAAGGCGATGCCGGCCGCGCTGCCGTGATAGCTCGCGGGGTAATCGACAATGACCCACTGCTGGGGCTTGTCCGGATAGCCGGTCATGCCCACGCACAGCTCGCCGTCGTTGATGCTGTCTTCGCGCTCATCCATCAGTGCCCAGGTCATCGTGGGACCGGGGTCCACCAAGTCGCTCATCTTTTCGTAGACGCGGAATCCCGCCCCAAAGGCTTCCACGTCGGTTGAGTTCAGCCAGCCGTTCATCGCGATGCTGCGCACTCGAGGATAGGTCTTGCCGCTGACCCGGACGGTGCTCTTGTCCGCGGGGCATCTCCAAATCGAGGGGCTGTTGGCGCCATAGGGCCACAGGATGCTCTTCTCGACATCCTGGGTGACATCCCAGTTGGACCGATCCGTGGGGTTCGACATCGTCAACGAGCCGTGGATCCACTCCGCGGCGTTGCCCGGGTTGTAGGAATACGGCAGCTTGTCCCCGTTGTCCTCGATGTACAACCTCCAGGCCAGCATCATTTGGCGGCTGTTGTTCATGCACATGATGCCCTGAGCCTTTGCCTTGGACTTGGCCAGGGCGGGCAGGAGCATCCCCGCCAGGATGGCGATGATCGCGATCACCACCAGCAGCTCGATCAGGGTGAACCCAGGGACTCTTCCCCTTCTGCAGGAGAGATGCCCGGCGTGGAGGCGAGTGCAGCCCGCGTTCCCGGGTGATAGCCGAAAACCCATAAAAGTCCTTTCGCTTCTCGATTCGAGGTAGTAGCGGCACCATGCTCCGCCCGCCGGGAAACGGCAACCTCAAATCAAGTCCTCGAAACGGTCCGGTTCGATGGTCGTTGGCGTTCGGCGTCGTTCGCGAGAGTCGCGCCCGCCAGCACGACGGCCAGCAGCGCACTGACTGGTATCGCACGCATCACGGACCTCTCGGTTCGGGCACAGGTCGAGATGGTCAAGCGCCACCTGTCCTCTCGGTTTTCTTCTCCAGGATGATGTCCGTGGCGAGGCGCACCGCGGTCTGGACCACGCGCGTGCACTTGGCGGTGGCGCCGGCCTCCTGGAACTTCCCGAGGTCGACGGGGTCCGCCAGGTTGTAGCGTTGTCCGAACATCTTTTCCACGATATCAGCGCATTGCGTGCTGCCCATCTCCGCCTTGAAGCGGTCGCAAAAAGCGCGGGCGGGGATGAGACAGTCCCGCCAGCCCGCCCAGTCGTTGAGCCGCTCGCGCCCGAACACGTAGCCGATCGTCAGCAACGCGCCGATGACCGCGCCGCAGGTCTCGCCGCGCTCGGCAATCCCCGGCATGGGGGTCAACGCCTTCACCAGCGAGGCGTCGCCGACGCCAAACGTCTCGTGGAGCGCCAGGTAAGTGGTTTGGGCGCAATTGTGACACAGGCGCATGTAGTACTCGGCCTTCCCTTCGGCCAGCGACAGCACCGCTTCCTTGGATAGCCCCGCGATCGGGGATTTCGGCGGTGGCGGGGAGGCGGCCGTCCCCGGCGCCGCTGTGGGGGCCTCCGGTGGTTTCTGTTCGGCGCCGCAACTCGAGAGCACGGTCGTGGCGGCGGTGGCAGCGGCTGCGTGGACAAACGCGCGGCGGCTCAACGGCCCGCGCCCGGTGTTCAGCGATGCGGTCTTCGACATAGCTTCCCGATCTCTTGCCTGAGTGCATCTGTACTCAACACCGCCAGGATACAACCAAAAAGGCGGGCGCGTCGGGCGTCACTCCCGCTCGTTGTCGAAGCCGTGGCCAACTCGGGCACCGGATCTGGCCTGGGACTGGCTGAGCTCCACCTGTTCTGCGGTGGAACCGCGGATGGCGCCGATGGGCGCGGATGGGTGGGATTGGGCATCATGGCTTCACGGTGCGATCGGCGGTCATCCTGATCCGAGACGAGTCCGGCGGCGGCACGACGACGTCGCCATTCTGGATTGTGGCCATGCCGATATTCGTCCTCGTGTTCTGGCCGGTGCCGTCGAAGTGGATCACACCAGCGAGGCCCGGCCAGGGAGAAAGGGCGATCAGCGCCTCGCGGATCCGAGCGCGGTTCGGTCCCGCGCGGCGGATGGCCTCGACCAGCAGCGTCGTGGCGTCGTAGGTCAGGACCGCCGCGTAGTCGGGAGCCCGATTGCGTTCCGCCTGGAAGAGGGCGGCGAAGCGAGCCGCCCGGGGATCGGCGGGATCCATGGCGCAGAGCAAAGGGAAGCGAACGCCTTCGGCGGCGGGGCCGGCGAGTTCGCGGAAACGGCTGCGACCCATCGACTGTGTGCCGAAGATGACGCGTTCCGAGCTCCGAGCTTCGAGCTCCGAACTCCGACGGACAGCGCGGACGAGACGGGCCGAGTCTTCCACTCCTGCCAGGATGAGCACTGCCGCCGGCTGGATCTCGGCAAGCGCCTTCATCTGCTGGTCGAAGTCGGCGCTGCCCGGAGGGACATCGAAGCGGTAGTCCGGCAACCGGCCGCGCTGGGAGAACTCGCGCAACACTTCGCGCGTGAGCATCCGGGATTCGTGATCGGTACACGTCAACAGTACGCACGTGGTTCGGGATTTCGGATTTCCGTCTTCGGTCCTCCGCCCTCCGTCCTCCGCCCTCCGTCCTCCGCCCTCCGTCCTCTGCCCTCTGCCCTCTGCCCTCTGACTTCTGACTTCTGACTTCTGGCTTCTATCGGTTGGAAGCGCGGCGAGAACATCAGCGACGACCACGCGGGCGATGGCGGCGTCGGAGGGCGCGCAGGCGAACATCCAGGAAACACCGGCGAGGGTGACGGAAGGGTCGGTGGCGACGGGGCTGACGAGGGGGAGGTTGGCTTTGGCGGTGATCTGCTCGGCGAGATGGGTCGAGGCCGAGTCGACAGAGCCGATCAGGGCGAGGGGTTGTTCGTCGTAGACCATGCGGGTCAGTTGGGAGACGCCGGTGCCCCAGGGATTGACAGACCAGCGGGGTACGAGGCGAAAAGGCAACGGGGCTCGAAGCTCGGAGCTCGGAGCTCGGGTCAGGGAGCGGGGAGCGGGGAGCGGGGAGCTGGAGATCGGGAGTCCGGGGTCCGGAATCCCGGGAACAGGCTCGGTTGCCGCCGAGGCCTCATTGGCTTCGCGGAAGGCGAGGTTGGCGGCATGCCAAAGGTCGCCGCTCAACGGATCGGCGAGGTTGGTCGGACCGAACCACCCGATCCGGATCTCGGTGAGGTTGGTGAAGTCGACGGAAGGGCCGTGGTAGCCAAGAGCGGTGTCGCGGAAGCGAAGAAAGGGGGCGGGCTCAGGCGCGGTCGTGGAATCCGGGGTCGCGCCGAAGGAAATGCAGAATGCAGAATGCAGAATGCAGAATAGGATCAGGCCAGGCGCCAGGGGAAAACGTCTGGTTGCCGGGCAGCGCTCACTCCGCATTCCACCATTCTTCATTCCTCATTCTGCATTCTGCATTGTTCACTTGATGGCCGCTTGTTGGCGTTCGACGCGCATTCGCTGGATGACATTGCCGCGGGGGATATCGAGGTCTTCGCGGGAATAGTACTTCCATTGGCCCTTCTCCAGGCGGGTCAGGAAGACCTCGCCGGCGTCGTCCAGTGCCGCGCTGAGAGGGATGTCGCCGGTAACGCCCGGGAATGGATCCGGGCGATGGGCGAGGACGTCGCGGATTTTGGCGCGGTTGAGGCCGGCGGTTTGGATGGCCCAGAGGAACATGTTGACGCCGTCGTAGGCATGGGCGGCGTAGGTATCGGCTTCGACGCCCCAGCGCTCCTTGAAGGCCTTCTTGAAGGCCTCGAGTTTGGGATCCTGGCGGTCGGGGTTCCACGGGTAGGTGCACCAGACACCTTCGGCGTTGGCGCCGGCGATCTTCACGAACTCATCGGAAACCGCCCGGTCGCAGAAGAAGACCGGCTGCTTCATGCCGCGGGCGCGGATGGCGTTGAGCGCGAGCGCCCCGTCTTCACCGTCGCCCCAATACACGATGGCGTCCGGCTTGGAGTCCTCAACGCGGTCGAGTTGCATGGTGAGATTGGTGTCGCCGACCTTGTGGGCCATTTCGATGACGATGGGACGGCCGATGCGGCGGGCGCCGTCGCGAATTTCGCGGACGCCGAAGCGGCCGTAGCGGTTGCTGGCGCGCAGAATGGCCACGCGCTGGTAGTCCAACTTGCGGAACAAGTAGTCCACGAGGAGGTAGTTTTGCTGCCGGTCGTCGCCGATGTTGCGGAAGACCCAGGGGATGTTGGTCTCGATGTAGGTGGGATCGAGGTCGCCGGAGGTCATCATGGGCAACTCGGCCTTGAGCGCGACGCGGATGGCGATGTGGGTGTTGGCGCCGTCGACCGTGCCGAGGATGGCCCAGACGTGGTCCTTGTAGGCCATGGTGATGATCTCGTTGCCGGAGGCGCCCCAGAGGCCGTTGTCATTGCGGACCACAAGTTCGAAGGGGATTTTGCGCTCGAGGTAGCCGCCCTGGGCATTGGCCTGCTCGATGGCCAGGCGGCTGCCCCGGAGCATGGCGATGCCGAGCACTTCCTCATGGCTCTTGCCGCCGGTGGCGACCGAGACTGTGGGCATGATGGGGCCGAGGAAGCCGATCTTGACGGAATCGACATGTTCCGGCTCGGGGAGGGCGCGGCCCGGGCCGGTGTATTCCATCTGGACCAGGAAGTGTTCCTTGAAGGGCTTGACCGCGCCGAAGGGCTCGACGTCCGCGGAGGAATACGCGTAGTTCTGATTGGTCATCAGCGGCAGCGGCGGCACGTGGTAAGGGCCGACATCGATCAATTCGAGGACTTCTTCGGTACTCGGTCTGGCTGGCGGCGGCGCGGCGGCAGCGGAGGCCAACGCCGCTCCCAGGATCAACGCCGGCAGCAGTTTGGCGAGGGTTCGCACCGAACCGGACGACGGAGTCGTTTTCATGGCTGGTATCTCAATTACAGGGGAACTTGGTAACACACTTGACCTCAGCAGATCCATCACGGATTGGCGGCCGTTGCAGCTTCCTTGGAAACCGGCGGTTTCAAGCGGGGATAGTAGCCCTCACCGTGGCCCCAGCCCAGGCCTTTGGAGGTGCCGACCCAGACATCCTTTCCGTCGAAGTCGGCCCAGAGGGCGTAATGGTGCGGGATGCCGAGCGGCGAACGCACGGTCTGGAGCAGCTTGCCGGCGCGGCGGATTTCGGCGACGCCCTCATGGGTGTCCGGGTCCATTTTGTAGACCACCCAGGTGTCCGTCTCGAAGTCCATGATGGCACCGATGCCTTTGTCCGTGCAGTACCAGCACTCGTGGGCGCTGCGACCGCGGGCGGCGTTGTTGAAATCGCTGGGAGTGCCGCCTTCATGGGTGAAGAAGCCGCGCCAGTGCCGTCCGTCGTAGCGGCAGGCACCGAAATACGTGGAGGCCCACAGGGTCTTGTCCACATAGCTAACCCCCGTCGTGATCACGTGCGGAATCCCGTCGTCGCGGTAGAGGTCCAGCTCCATCTCCCCATCGGGGTCGATGTAGTGTTTCCAGTGTTCGGTCGCCAGGTCGAACTCCAGGACGCCACTGCCCCAGATGGCCAGGAAGACCTTGCCGTCGCGGGCGCTGACGCCGTAGTTCCAGATTTCCTCCATCGGGGCGTTCTGTTCGGTGTAGATGTCCCACTTGTCTTTCACCGTGTGATACCGGCTGGCGCCGGCGGTGGTGGCGCACCAGACTTCGTCGCCGATGACGGCCACGCCGTAGACGACATCGTTGACCAACCCGCTGTTGAGTTGGTGGAAGTGGTCAAAGCGGCCGCCGCTGAAACGGGCGAGGCCGCCGCCAAACAATCCCAGCCAGACCTCGCCGGTCCGGGGGTCGACGTCGATGCCGGCGACCACCTTCCAGGGCAAACCCTCCTTTTCGTTCCAGGATTGGAATTTGCCGGTTCTCTTGTCGTAACGGGCGAGGCCGTTTTCGGTGCCAATCCACACGCGCGGGCCGTCCGCCTTGATGGCGAAGATGTGGTCGTTGGGCAAACCGCTCTTGGTGGTGAAATGCTCCCACTTGGTATAGACATACGGGAGGCCAAGCTCGGCAGTGTTCGCCGCAGGGGTCGGTTCCTGGGCAGCGGCCCCGGCCGTGGCCGACGACAGCACCGTGGCACAGAGCAGGCTGGCGCATCTCGACACGGCCCGAAGGATCAACCGACGGGTGGGGGCAGGGGAAAGAGGGGCGCAGAAGAGGTTCTGGAGGCCGCGCGACCGTTTCATGCTCAGGGTGGCAGTCATGGGTTCAATGGGGGATCAGGCACTGGCTTTCTCGGGCGCGTAGAAGAGGCGGCAGAAGCAGTGGCCGTCTTGCGCCACTTCGTCGAGCCACTCCGAGCAGGGGCAGGTCTTGTCGAGACCTTTCTGCGGCGGTTTGTGCTCCTGTTTGCACGGGCAAATGTATTCGCCCACGGCGGCGAAGTTCTCCGTCATGAGGCCGACCACTTTCTGGACCCGGGCGGCATCGGGGTTGAGCACCAACTGATGTTCCCGGGCGATGGCTTCGAGGCGGGCGAGGTTGGTTTCGTAGGCGGGATTCATAGGTGGGCAGCCGTCCGCGGGTGCGGGTTCAGGTTCTCGGACTAGAGGGTCTTCAGGTATTCGACCAGATCGTTTAGCTGGTCTTTGGTCATGTCGTTGGTGACGCCGTGTTCGTCGTAGGGGTTGTAGACGGTCCAGATCTGCTCGAGCGTCGGAGCGATGCCGTTGTGCAGGTAGGGGGCGGAGTCGTAGATGTTGTGCAGGTGGGGCGCGTCGAACTTGCTGTCGCGGTCGTAGGCGAACTTGGTGCCCACATCGTGGACCTTGCCGTCGGTGTAGAGCGGGGGGGGATGGCAGGTGGAGCAGCGATTGCCGACGGGGATGGGTTCGCCGCTGTTGGTCATGGTGCGTTCGTAGATGGCCTTGCCGCGGCGCTGGGCTTCGGTGAGGTCCTGCCCCAGTTTGCGGTAGCGGTTGGGGGGGCGCGGGATGCTGCAGAGGTAGTAATGCAGGTCGGTGAGTTGGTCGGGCGTGAAGGGTTGGATGCGGGTGATGAAGACGGCCAGCCGCGGACCGCATTGGCGTTTGAGGCTGGGGTTGATGCCAATCCACTTGTAGGGGGCCATGTCGTTCACGCCGCGCAAGGTGCGGTTGTCGATCGGCCCCATGCCAATGCCGTCGTCCTCGATGTCATACACGATGTTGTCGATGTGACCATCCGGATGGCAACTGCTGCAGGAAAACTGGCGGCGGAAGGTGATGTCCGCATTGTGGAAGAGGCGTTCGCCGCGGCGCCGTTTGCTGATTTCGGAGGAGCCGCCGAGGTCGATGCGGCCGGCGGCCTCGAGTTTCTTGAGATCCAAGACGGTGACGGAGTCGTCCAGCATGCTGGCCACGTAGGCGGTCGAGCCATCCGCCGCACAGGTGATTCCCCGGGGGCAGGTTTGGGTGGGGATGTGGGCGATGACGAACTCGGTGGATTTGCCGAGGTGATTGGGGATGACGCGTTGGCGTTCGTGCGGGGTGGCGTTCTTGAGGAGGGCCGCGAGTTTCTCGAGGTCGACGACGGCGACGCGGTCGGTGCTGCTGCTGGTCACCAGGGCGCGGCGGCCGTCGGGGGTGATACAGACATCGTAGGGATCAGGGAAGTAGAGGTGGTTCTGATCCAGCAGCACCTGGTCGATGGTGCCATCGCGCCAGAGAATCCCGAGACCGTTCGAGATGGTCCAGCCGTGGTTGATGCGGGTCATGGGAACCAGGTTCTTGGTGCGCAGGAGGGTGATCAGGGCGTAGTCGCCGCTGGGGTGCCAAGCCACGCCTTGGAGGAGGTTCGCCGCCGGCAGGAGGAGCCGGTCCTCAACCATGGCGCGGTCGGTGTCGATGACGGTGACCTCGCTCAGGGAGGGGGTGCGGTCGGGGACGATTCGGGACAGGGCGTGAGTGACGTAGATGAACTTGCCGTCGGGTGATTGGGCCAGGGACCACGGGGAACGCGAGGCGCTCAGCCGTTTGACCTCTTTCAGGGTGGCCACGTCGATCACGGAGATGCTGTCGATGGAGGTGTTCAGGACGTAGAGATGTTTGCCTTGTTGGTCGACGAGGACGCCGTGGGGTTCGTCGCCGACCTCAATGGTCGCCGCGACTTGGTGTGTGGCCACGTCCACGACGGAGACGCTGTCATCCAGCCGATTGGACACGAATGCCTTCTGGCCATCGGGAGTGAAGCAGACGTCGTTGGGTTGGCCGCCGACGGGGATTTCGAGGAGTGTGGAATGGGTGGCGGTGTTGACGACGACGACGGAGGCGGAGGCTTCGCAGGCGATCCAGAGTTCCTTGCCGTCGGGTGTGAGCGCGAGGTTCAACGGGTTCTTGTAGGGGGGTTCTGTAGGGCCGGCGGTCTGTGGGGGTTTGGTGGGGTGGGCGATCTTCTGGACGGCCATCTCGTAGTCGAACTTCTTGCCGTGGGCCTCTTCGTGGCAGGGGAGGCAGGTGCTGGCGTTCACCTCCAGGAGTCCGTTGGCGCGAGCGGCGGCCTTGTCGCGCATGATGGCCTCCGGGGAGTAGCCGCTGCCCGGTCCATGGCACGCCTCGCATTGGACGCCGTCGATGATTTCGAAGCCTTTCATGAAGGAAGCGGAGGCATAGGCGCTACCGGTGCTATGGCATTTCAGGCAGCGGGCGTCGGCTTGCGGATTGCCCGTAACGCCGGCCTCGCGGGCGAGTTCGGTGGCGCGCAAGGTGGCGAGGGCCGCATAGGCCTGGGCGTGTTTGGACATGCGCCACTTGCTGAACTGGAAGTTGAACATGGGACCGGAGTGACAGGAGGCGCAAGCCATGACACCGGTGAAACGGTGGGGGCTGGAGAGTTGGGCTGACTCGCGAGTTTCGCCGGTGGGATTCTCCTTGAGGGTGGGATGGGCGATCGCCTGCCACGCCATTTCGAGATCGAAGGGTTTCCTGGTGAGAACCGCGTCATGGGACCCCTTGGCGCGGTGGCAGATCATGCAATCGTCCTTGGTGGGCATCTTCAGGCCGTTCATCATCGCCTGCATCCGATCCTTCATGATGGGTTCCGGAGAGTATTCGCTGCCGGCGCCGTGGCAGGCCTCGCATTGCAGTCCGTCTTCGAGGTGGAATCCTTCCGCCTTTTCCCAGTCCTCGGCTTCGGCGGCGGTGGCATGACAACCAAGGCACATCTTGGCCTTGTGCGGTTCCTCGGTGATGCCGCTCAAGCGGACGATTTCTTTGGACTCGGGCAGGGCGAGGGAGGCATAGGCCTTGGCGTGGGCGCTGAGGCGCCACTTGCTGAACTGGTGGCCCATCTCTGGTCCGCTGTGGCAGGTGCCGCAGGCCTGCGCGCCGGTGAACATCGGCTCTTTGCCGCCGCCCATGGATGCGGCGGCCAGCGGGACCAGAGACAGGAAGCCCAGCCCGACGGCCAGGGCCGTGCATCGTTTCCAGTGGGTTGTCATGCGTTCATGGAATCGCCCGCGCTCACTTGGCGTTCTCCTGCGGGACCTTGAGAATCTGGTTTGCCTTTACCTTCTCGAGCAGTTGTTTCCGGCCGTCCGGCCAGCGAATCTCCACGGAGTCGGCCTGTTCGGCCTGGCCGAGTCCGAAATGGGGTCGGGGATCACTGGAGGTGAGGTAGCCGTTCACGCCGAGGGCGGGCTGGATCATGGTGAGGTTGTTGGCGTGGACGGTGATGGTGGCGCCGAGGGCGACCATGCCGGTGTCGGCGCGCACCGGGACCACCTTCAACCAGTTCCGCCGGTTGCCCCCATCGTTCCGCAACAAACACGGCATCCCGTCGATCACGCTCATGAGCAGATCCAGATCGCCGTCGTTGTCAAAGTCCGCGAACGCGGCCCCTCGTCCCACATACTTGTGGTCGAAGAAATCTCCTGACTTGCGGGCCATATCGAGGAACTTTCCTTTCCCATCCCAGCGGGCGAGGACGGATTCCTCGATGTAGAGGTGGTGGGGATCGCCGTTGGCGATAAAGAGATCGACGTAGCCGTCGTTGTCGTAGTCGTTCAACAGGCCGCCCCAGCCAGTGTATTGCCCGCAGAGGAGGGCCACGCCGGACTGGGCGGTCACATCGTTGAAGAAGCCCGGGCGCGCCTGGAGCATCAGGGAGCTGTAGCCCATGTCCGGGACGAGGAGGTCCAGAAGACCGTTGCGGTCCACGTCGGCTACGAAGGGTCCCATGGAGGAAACGCCCTGGCCGCCCTCGCCGAAGGCGGTCCCGGTTTCGGTGGCCACGTCCTGGAAGTGCCCTTTTCCGTCGTTCAGCCAGAGGTTGTTGGGCATGGCATCGTTGGTGACGTAGAGGTCGATGTCCCCGTCCCCATCCAGGTCGCAGGCCACGGCGCCCATGCCGCGCCCGGTGGGTTCCCAGAGGCCGACCTCTTTGGTCACGTCGGTGAACGTGCCGTCGCCGTTGTTGCGGTAGAGGGAGTCGGGTTGGCCCGGGTAGGAGAGCGGTCCGGGGAAGTTATCCGCCTTGTAATAAGCACCCGTGCGTTGGAAGGCGCCCTTGTCGTATTCGAGGTAGTGCACGACGAACAGATCGAG
>CAYSPU010000177.1:0-12739 GCA_964432995.1 uncultured Verrucomicrobiota bacterium
CCGCGGCAGCGGCGCCTTGGACTACGACAACGACGGCCGCATGGACCTCCTGGTCACGACACTCGGCGAACGGGCGTATCTCCTCCAAAACCAATTCCCGGCCACAAACCACTGGCTCAAGCTTCGCCTCGAAGGCAGCCGCAGCAACCGCGACGGCTTCGGAGCCCTCGTTACCCTTCACGGCGGCGCGCGCACCTGGCACGCCGAAGCCCGTTGTCCCACCAGCTATGTGTTCCAGCAGGACCCACGCCTCCACTTCGGCCTTGGCGGTGTCACCCGAATCGACCGCCTGGAAGTCCGCTGGCCCAGCGGCCAGACCCAGACCTTGACGGATGTAGCCGTGGACCGGATCCTCCATCTCCGGGAACCATGAACCGAAAACCGCAGAACTCCACCGAGCAGCGAAACCGCAACGACGTTCTTTGCCGCGAAGAAGCGCAAAACCGGCCCGCCCCCATAACCCCCGGGCCGGAAACCCGAGGCCAATGGGATTGCCGCCACTCCATGTAGTTTTGCGCCTTCTGCGCTTTTTCGCCGCTACCTGGGACTCCTGGAGGTCCCATGCACGCACATCATCCAGACTCGCCTCGGGCGCCAACTCTCAGGCCTCTCCAACGATGATCCAGCTCCTCTCCCCAACCGCCGCCGGTTGCGCCTCCGCAGCTTCGCGGTCCCTGGCGACCTTGTGTCCGCACTTGCGAAGCTGCACCCTGGCCGTTCTCGCGGCTCTGCTCGTCGGCTGCGGCCACCGCTCCGACGCCCCAGCCGTCTCCACCGCGGTGGTCGAGACGATGAACCGCGGCGTCAGCTTGATGGGCCAATACCAATACGACGAGGCCGTCAAAGCCTTCGAAGCCGTCCTGCAGCAGGCGCCCGACCTCACCGATGCCCGCATCAACCTCGCCATCGCCCGGTTCAACCGCGCCCAGAAGGAAGCCCGCGACGTCGAAACGGCTACCGAACTCCTCGACGCCGTTCTCCAGAAAGACCCCAACAACCCGCGCGCTCTGTACTTCAAGGGGATCGTGCAGCAGCACATCGGGCAGACCGAAGCCGCCGTCCCGTTGTTCGAGAAAGTCCTCGAGCAGCGGCCGAACGACGGAGCCGCCTGGTATCTCCTGGGCATGTGCAAGCAGCGGCTCGGGCAGTCCGCCGAACGTGAACTGCTCCGCGCCATCGAACTGCGACCCCACCTTGGCAGCGCGTACTACAAGCTGTGGCAGACCCTCCAGGCCGCCGGCCGTACCAACGAAGCCGCCCCCTATCTCGAGAAGTTCAAACAACTTCGCGAAAGCCCCCTCAACGAAACCATCGAACTCCCCCAATACAACCAGATGGGCGACCTCGCTCTCGCTCTCCCCCTGCCCGCCCGCAACACGCCCCCCAAGGCCAGGTTCACCCTCCGCGCCGGACCGCCCCGAACCCTCTTCGTCAGCCCGGACTCCCTCGGCTTCGCCCCACGCGGCAACACCAACCTCTGGCCTCTCGCGGGCTTCGCCATCGGAGATGTCGACCGCGACGGCATTCCCGACCTCCTGTGCGCCGCCGAACGCACGGATCAGACTCATCGCCTCCTGCTGCTGCGCGGCAGAACCGGCGGCGGCTCTGCGGAAAGCAGCGGCTCGACCGGCCTCGAGAATGTCCCCACCGCCTGGGCAGCCGCCTTCGGCGACTTTGACAACGACGAAATGCTCGATCTCGCCATCGTCGGCCCCTTCGGCCTTCGACTGTATCGCGGTCAGGGCGATGGCACCTTTACCGACGTCACCACCTCCAACCGTTTGGATGCCGCCACCGCTGCCGCCCGCTACGCCCTCTTCCTTGACGCCGACCACGACGGCGACCTGGATCTCTACGTCGGCGCCCAGGGAGGAGACCAGTTGTGGAACAACAACACCGACGGTTCGTTCACCAACATCGCCGCCTCGGCCGGTCTCCCCACCGATTCCACGACCGTGGCCGTCCTTCCCGGCGACCTCGACGGCGACCGCGATACCGACCTCGTCCTCCTGCGCGAAGGCCAACCCGCCCGAATCCTGATCAACGACCTGCTCGGCCGCTATCGCACCATCGATCCGGAGCTACCCATCCGCGGCGATCTCGGCGGCGTCCTCCAGGATTTCAACGGCGACGGTCAACTCGACCTCATGGCGCTCGGCACCGCGCCCAACGGACTCCAGCTTTTCTTGGGCGACGGCCAAGGGCACTTTCGGCGCGACACGGGCTTCGATGCCTGTGCGCGCTCGGCCAGTTCCTGGGGGTCCTTGCGCGGGCTGCGCGCCGCCGATGTGGATCACGATGGCGACCTCGATGTCGCCCTGTTCTCCGGCGATGGGCACCTGCTTCTGAATGATGGTCAAGGCCGCTTCGTCTTCCTGCCGCGCGTCTGGCCTTGCCCACAAGGCTCCACCATCGCCGGGGCCGAGTTGGTCGATCTCACGGGAGACCTGGTGGCCGATCTCTTGCGAATCGAACGCGGCCCCACCAACGCTACGCTCACGCTGACGCCGCTTTCGCTGTCGCCGCCCCAGACCGTGGTCGCCGTTGCTCCCACCGGAATGCGCAGCCGGGACAAACGCACCCGAAGCCCGGCCAGCGGCTACGGCGTGATGCTCACCGCACGCGCCGGACTGCGCGAACAGCGAATCCTCTACACGGGCCTAAACGGCGGCCCGTGCCAATCCCAAGTCCCCGCCGTGCTCGGCCTCGGCGGAGCATCCCAAGCGGATTACCTCCACCTGATGTGGCCCGACGGCGTCATGCAGGTCGAGATGGGCCTGCCCGCCGGCCAGGTCCACAAGGTCTCCGAGCTCCAACGGAAGATCTCGAGTTGCCCCGTGCTCTTCTCCTGGAACGGCAGCCGATTCGAGTGCATCACCGACTTCGCCGGCGTCGGTGGCCTCGGCTATTTCGCCGCCCCGGGCGAATACGCAGCGCCACGCGCTCTCGAACACCTGAAGCTCGAAGCCCATCAGCTCCGGCCTCGAGACGGCCGCTACGAACTCCGCATCACTGAGCCGATGGAGGAAAGCGCCTACGTCGATCGCCTCGAACTGCTCGCCGTCGATCACCCCTCGAACATTCAGGTCTTCCCGGACGAGCGCCTCAACATCACCGGGCCGGTTCCCACCCAGGAACTCTTCGTCATCGATCGTCCCCTGTTCCCCGTGCGCGCCACCGGCCCCGACGGCGCCGATTGCATCGAGCACCTCGCCCAAATCGACCGCCGCTACGCCTTCGAACCAACGCTCGACCGACGCTTCTTCGGCTTCGCCCGGCCGCACACGCTCGAACTCGACTTCGGCGACCGGCTCGCCCCACTCCGTCCCGACCAGCGCGCGATCCTCTTCCTCAGCGGTTACCTCGAATACCCCTATTCGCAAACCGTCTACGCCGCCAGCCAGGCGCGCATCACCTGGGAACCGATCCGCATCGACCGCCAACAGCCCGACGGCACCTGGCGCACGATCGTCCCCGACGCCGGCGCGTTCGGTGGCATGGCGCGCACCATGACCGTCGACCTCACCGGACTCGTCAGCGGACCTCAATGCCGCCTCCGCCTCTCCTCGAATCTCGAGCTCTACTACGACCAGGCATTCCTCGCCGCCGTCCGCCCACCGACCCCCGACACGATGCGGATTCGTTCGGTGCCGCTGATCGAGGCCACGCTGCGACGTGTCGGCTTCGCCCGCGAATACTCGCCGGATGGCCGCCAGCCATTGCTCTTCGATTACGAACACAGCGACGCGACGGCACCCTTCCACACATTGAAGGGCACTTACACGCGCTACGGACCGGTCGAAGAACTCCTCAAGGATTTCGACGACCGCTACGTCCTGGTTGGGCCCGGCGACGAAATTGCCCTCACCTACGATGCCGCCGCCATGGGCGAGCCGCTGTCCGGATACACCCGTAGTTTCATCCTGGTCTCGCACGCGTGGTGCAAGGACATGGACCTCTACACCGGCACGCCGCAGACTCTGGAACCGTTGCCCTTTGCCGGCATGAGCCGCTATCCCTATCCGGACTCCGAGCGTTACCCGGATACCGAGGCCCACCGAGCTTTCCGCGCGACCTTCAACACGCGGATCGTCGAATAGCCGGTTCGAGGACGGAACACGAATGGCATCCGGAAACCCGGCTTCATCTTCGTGTTCGGCCCTGACTTCGCGTGGCGGTTCAGGGAAAGCCTCCATCCGCCAGGGCGCACGCATTGCAGCCATGAACCCGTGGAAGGTAGGGCGCGCTCTCCGCAGCGCGCCGGAAGTAAATGGTTCGGAGACTGTGGTTTGCGGCGCCCTCGGAGAGGTCGCCCTACCTGACGGTTCATGGAAAGCCGCCATCCGCCAGGGCGCACGCCCCCACCACGAATCAGCAGATGAGAACCGGGGTCTTCTCCCACCCGCTCTTCCATTCCTCGATGAACGCCTCGAGGTTCTGCCAGGTCTTGGGCACGTCAACCGTCAGGTTATCGATGGGCGAGAGCACGAAGCCGGTAGGCCCGAGGATTTCGATGGCGTGGTGAACGCCGGCTGTTCCATCGCCGCGACCATCAGCGGCTCGACACCGCAGAGCCAACAGGCCATATCGAGCCCCAGCGCGCGCTCGGCTTTGACCAACTCGAAGAGGTCATCCCGACACCACTTCCGCAGGGCGGTCAAACTCATGAAACAGCAAGGCAGGTCGGATCATGAAGCCGTACCTTCTTCATATTGCGCTCCGAATTCACGAGATAGGAGCCAGGGCCAGAAGTCAGGCGCAGACAGGCTGTCTCTTGCCTGTTCCCTTCGGTGCCTTTTGCGCCTCCGCGGCTGGCCCGAAATCCTCGCGGATTGGACGATCCAACCTGGGCGGTGCCGGTGCTCGCAAATGCGTGCCAAGAGCCGGCCGCCGCGCCTCTTTCCATCTGCACTGCCGTACACCTGGCGGAGTGGGTGCGAACTCCTGTGGTGCGGAGCGCCGCGTTTCACGCGGCCAGAAACAGGTGCTCGCTGACGGTCTTTTGGCCGGCTGCAAGCCGGCGCTGCGATGGACGGACGAACTGCGGAACCCACCGGAACCAGTCGTGTTGCGAACACAGCCGTCCGCGGCCGCTGCCACCCCCGACGCGAGGAGGGTCTCGTCTGGAGCCGGGGCGTCTCCCCGGATCGGGGCTCGATGCGCCCGAGGACGGGCGCATCTCTCCGACTGCTTCGCGCACTCATCAGTTGACCGCCGCTCCGGGTCAAACACCCGGTTGAGCGGCCGTTTGACTGAGCGGCCGTTTGACTTGGGGGTGATCGATCAATACTGTGCCCGGGACAAACCACGTGAAACCGGCTCCTCCAATGGATGGAGAGGGCGTTGTGCGCGGCACTGGGCAGCATAGAAAGGGTGGAGACCCGTACTGCGTATTCAGGACGCTCGCTTTGACCGGATTGAACAGTTGATCGTCGATCAGAAAGGAAGCGCAGGGTCACCTACGGTCCTGCGGGTGGAGAAGGTGGACGGAGATTCCCTTGTGATTTGTCTTTCTGCGGAGAATCGCGGCGATCAGCGCTTCTACAGAGAACTCTGGCGGAGATGGAAGAATGCCCGGCAGCTCGGACAGCGCAACACGACAGTTGAGGCAGCCCCGCCCCGCCCCGAAGTTGTGGATGACCACTGAACACTTGCGACTTGTCACCGTTCGGCGTCGGCGGTCGGTCTGCGTCCATCATTTCGCGTTCGTTGTGGGGACCAAGCCCATGAAGCCCTTCACCTTCCTCGCCTGCGCTCTTCAGGGGCGGCGGAGGAAGCCTCCGGGATCACCTGCCGTTGCCACTGTGCCACCAGCGTGGGGCTCGCCGCCCAGTGGAGGCGGGCGTTCGCCGAAATCCAAGCAGCGCCGAGCGTGCTTCCTCTCCCGTCGGACGGGAGGGCTGGGGTGAGGGCGGGAAGTTCGGGGTAGCGACTGCGTCTCTGCAACTCCGATCGGGCACCACGAACTCTCCAGGGAATCGGAACTGGATGCGCGGCCAGGATCACGGCTGTGATGCACTGAAGCAGACCTCCCAATTCACCGTGCATATTCGTGATTGAGAGGGAGACGGTCGATTTGCCGGGGCGGCAACGTGGCTGGTTGGCCCCACGATCGCGGTCTGCGCTCCGACCGGGGCATCCGTTAGATCGTGCATATGCACGATTGATCTGCTCCCCCGGGTCAGGCATTCAGAATTCAGTTCCAGCGCCCCCCAGGATCGGGAACCTGACATGCTGGGCCGTTTCGGGCCGAGCTTAATCCTTAATGCCTGACCCTGGCCGGGCCTGGCCGCAATCCGTGCTGGCCGCAATCGGTTGCTTTGGCAATGATCCCGGCCATGATCGTCCCGACACTGGCCCGCACCGCGATTCCAGCCCTGTTCGCCTCGCTGGCGCTCCACGCCGCCGGGGCCGAGGCTCCCGAAAGTCTGGTCGTCGATGGTGTTCCTCCCATTCCTGTCGAGCTGCGACAGGGTGCAGCTCGTTACCTGGAGTTTCGGTCCGCCGGCGTGGCGGACTGGCATCCAGTCCGGCGTGAGCTGCTCCTCGCCACGCGCTTTGCCGAAGTCAACCAACTGCATCTCCTCAAGCAGCCCGGTGGGGCGCGGCGGCAGTTGACGTTCTTCACCGAACCGGTGAGCGGTGGCAGTTTCCAGCCGGTGCAAGGCGACTTCCTGGTGTTCGCGCAAGACGCCGGAGGCGGCGAGTTCTACCAGTATTACCGCTTCGACCTGGCCGATGGCCGTGTGACCCTGCTGACGGACGGCAAATCGCGCAACGTGGGCGCGCGTTGGGACCGGGCGGGGCGCCACCTCGCCTACACCTCCACCCGCCGCAACGGACGGGACACGGACGTTTGGGTCATGGACCCGCGGGAGCCGGAGTCGGATCGGATGCTGGTGGAACTCGCGGGCGGCGGTTGGGCGGTTCAGGATTGGTCGCCGGATGACGCGCGGCTGCTGCTGGGGGAATACGTCTCGATCAACGAGAGTCGGCTCTGGATCGTCGACGCCCGCACGGGCGCGAAGGAGCTGCTAACGCCCCAGACCACCGAGAAGGTCGCGTACGGGCAAGCGCGGTTCACCGCCGATGGGCGGGCGGTTTTTGTGACGACGGACAAGGGCTCCGAGTTTCGGCAGTTGTGCCGGATGGAGCTGGCCAGCCGTCGAATCACCCCGGTGCTGAAGGACGTCCCTTGGAACGTGGAGGAATTCGAGCTTTCCCATGACGGACGCACGCTGGCGGTGGTGAGCAACGAGGATGGGGCCAGCCGGCTGCGACTGCTGGAGGCGCGGTCGGGTCGGGAACGCCGCGTGCCGAAGCTGCCCTCGGGCGTCCTCGGTGGCCTGAACTGGCACCGGAACAACCGCGATCTGGCCTTCAACATGTCGAGCGCCCAATCGCCTGCCGACGCGTATTCGCTGGACGTGAAGGCGGGCCGGGTCGAGCGCTGGACGGAGAGCGAGACGGGCGGTCTGGACCCGGCGGCGTTTGTCGAGCCGGAGTTGGTGCGGCTGAAGAGCTTCGACGGCTTGGAGTTCCCGGCGTGGGTCTACCGGCCGGACTCAAGGAAGTTCCCCGGTCCGCGGCCGGTGCTGGTGAACATTCACGGCGGTCCGGAGGGACAGTCCCGCCCCGGATTCCAGGCGCGGAACAACTACTACTTGAGCGAACGAGGCGTGGCGCTGGTGTATCCGAGCGTGCGCGGCTCCGACGGCTACGGGAAGACGTTCCTGACGCTGGACAACGGCTTCCGGCGGGAAGACTCGGTGAAGGACATCGGGGCGGTGCTGGACTGGGTCGCGGGGCAATCCGGCTTCGACGCGCAGCGCGTGGCGGTGATTGGTGGCAGCTACGGCGGCTACATGGTGCTGGCGTCAATGATCCACTACGGCGATCGATTCCGCTGCGGTGTGGACGTGGTGGGTATCTCGAATTTCCTGACGTTTCTGAAGAACACGCAGGACTACCGTCGCGACCTGCGTCGTGTGGAATACGGCGACGAACGCGATCCGGCGATGGCGGAGTTCCTGGGGCGGATCTCGCCGACGGCGCGCGCCAGCGAGATCCGGAAGCCGTTGTTCGTGGTGCAGGGCTTCAACGACCCGCGCGTCCCGGCAACGGAATCGGCGCAGATGGTCGAGGCGATCCGGGGTCACGGCGGCAGTGTCTGGTATCTGATGGCGAAGGACGAGGGCCACGGCTTCCGCAAGAAGCGCAACGTGGATTTCCTCTTCTACAGCACCGTGCTGTTTCTGCAGGAGCATCTGCTCGGCGCGGCGCGGTAGGGCGCGTTCTTTATTCGGCATTCTCCATTCTGCATTTTCTTCCGGCGCCCGCGGAGAGGTCGCCCTACCTTCTCCTTGAGATGCACGAGGCGGGGACCCACGGCCTCGCGGGTGTGGCGGATTGCTGTTGCCGCCGGGAGTGGCCTGCTATAGTGCGGCGGAGACAACGCCGACATGCGGGAACATACGAATGCGGTCTGGTGTGTGGCGGGGGCGGCGGGGCTCTGGAGCCTGGCCGGGCTCCTGATCAAATCGGTTGAGTGGCATCCTCTGGCGATTACCAGCGTCCGGAGCGCGATTGCCGCGGTGACCATGGCATTGCTCCTGCCGCGGCCGCGGGGTTCATGGTGGCGCTGGCGGTTCACGCCCGTGCAGTGGGCGGCGGCGTTGTGCTACGTGGGAACGGTGTCCCTATTTGTCAGTGCCAACAAGCTGACCACGGCGGCGAACGCGATCTTCCTGCAATACACCGCGCCGCTTTACATTGCCGTGTTCGGGGCGTGTTTTCTGGGAGAGCACCCGCGAGCGGTCGACTGGGTGCTCCTGGCGGTGACCATTGCCGGGGTGGGCTTGTTCTTCATCGACCAGATCACGACGACCGGTTTGTGGGGGAACGTGCTGGCCTTGGCGAGCGGGGTGAGCTTTGCCGGTCTGGCAACGCTGTTGCGCAAGCAGAAGGACGCCTCCCCGGCGGACTCGGTCTTGCTGGGCAACATCCTGACCGCGCTGGTCTTCCTGCCGTTTTGCGGCCGAGCGTGGCCCAATGCGGGCAGTTGGGCGGGGCTGGCGCTTCTGGGAGTCTTCCAGTTGGGCCTGTCCTATGTGCTCTTCGCCAAAGGGATTCGCCGGGTGCGCGCTCTCGAAGCGAGTTTGATCAGCACGATCGAGCCGGTGCTGAACCCGGTATGGGTGCTGTTGTTCATCGGCGAGCGGCCGCAGTTCTGGGCCGTCGTGGGGGGCGTCGTCGTCCTGACCAGCGCGACCATTCGCGGCGTGCTCACCGCGCGGGCGGGAGCAGCCTTGCAGCGCTGACCGTGGCAGCCGCGGCCGAGGGGCCCGTTTTCGCGGGACTCTGGCCAGACAACGCCGTCGAACCCCACATCGGGGTGGGAGCCGCCTACAGTTCCCAGCCCGGGCGATAGTCGCGGACGAGGTAGCGGTTCGCTTCGGGCTTGTTCGTGATTTGGCCGGTCGCGCTGTCGAACAGCACCTTGGTGCGAGCGCGCAAGGCCACGGTCCCGAGATTCACCGTGTCGGTGATGCCGGCAGCTTCGAGGAAACTGCCCGGGGACGCTTCTCCGCCACGGCAGGCTTCGACCCAGGGATTGGTGCGGTCGCGGCGCGTCCGGGTGTCGGCGGTCGCGCCTGCGGTCTCCCACAGGTTCTGCATCTTCCCCTGCAGAAACAGCTTCGGCTCTTCGCCGTGGAATCCGGCGAGGATCAGGCCGCTGTCTCCCACGAAGAGGATTCCTTCGGGGCCCAGCGGTGGGTTGTGCGCTTCGACTTCGCGGGGGATGCGCGGTCGCATGCCACCGTCGTACCAGAGGAGCTCGACGCCAGGTCGATCCTGGCTGGGGGCAAACTGGAACCGCAGGGCGCAGGCCGTCGGGTAGGCGAAGTCGTTTTTCACCGTTTGGCTCACGCCGTCGACGATGGTGCAGGTATGGGTGGCTTGGGCCTCGGCGCTCACGGGGGCGCCGAGCTTCAGCCCGGTGAACACGGGCCAAAGGCTGTAAATCCCCATGTCCGCCATCGATCCCCCGCCGAAGTCATACCAACCGCGGAACACGGTGTGCGTGTAGTGCGGGTGGTAGGGGCGGTCCTTCTCGGGTCCCAGCCAGAGGCTCCAGTCGAAGCCCGCAGGCACCGGCGGGCGGTCCTTTGGGATCTCCGTGTATTGGGGCCAGACCGGGCGGTTGGTCCAGTTGCGGATCTCGCGCAGCTTGCCAATAACCCCCTGCCGGATGCGCTCGACAATCCGGCCGTTCTCCCTCCCGCTGCCATAGGCCAAGAGATGCGTGGCCACCCCGGACTCGCGGGCGGTCCGGAGCACCAACCGGCCTTCAGCCAGCCGGTTCGCAATCGGCTTGTGCATCAGGACGTGCAGCCCGCGCCTCATCGAGGTGACCGCAACCGTGGCGTGCAGGTGGTCCGGGGTCATGATCTTCACCGCATCCAGGTCTTTCTCCTTCTCCAGCAGTTCGCGGAAGTCCGCATACGCAGCGCAACCCTTGTAGTTCGCGCCGCGCCCGTGCTTGGCGTAGTAGGTCTCGACGACGAGGCGTCCGACGTCGCGGCCGCCGGGACATCCGTTTTCCCCCTCGAGCCACTTGGGATCGCCCAGGTAGTTTCGGATCTGGTTGCGGATGCTGCCCTTGCCCCACTCGATGTAGTCGGTGCTGAACCGGTTGGGATCGCAAACGGCGACGATCTGGATTCCGGGGTCTTCGAGCAACCCGCCCAACTCGTTGAACCCCTGGGTCCCCATGCCGATATGGGCGAGCGCGATCCGGTCGTTGGGGGCGACGTGGCGCGGGGCGCCGAGGACGGTGCTGGGCACGATGGTGAAGAGGCCGGTGGCGGCGGCGGTGCCGAGGAACTTGCGGCGATTCAGTTCGGTAGTCATAGGAAGACTTGGGTGTTCCTCTTGAGAGAGCCCCGACCACCCGATCCAAGCAAGGAGAAAACCGCGGGCAGGAACAACCAAGGCGCAAAGAAACAAAGGGGAGCGGCGGCCTGGTTCTGCCGCCCAGTTTCTATAGGCAGCCTTCCTATCCGTGTTTATCCGTGTCCATCCGTGGTTGAACTGCGGTTCCTGGGATGACAAGGCCAAACGCTGAAGGCTGAAGACTGGTAGGGCGCGACTCCGAGCCGAACTCGCGAGCCGGTCTCCGTATCGCGCCGAAGGCATGTGGCTTGGCGACTGGATCTTGCGGCGCCCTCGGAGAGGTCGCCCTACCTTTCATGCGAAGTGGTATCCCAGAATGGGTAGGGGGGCATGGAACAACGCGAGAACGTTGCGTCTCAGGCTTCAACCTTCAGCCTTCCCCCGCCCGCCTCGGGGCTTCAGGCTGGCTCCGGTAACGAGCGATCGGAGAAGTGATGGAAACTCAAGTCAGCCCACTGCTGCATTGGTTGCGGCAGCAGCATCCCGACACGCCGAAGAGCCGCGCCAAGCAATGGATCCTGGCCGGGCGGGTCAGCGTCAACGGCGTCGTCCTCCGCAAGCCGCATCAACTCATCGCTGATCCCGGCGATACCCTGAAGCTGGGCGCCTGCCATGCCACAACCCTCGATTGCGGTTCCGGGTGGCAGATTCACCCGCGCGTTTCGTTGCTGTACCTGGATTCCGCCTTCGCCATCGTGAACAAGGGGCCCGGTCTCATCTCGGTGCCGGCGCCGAACGGCGGTCTCTCCGCGCTCAGCATCCTCGCCGACTTCCTGTTGGGAAAAATGAAGGCCCGGGACCGCGGAGTTGCCGGCCGATCGCTGCCACCGGTTTATCACCGGCTCAAGCCCTTGCCGGTTCATCGTCTCGACCAGTATACCAGCGGCGTGTTTTGCCTGGCCCTGAACCCCGCCGCGCGTCGCCACTTCATCGCGCAACTCAAGGCGCACACCATGAAGCGCGAGTATGTGGCCTTTGTGGAAGGGCGATCGAGGACGTCCAAAGGCACCTGGCGGCAGTGGCTGCAATTGAGCCCGGACGAACTGCGTCAGCACGTGGTTTCGAAGCCGCAACGCAAGGACCCGGGCTCCGACGCGCGTGAGGCCATCACGCATTACGAGGTCATTGCCGAGTATCCGCTCGCCGGTGGCAAAGGCTTCGTCACCAAGTTGCGGCTCCGGCTCGAGACCGGTCGCAAGCACCAGATCCGCGTCCAGGCGGCCCACGCCGGGCTCCCCTTGATCGGCGATCGCACGTATCACCCGGCCTATCGAGAAGCGGGCCACGCCCGCCCGCCCGTCGAGTTCCCGCGTCAAGCCTTGCACGCCGCAGTCCTCAGCCTCGAACACCCGGACCAGCCTGGCCGGCGCATGACCTGGACCGCGGAGCTGCCCCAAGCCCTGCGCCAACTGGAAGCGGCCTTGCTGAGGGGGCGAGACTCCTTTCCGCCTTCCCAGTGCGAGGTTTCCGGGCTAGGACCTGGGGCGTGAGCGAGAACCTGCGATACGCCGTTGCCGCCTGCCAAACCGATTTCCCATCGCCGACCCACCACCGCGAGATTGCCGGCCGCGCCGATCGCATGCTGGCGATGATCGACGGTGCGGTCGTCGGCTACCGCCCCTTCTTCCCGGTTCGCCTGGTGGTGTTTCCCGAGTTCGCCCATGCGGCACCGGTGTATCCCACGGTGGCCGAGTTGCGGGAGAAGTTGGCCGTCCCCGTGCCGAACGAGCACACGGATCGCTACGTTGCCAAGGCGCGCGAGCACGGCATCTACGTCCAGACG
>CAYSPU010000178.1:0-338 GCA_964432995.1 uncultured Verrucomicrobiota bacterium
CACATGGGAGTGGCGCTCTACACCGCGGCCTGGGTGTTGCGCGGCATCCTCGGCCTCACGCCCGGGGCCACCATCCTGGGCGTGGATGCACTCCTGTTGTTCATCGTCGTCCTGGGTCTCCTGACGGGCATCTACACCATGCTGGGCGGCCTGCTGGCCGTTGTCTGGACGGAGAGCGTGCAGACGGTCCTGCTGCTCACGGGCGCCGTGGTGGTCACGGTAGTGGGGTACCTGAAGGTGGGCGGCTGGTCGGCGCTCGCCGACTCGCTGGCCACGCATCCGCATCCCTTGGCGAGCGTTCCCGACAGCAACGTCACCTGGGGAACCGGCAACTTCCT
>CAYSPU010000178.1:348-12563 GCA_964432995.1 uncultured Verrucomicrobiota bacterium
ACGCCGCGGATCCCTCCGGAATGGCGTGGTACTCGATTCTGCTGGGCTACCCGGTACTCGGCATCTGGTATTGGTGCTGCGACCAGACGATCGTGCAGCGCGTCCTGGCGGCGAAGGACGAGCGGCACGCGCGCCTGGGACCGTTGTTTTGCGCCTTTCTCAAGATCTGGCCGGTCTTCTTCTTTGTGCTGCCGGGCGTGATCTGCGTCGCGCTGGTGCAACAGAACGCCTTCGACGGCCAGGCGCCCCAGAACGCGGCGGATACCTACACCTTCCTCCTCACCCATCTGCTGCCCGCCGGGCTGAAGGGGCTCGTCGTCGCCGCCATGCTCGCCGCCGCCATGCAGACCTGTTCGGCCGCCCTCAACTCGACCGCCACCCTCGTGGCCTACGACCTCTTCAAACGCCATCGACCGGACATCAGCGACCACCAACTCGTGGGGATTGGCAAGATCACAACCGTTCTCGGCACGCTGCTCGCCATCGTCTGCTCACCACTGTTCGGTCACTACACGACCATCTTCGAGGGGATTAACAAGCTCATCTCCTATGTGGCGCCCCCGATCACCGCGGTGTTCCTTCTGGGCGTGTTCTGGCGGCGCGCCTCCGCCCCGGCTGCCTTCCTCACGCTCGTGGTCGGGATGATTCTGGGATTCGCCGCCTTCCTGCTCGACTGGAATGGCTGGTTCCGCATGGACTTCATGCTCCTGGCGTTTCTGCTCCTGGTAGCCTGCCTGATCCTCATGGTGGCGGCCACGCTGCAGTTCCCGCACCCGCTCAAACCGGAAGCGGAACCGCTGGTCTGGAGCGACTGGCGCCAACCCCTGCGCGGCCACGCCGGCGGACGCGGCCTCGGCAACTACCGCGTCGCCACCGTCGCCGTCCTCGTCGTGTTTGTGGTCCTCTACCTGGTATTCCGCTGAAGAGACATCATCTATGCATCCCTTGAAAACCCCGCTGGTTCTCCTGTGTGCCGTCGTACTGACCGGCTGCGCCACGACCCGGACCCCACAGCGCTTCGCCTGGGTCACCGGCCTGAAACCCGAGAAGGCGGAAACCTACCGCCAACTGCACGCCAACCCCTGGCCCGGCGTCAATCGCATGCTCAAGGAGTGCCACATCCACAACTTCTCCATCCACGAGCGCGAGATCAACGGCCAGCTCTACCTGTTCGCGTATCTCGAGTACACCGGCACGGATTTCGAGGCCGACATGAACAAGATGGCCGCCGATCCCGAGACCCAACGCTGGTGGAAAGAGACCGACCCCTGCCAGTCCCCACTGCCAGACGCGGCCGCCAAGGGGAAGATCTGGGCCGATACCCGGGAACTCTATTTCCTCAAGTAGACCGCCGAGATCGGAAAAGCCACCGGTCGATGCTCGCGCGGGAAACTCGGCACTCCCGGTTTGGGCTCGCCAATCCGACGCTCACACCCGGCCACCTGCCAGATCTCCAAGCACCCTGGGTGGCCAGGCAACGGAACCGTGCCTGACCGATTATTCGTGCATATGCACGATTTATCGGCACGCCACTCCCCATCCCCATGACCGCTTCCGATCTACCGATCGTTGGCGGCCTTGACTGCCCCGACGCCCATCTCCGCCTGTGCTCGCAGAAAATCTCGCAGTCCCTCGAGTCGGTCGGTGTTGATGAGGTCCACGCCGGCATCGTGGAGCACACGCCAGACCTCCGGCCGGTCCGGGGCGCCCCAGAAGCGGACCCGGCGTCCCTGCTGATGGGCCTTCGCCACGAACTCCAGCAGGTGCGCCCGTTCCGCATCGGGCATCGGCCCGTTGCCGCGCCACTGGAAGAACTTGCCCCACTGCTCGCTGATGACCGGAACCAGCGCCGCGGAGGCTCCCGAAGTGAGATCGTCGACGCGCCCGTCGCACGCCGCCCGGCGTGACGCCTGCCCTTCAAGCGCGGCTCGCGGGCGGTTGCCGGAGAGGATCACGGTCACGGCGTTCGTGGTCACCCGGGTGCGGTCGAACCGGGTGACCAGATCGGCGTATTGCTCCAGCAACTTGTCCAGCGCGGCATACGTCCCCTCTGCCTCCGTCTTGAGGTCGACGAACAGGAGGCAGGCCGGCCCCTGGGGATAGATGCGCCCGCCGTGTTGACGCGCCCGCTGCCGCAACGGCTCCAGGTAGAGCGCCTCCAGGGTGCGGTCGGGCGAAGTCCGGTTGCGATCGTGCGCGACGAGCAGGCGCCCGTCCACCAGGTGCACGTCGGCTTCAAAGCTGCAGAAGCCGCAGTCCAGCGCGTCCAGGAGCGGTCGCGCATGCTCGTAATCGTTGTGCGCGTGAGCGCGGGTGAGGGGCGCGGGCGCGTCGCCGGCGAACGCCGTCACCGCCGCGAGAAGCCCGACCGCAAGCACCCGGAGGAGTGGCAAACCAACGTTCCGTTTCATCGCGCTTCCATTATGCTTTGGCCGAACCGCCCACGGCAAGGTTGTCCGATGACCCAGCACGGAAACCGTCAACCGCCAGGAATACCCACAACGCTTGCTCTCTCCATGAACCGTACGCGCGAGTCTCTGATAATGAGCCAAACATCGAACATCGAACTTCCAACGTCCAACGTCGAACGAAAGCGACGTTCGACCTTCGATGTTCGACGTTCAGCGTTCGATGTTCGTCCCGGTTCATGGCACCCACGCGCGTCCAGCCTTTGGAAGTCCTTGTCTTCCATGAGCGATCAGCAGCAGGGACGCGCGGCCCCGCGCGTCCACTCGGTTGCGTACAGCAGGTGCGGACTCTTAGCGGACGCCCGAGCCGGGCGTCCCTACCTTCCACGTTCGCGTCCAGGTTCGGGGTCATCATGCGCGTCCGGCATTCCCGACAGCCCGGAGTTGCCTGGAGGCGCGACAAAACCATCGCGCGCGCGGAGGCGGACGTGGATACTGGGCATGTTTGGATGGCGCGTATGAAAACCTCTCCGGCGTCCACAGTAGCGGCAATCCTCATCCTGTCGGCGTCAGCGGGCTGGAGCGCCCCTCCGGTGATGATCCCGCGCGTGGTCGGCGAGTGGTGGACGATCGCGCAGAACCCCGATCTGGGCGCTTACAACACCACCAACCAGCAACCGGTCGATTTCGCCGTTTGGCAAGCCGCCGACGGCACCTGGCAGCTCTGGTCGTGCATTCGCAACACCCGCTGCGGCGGCGTTACGCGCCTCCTGCATGGTTGGGAAGGACGGCGGTTGGCCGACACGAACTGGGCTCCCCGCGGCATCACGATGGAAGCAATGGCCGAATTCGGCGAAAGAACCGGAGGCCTCCAGGCGCCGTTTGTTCTCCGGCACGACTCGCAGTTCCTCATGTTCTACGGCGACTGGGTGCACGTCTGCGTCGCGACGAGCAGAGACGGGAAGGCGTTCGCGCGTCGCCTCCATGCGGACGGCAAGACGGGCATGTTCGGTGAAGGTCCCAACGACAATGCCCGGGACCCGATGGTCCTGTTCACACGTGACCGGTGGCATTGCTATTACACGGCCCACCCGAACCGAGAAGGAGCCGTCTTCTGCCGCACATCGTCGGACTTGCGCACTTGGAGCGATCCCCGCCGAGTAGCGTTTGGCGGCGAGGCCGGCACCCATTTCACCTCCGCCGAATGCCCTTTTGTCGTCGAACTCACGCCCGGCGAATACTATCTCTTGCGCACGCAACGCTACGGCGCCGACGCCATCACACGGGTGTATCATTCGCGGGACCCACTGGACTTCGGCGTCGACAACGATGGCGGTCACCTGGTGGGGACGCTGCCGATAGCGGCGCCGGAGATCTTCCCTCATGAAGGCCACTGGTACATCGCCAGCCTCCTGCCAACGCTGAACGGCATCCGGTTGGCGAAGATGGAGTGGGTGAACTCAGCGAGCGCGAGCCACTGAAGCCGACGCCGGCCGAGGGGGCACCCAGAATCGAGCGAGGATCTTCAGGTTTCGGGATTCGCCGAAGACGAGCGGTGAGGATCCCGTCGACGCGTTTGCCTGCCGGTGATCAACTCTTGCAGTTTCGTCAGAAGCTCCGTTCCGACAAAAGGCTTGGTCAGCAGTGCCGGCAGATCGAGGCTGTCCAGCCCCTGCACGCCCGTCCGTTCGGCGAGACCGGTCATTCCGAGGATTGGCACCTGCGGTGCGGAGCGGCGCAGGGCACGGATCAACGCCGGGCCCTCCACACCGGGCATCATCAGGTCCGTGATGACGGCGCGGATCTCGCTGGCGCGCTCCTTCCACAACGCCAGCGCCTCGCTTCCTTCCGCCGCCAGGACCACCCGATAGCCGTGCCGCTCCAAGGTCCGGCGCACCACACTGCGCACGGCGGCTTCGTCGTCCACGACGAGGATCAACTCCCCCTTCGCCGCAGGGGGCGCTTCCGGGCGGCGAGATGGTCGAACGGGCTCCGTCTCCACTGAGGCGGGCAAGTAGAGCTCGAACATCGTCCCCTGACCGAGCCGGCTCTTCACCCGCACGAAACCGCCGTGCCCGCGCACGATGCCGAGCACGGTGGCCAAGCCCAGGCCCGTGCCTTTGCCCGTTTCCTTGGTGGTGAAGAACGGATCGAAAATGCGGTCCAGGTTCTCGGGCGGAATGCCCGAGCCGGTGTCGGTCACGCTCATACACACGTACGGCCCCACCGCCGCGTGGGGGGTCACTTCCGCAAAGGCGGCATCGAGATTCACATTCGCGGCGGCCAGGGTGAGCACGCCGCCCGCGGGCATCGCATCGCGCGCGTTGACGCAGAGGTTCATGAGCGCCTGATGGATCTGGGTGGCATCCGCCAGGACGTGCCACAGCTCCTGGCGCACCTCGGTTTGCAGCCGGATGTTCCGCGGAAACGTCTCGCGAATCATCCGACTGATCTCTCGCAGATGGTGCCGCACCGGGAGCGGCACGCGCGCCGTCGGCGCCCCGCGCGCAAAAGTCAGCAGTTGCTTCACCAGATCCGCCCCACGCTGAGCACAGTCCTGCACCGTCCCGAGCATCTCCCGGCCTTCGGGGTCCGCAACCGTGTCGCTCAGCAGGGGCGCGATCATCAGGATGGGGGAAAGGATGTTGTTCAAGTCGTGGGCCAGGCCCCCGGCCATCGCCCCGATGCTCTCCAGACGCTGGGCGCGCAGGAACTGGGCCTCCAACTGCCGGCGCTCGGTGACGTCGGTTACGAAGCCCACGAGCATGGGGCCCCCTCCCATGACGACCCGCCTCGACCGGAACTCCGCCCAGAAGACGGACCCGTTCTTGCGGAGGCAAGGGAGGCTCGGCAACAGCTCCCTCTCCCCGCGCGTCCCCGCGTCGAACTCGGACACGATGTTCACCGCAGCGTCGGGGGGATGGAGTTTCTCAATGGTCATCCCCTCTAGTTCGTCTTTGCTGTAGCCGTAGAGCGCACAGTAGGCCGGATTGGCATACCGGATTTCCCGGGTAGCCGCGTCGGCCACGGCGATGCCCTCGACCGCGCCTTCGAACAACACGCGGTATCGTTCCTCGGAGTCCCGCAGCACCTGCTCGGTCCGTCGCCGCTCGGCCACTTCGCGCTCCAACTCGACCAGCTTCTGCTCGAGTTTGCGCACGAGCACCGCGTTGTACTGGTGCAGATACTCCGCTTCCGTGGGCGCGGCAGATCCTCCCTGGCCACCGCTCGACTCGGCGGACAGGGCCCCGGCCGGAGCCGGCGGGCTGGGAACGGCTTGGGCGACAACCTCCCGGATGATGCGAACGAACACGTCCGGCTCCTCCGGCTTCACGATGAAACGCTGCGCCCCCAGGCGGAGCGCCAGTTCGCGGTCCTGCTCGTCCGTATAGGTCGCGGTATAAAACACAAACGGGATGTTGCGAAGCCGCTCGTCCTGTTTCCAGACGCGGCAGAGGGAATACCCGTCCATCACCGGCATCAGGATGTCGGCGACGATGAGATCCGGCGCTTCCTGCCGTGCCTGGTCGAGCGCTTCCGCACCATTGGCCGCCGTCATCACCTCATACCCACTGCCGGAGAGCAGAACCTGCAGTTGGTAGCGGTTGCATTCGTTGTCGTCCGTGACCAGGATCTTCATATGGTGCAGCGCCTTTCCGAAGGGTCGCCGGGAGCATGCTGTTCGATCTCACTGACAAAGGTCTCCGGGTTGATCGGCTTTTCCAGGTAGCCGCTGCAGCCCGCGGCCAGCACGCGCTCCCGATCCCCCGCCATGGCATACGACGTCACCGCCACGATCGGCACTCGGCCCAAACCGGGGTTCTCCCGCAGCGCCTGCGCCACGGCGTAACCGTCCATGCCGGGCAACTGGATGTCGAGCAGGATCAAGTCAGGCCGGAGTTGGTCAGCCAGAGAGATGCCTTCCGGCCCGCTCGCGGCTGAGGTCACTTGGTGGCCCCGTTTCTCCAAGAGAAAAGTCGCCAGATAGCGGTTCTGAACGTTGTCTTCAATCAGGAGGATTTTCATGGTTTGGATGCCAGATCGACCGGCAGGGTAAAGGTGAACGTGCTACCGCAGCCCCACCGGCTCTCGACATGGATCTCACCCCCCAGCCGCTCCACCAATCGCCGGCAAATGGCCAAACCGAGACCCGTCCCCTCGTGTTGGCGCGTCAGACCGCTGTCAATCTGGCGAAAGGGTTGGAACAGCTTGGACAGGTTCTCCGGCTGGATGCCGATTCCGGTGTCCGTCACCGACACGACGACGCCGGCGGAGGCCCGCACCTTCCCGGCGCCAGCCGTAACCTCGGCGCGCTGCAGTTCGGCTCGAAGAACCACCGCGCCCCGATCCGTAAACTTGATGGCGTTGCTCAACAGGTTCAGTAGCACTTGCTCCACCCGGCGGCGATCGCTGCGGATCACCCCCACCCCCGGCGCCACCTGCACCGTCAGCGCGAGCCCTTTCCTCTCGGCCAGTGGCACCACGGTCGGCACCAGCTTCCGGATTGCTTCGCTCAAATCGAACGGCGCCGCGCGGATCTCGATCTGCCCGGCTTCGATCTTCGATATGTCCAATACATCGTTGATCAGCGCCAGGAGATGGCGGGCGCTGTCCTGCACCATGCGGAGTTGCTTGTGCTGCTCCGCGTTCAGGGGCCCCGCCAGGCCCTGAAGCAGGATCCCCGTGAAGCCGATGATCGAGTTGAGCGGGGTGCGCAACTCATGGGACATGATCGCCAGAAAGGCGGATTTCAGACGGTCAGCCTCCTCCGCCCGGTCCTTGGCAACCGCCAATTCCGCCGTCCGCTCTGCCACCCGACGCTCCAGGCTGATATTCAGTTCACGGACCGTTTCTTCTGCCCGCTTGCGCGCGGTGATGTCCGTGCCGATGCTCAGGATCTCCGCCACCTTCCCCTGCTCATCTGGCACGACTCGGTTGGCCCAGGAAATCCAGACCCGCTCCCCGTTGCGCCGCATGTTCTCGTTGACGTTCTGCTCGAAGGCCTCCGGGTCCGCACCGATCTGCTCGATCATGCCCGCGAGATCCCGATGGGTCGATTCGGTCTCCGGGACAATCGTACCCACCAAATGCCGACCGCGAATCTCCTCCTCCGTGTAGCCAAAGAAACGTTGGCCGAACTCGTTCAGGAAGGTGACCCGTCCATCGCACGACCAGCGCAAGATGATGCTGTTGGCATGTTCCACCAGCTCGCGGTACTTTCGTTCGCTCGCCTCGATGCGTTTCTCGGCCAGTTTGCGTTCGGTGATGTCGCGCGACACCACCACCACCTGCGCCACCTGGTTCTGCGCATCCCGAATGGCGCTGCCTTGCGACTCGAGCAGGCGCGCGCGCCCGTCTCGGTCCAGCATGCGGTATTCGAGGCGATGGCCCATCCCCGTGCGCACCGTCTCCTCGAAAGCCACCCGCACCCGGTCCCGATCCTCGGGGTGAATCTGATCGAACGAGGACGTGCCCTGCAGTTGATCTGGGTTGCCGAGGATGTTCGCGCAGGAGGGACTTGCGTAGAGGCGACGCCCTTCACGATCGAACACCGTCACCAAGTCGGCCAGGCTCCCCATGATCAGTTGGAATTGCTCCTCGCTATGGCGCAAGGCGACCTCCGCCTGTTCGTGTTCTGCCCGCGTGCGCAGGACGCTCAGACCATAGGCAATGTCCTCGGCCAACTCGGTCAACAATCCGACCTCGGCGGCGTCCAGCATCTCCGACTCGGTGGCATACACCATCAGCACGCCCAGCACGCTCTTCTCCCGCAGGAGAGGCAGGGCAATGGAGGCGATGCAGCCGTGCGGCGCAGTGGCGCGGTGCCATGGATCGGCCTGCGGAACGGCGGAGATGTCCCGTGTGATGACGGGCTGTCGCGCCTCGATGGCGGCACCCACCATGGCGCCCGCGATCGTTGTCCCGGCGAAATCGGCGCTTTCCCCGGGATCGGCCGGCACACCCGCATGGGCCGCCAAGCGCACTGACTTGGCTCCTTCTTGCTCCGCCAGTCCCACCCATGCCACCGGATAGCCGCCGTGTTCAACCAGCAGGCGGCACAGGGCCCCGAGCAACTCCGTCTCTTGAGTAGCGCGCGCGAGAACCTGATTGCATTCGGTAACCAGTCGCAGCGTGCGATTCAGGTGACGCAGCCGCGCATCGCTCTGCTCGAGGGCGGCCGTGCGCCGACGAACCAGGCGATGCAGCGCCAGACCCCACGCCGCCAGCGCCACCACGAAAACAATCCCAACGACGGCGACGAATCCTACTTGATGCCGGTACGGGCGATTGTCCAGGTCGGCGGCCTCGATGATCACGCCCGCCGCCAAGGCGAAGAAGCCCAGCCCCACAATCCGGCCAAAACGGGTGTCTCCTCGCTCCATCCTCCGATCATGTGCCTCGGCGAGTCTCATCCTCGGGCAATACGGATAGCCCTTTGCCAAGACGATTGCCAACCCAAAACCACTTCCGCACGGTCTCTGGCCGATCTTCTGGCTCTTGCGGTCCTGCCGGCGATTCTCCGCGAGCGGCGTGCGCACGACTGACGGCACCGGTCCCAACACTCCCGCGCCCGGGCTCCCCCGATCCCGTCCTATCCTCACTCCCGCGCAGCACGTTCAGCCTCGGACCTCGCCTTGCGCCAGACCCGATCCCTCTGTTCCTTCTCGACAATCCCCCGGTGCAATGGGCCAAGGGTCAGATCGAAGGCGTGGGCCTCAGCGGCCTTCAAGGCCTCGGCTTCCACGTAATCGTCTTCCAGGGGCATATCAGCGAAGTAGCATCAGGGATGACAGTGGGAGGCTAATGATTCTCGGGTCAATGGTGGCTGCCGAGGCTTCCTGCGTGACGAGAAGTCCGAAGGGGGCGTTGTTGATCGCCTTTTCGATGAAGGACCGGAGACCTTCGGTGTCACGCAGCGGATCGATCCTCGCCTGATACTTGACCTCGATTGGGATTCGTTTGACACCAATCGTCAAAACGAAGTCCACCTCTGGCTCGCCATGCCGTTCCGGGAAATGGGCAATGTCCAGCCCGGTGATCGCGGCCAGGACCGCGCCCGTCGCGCTCTCCGCCAGATGTCCTGCCACCACGGTCAACTCCGGCTCCTCACGCAGCTTTCGAGGGTCCAACGGGATTTGCTCCTGCAGCCAACTCGCCCGCAGGCTGTGATCAACCAGACACAACTTCGGGCTGCCCCGCTTGCGCTTGAGCCGAATCTCCAGGGGCTGAATCAAGCGAAGCAGCAATGTGTCACCCAGAAACCGGAGATACGCATTGATCCGCTGAGCGCCGACGTTGGCGTGGAGAACCCGCTGCGCCTCCCGAGCAAGCGTCTGGATCGTCGGTGTCTGGCCGGCATAGCGGCAGCAAAGCCGGAAAAGCTCCTCTAAGAGCGCGGGATCCCGCTTCCGCCCTCTCTCGCCAACTCGAAGATCATGTTGGATCACACGTTTGATCACAGTCTCGTTCAATTGGTCGGCCACTTGCTCCCAAGGTGCGGTCGCGCGCAGGTGCGCCAGCGGATAGCCGCCCCGTTCCGAGAATGCCGCGAACGCAGCGTCGCGAGTCTCCTGCCATGACTGCCCGTGCTCACGCAGCCCAGTCCAGAATGAGGCGTGGGTGAGTGCTTCCACGCCGTTATCCTTGAGATACGGCTCGCCCAGGTCCACCCCACGAAGCGCTGCGATTTCCGTCAGCGACAGGGTTCCGGCCTCTAGTGAAGTGATCCGGCCAGCCAGGCTATCGCGCCCCAACTCGATCCGCAGCGCCGAACTACCAGTGACCACGACCTGGACGGTGGACGAATCAACCAGGGACTTCAGTTGGGGCGCCCAGCTATCGAGGTTCTGCACCTCGTCCAGCAGCAAGAACCCAGGAGATCCGCGGCGCGCCGCTTCGTTAAGGGTGCTTCCCAGAATCGTGCGCTCGAACCAGTCAACGATCCGCAAGATGGGCGAATCGAAATCGCCCATCTCGCGCAGGTCGTCAAACTGCACTCGAAGGATTCGGTCTCCTTTCACCCCTGCCTTCAAGATGTCCTCGATCCAGTGCAGTTGAGCCGTCGTCTTGCCGATCTGGCGGGGCCCGCGCACAACCACGACTGGTGCCAGCTTCCATTCCAGGCGCCGCTGAATCTGCCGCACCAAATGCCTGCGGTGAGGCGGCAATTCGGGCAGCGCATGCCCCTCCCACCAAGGATTCTGGCGCCGCAGGTCTTCCACCAACTCGGATGGCAGTGTCATCTGCGAGAATAGAAACTCTCTGCTCATGATTCAGAAGTGTGGTCCGACCTGGGTCAGAATCCGAGTCCCTTCTTGCGCACCAATACACCATCCACCCAGCGCTTCTCGTCGGTGCTGGCGGGGTAGAGTGCGGAGAGGGCCTGGGCGAGGGTCCAGAAACGGGCGTCGTTGCCGGCGGCGCCTGCCTGTCCGGCAGGCAGGTCTTCGACCAGGAAGCGTTCTAACGCTTCTCTAAGGCCAGCGCCGAAGAGGATCATGCTCTGGTGGACGCGGTCGAGGACGGTGTGACCCAAGGCGAAAGGCTGAACGCTAAAGGCTGAAGTTCTTCCAGTTCGGCTGTCTCTGCTTTCCTCCGCTCCTGTCGCGGCGAACAGGTCCAACTGCGGACTCCTTCCTCTAGCCTTTAGCCTTCGACCTTCAGCCGGTCGTAGCTGCCCGCCCGGCTGGGGAATGTGACGACGCAGAATCCGTCCTGCTCGGCGAAGGCCGGGGCGTCGAGGCCGTGGCTGCCCATCATGCACTCGCGTTCCTGCGGAAGCTCCAGTCATATGCGGCGCCGCCTTCCTCGTGCTGCAGGCTTTCTTGTATACGGACCGCTGAAGAAGCAACAGCGAAAAACGGGAAAGCCGCCGAGCTCCAGACTTGGAGCGCCCGCAGCCGCGACCCTCTACGCCTCAATTCACAGCGTCTCCGCCGCGGCCATGGTCTCCAGGGCGCTCAAGGTCTCCGGGTAGTTCGCACCCAGGAATCGCACCACCCTGGCGTTGTCCGCTATCCGGAGGCCCAGACGCAAGTCCTGGAGGCGTTGCCCAAGTTGCCGCCCCCGGTGTTGTCTCTAGGAAAAGCCAACACCAGACGGCTGAAGAACCCACGTCAAGGTCGCTCAGGACAATGACTCGGACCCGGCGCGGTCACCGAGGGATGCGCCGCGCCAACGGGGGAAGATGACTCCGAGGTCGGTGCAGGCCGGCAGCCTCAGGCCAGCCTTCTTCCAAAGGCAGCCAGTGAACCGGCACTGGGCGTTTGCCCCGAGTGGGCGAGCGGAGAGCGGTGAGACTACTCGATCTTGCGAACCGCGGACTCCGCGGCCCACTGGACGCGCGGGATCTTCGCCAACTCCCGCAGCAGCGGCAGGGCCGGAGTGGCGGCGGGCTTGCCGATGGCACCCAACGCTGCGGCGATGGAACGTAGCACGTGCACCTGTTCGCCCGGCGTCGAGCCCGCGGCGATCAAGGCCGGCGCCGCCGCGGCGGCCTGTTTCCCGATCGCAGCGATGGCGTTGGCCGACATCATACGCACCGCCACGTCGCCGTCGTTCAGCGCGCTTATCAGGGCTGGCAGCGCGGGCTGCGACTCCGACCCGCGATCGCGCAGGGCAGTGGCCGCCAAACCGCGAAGGACCGGATCGGGATCCGCGGTCAGCGTGCGGCCGAGATCGGCGAGGCTGCCGGCCGGCAGTTGCGGTTCCCGGACCTGGGCCGCCTGGGCCCAGGCCTCGGCACCGACCTTGGCCAGGACGATGTTGTCCACGCCCACGTTGTGGCCGGAGGAGGCTTCGTTCTTG
>CAYSPU010000179.1:0-8375 GCA_964432995.1 uncultured Verrucomicrobiota bacterium
CCCCGGAGATCGCCGATCCCCAGCCGCCCCCGGACGAACAGATCGCCCGGGTCGAAGGCGTCGGCCTGGTCCGGCTCGGCTTGCAGAACCTGGACCCCCGGAGCCGCGAATTGATCCGACTCCGGTTCAACGAAGGGCTCTCCTACAAGGACATCAGCACGCGCACCGGACTCACCGTGGGCCATGTCGGCTATCTGCTCCATCACGCGCTCAAGGGCCTGGCCGCCGACCTCGCCCGGAGCGGCATCATCCCATGAAACCGGAGCCTCCCATTCCCCTTTTGCCCGACCCGGAGTCGCGCATCACCGCCCTCCTGCTCGGCGAGCTTCCTCGGGCCGAAGCGGCCGAGGCCCGCAAACTGATCGCCGATTACCCGACCCTGGCCCAACTCCACGAGCGGTTGCGGAAAACCATCGAACTCGTCCAGGAAGCCGAAGCCAACCCCGCCTCGAACGCCGCCCCCTCGTCCGCCCCCATGCGCCTGGCCGAGCCGCGCCGCGAACGCCTGCTCGCCCAGCTCAAGACCGTCATGGCCCCGACCCCCCCCCAGGCGCCGACACGCCGACCCCTGCTCGTCTTCCCGAGGGTGTTGCAGTGGGCGGCAGTTCTAGCCGTACTCGGGTTGCTCGCCGCCGTCTCCATACCGAATTTCGTCCGGGCACGATCCGCGGCCCAGTCCACTGCCATTCTCAACAACCTCCGCCAACTGGACGGCGCCAAGCAGCAATGGGCCCTGGAGCTTGGCAAGTCAGGGGAGGATGTTCCGACGATGGAAGACTTGCGGCCTTACCTGGGCCGAGGGGATGGGAAGGGGCTGCCACTCGTCGCCGGGGAGACCTGTGCGATCGGCAAGGTCTCCGAGTCCCCCGTAGCCGAGCTCAGTTCGGCAAGTGGGAAGGTCCGGGGACTCAACCGGGGCGAGAGCAAGCGCATCACGCTCGATGACTCTGATGCTTACGCCGGAGTGCATCCTTCCGGTGGTGCGGCGGAGTCTCTGACGCGTCTAACCCGCACGAACATCAGCGTGGCGGCCAACGCGCCGTCGCGCGGTGAGAGCAGAAGAGAGGCGTCGAGTCGTCGCTACGGTCTGGCCCGGCAGGCCGGTGAAAGCAGGCCGGCCTCCGCTCGGGACCCAAATCTAATATCTAAGGACCTGACCCTTGAAGGCAGCCAGCGGACAGCCGAACCGGAAGTGGCTCTGGTTCCACAGTCAACCGAGGAAGAGCTGCTCCGCGGCCGCTACGGCATCCGGACGCCAACGAAACCTCAAACGCGCTCGGCACCCGCAGCGGCCGCCGGACGTGGCGTGGCCTCCCGGCCGGCGAGGACTGGTGGGGCACTCGCGCTGAACGGTAGGGAACTCGCCGAGTCCGAGAACCGGGCCCGAGGTGAACGAGTGCAGTCCACACAGATTGTGCTGCCCACACCGGCGTCCGATCTGGGAAACGTATCCGCCTCGGTAGCATGGGGCGACTCCGACAACAACGGACTGCTGGATCTCCACAACATCACGGTGGGGAACGCTGACGTGCTCACGTCCTACTTCAGCCGGGACAACTCGGGGCTTGCCGCGGGGACCGGCGCCGGCGCAGGTGGCATGAGCGGCGCGGGTGGCATGGGCGGCGGCGGGGGTTACGGAGGTTTTGGCGGCGGGCGTCCCGCCGGACCCGGCGGTGGCATCACTGACACCGCGCGCTTCGGCTACGGGAACACGGTCCTGAACGATTTCGCAATCGCAGCCGGGGAACAGGCGGCGCCGGCTGGCGCGATGCCGAGCGAGCCGAGCCGTGGCGTGGCCCATTATAACTGGGCATTGCAGACACCGGCTGAATCTGCCGGGAAGGACCTGCTCGCGGCTGTCCCGGAGACGCCGTCCGTTCCAGCGTCGCCGGTAACTCAGTCGGTTCCCATGGCCCCCGTGATGGCCGTCGAAGCGCCCGTCGCCGCACCGGTTGTGGGTGTGGCAACTCTGCCAGTGCCGGCCGACGAATCCTCCTCCGAGGATCTGCTGCCCAGACCGCCGAAACCAGCCTCTTTGCCAGCCGTGACGCGGTCGTCCACGGCAGCCGCTACTCCCCCGCCGCCTCCTCCGACCGCACAACCGCCGCCAGAGATAGAGATGCCGGCGCTCGCGATGGCACCGCTGGAGCCCACCCGCCAACTTTCCGTCCAGGAGCCGGCGACCGGGCTGGCCACCGCGGTGGACAAGCTCGAGCCGTTGGACATCAAGCTGCCGACCCCGGCGTTCATGGGAACCCCGGTCGATCTGCCGCTGACCAGCTCGTCGAAGACCGAGGCACTCGGGTTCGAGGACGCCCAGCAGGGAATCGTCACCACGAGCCCGGCGCCGGTGACCGACCGAACCGGGCCGGCTGTCCTCGGCGATGCGCCGATGCTCGGCACGCTCTTCCGTTCTCAGACGGAAGGACGTGAGGTGCGCGGTGGCGATCTCGATCTCATGCTGGAGGCGAAGCCTGCGGACAAGGAATCGGCCGGCGTGCCCGTGGAGCGTTTCGACACCGCGCTCACCGAGGGACTCGGCGAAGTGCGAGAGAGGGTTGCCGGTCTGAAACGAGTTGACTCCGGCGCGATTCCCAAGGGCGTCCCGGCGGATGGCGAGGAAGCGGTGCTCGGCCGGGTGGTGGGGAAGCCGGCCCTGCGCGAGGCGGAATCGAAGTCGCGGCAGGTCGAATCGCTGAAGCAAGAGGTCGCCCACCTCGAGAAGGTGCGGGATGCGATACTGTCGCGTGCTCTTCAAGAGACAGTGGACGCCAGCTTGCCCAAAACGTCCATGGTGGAGGTCACGGATGAAGCAACCGCTCAGCCAGCTCAGAAGCAGTCCCTGTGGGGTCGGGTCAAGAACACGCTGACGGGTGAGGTGGAACGGTCGGCTCGCCTGTCGATCGACAAGGATGTCGCGGACGTCAACGCCCTTGGCTTCAAGGCGGACGGAACCTCCTTTGATCCCTACTTCGCTCAGGCCGAGGCCGAGGCGATCAAGTCCAAGGCGGTGCTCGAGAAGGCGGCGGAGAAGCTGAACCTGGGTGCGGTGCAAGCGGGTCAGGCCGCTGCCGACGGCAAATCGAGTTCCGCAGCGACCGTCGAGTTCCTGAGAAAACGCATTGAGGTACAGCCGGTCCCGAACAGCTCGTTGGTCGAGGTCCACGCCAAGAGCGACAGCGGTGAGGAAGCCGCGCGCATCGCCAACGCGGTCGCGGAAGCCTATCGCGAGCGGCGTCGCGAGCAGCGCGCCGAAGTCGCCAAGCAAGGCAGCCGTGCCTTGGAGGAGCAACTGGCGAAGGCAGAACGCAAGCTCTCCGAGGCTCAAGCGCAATTGGACGAGGCGAAGAAGAAGGCGGCGATCGAGAAGGAACCGGATCGTCCGGCAGCCACACCGGTGCCGAGTGCGCCCCCGCCCGAGCCGCAGCCGGAGACCGCCACGGCCGAGAACCCGTTCTCGACGTTCTCGCTGAACGTCAGCGACGTGTCGTGGAAACTGGCGGCCACGAGCCTCCAGAACGGCACAATGCCGGACCCGGCGTCGATCCGGAGCGAGGAATTCGTCAATGCGTTCGACTATCGCGACCCGGCGCCGGTGGCGGCGCCGATTGGGTTCAACTGGGAGCGCGCGCAGTATCCGTTCGCGCACAACCGGGACATCATCCGGTTTGCGGTGCAGACGGCCGCGGCGGGGCGCGAGGGTGGACGCCCCTTGAACCTGGTGTTGTTGCTGGACAACTCGGGGTCGATGGAGCGGGCGGATCGGGTGTCGATCATTCGCGAGGCGCTGCGGGTGCTGGCCGCGCAACTCCAGCCGCAGGACCGGATCAGCGTGGTGACGTTCGCCCGCACGCCCCGGCTCTGGGTGGATGCCCTGCCCGGCAACCAGGCCCTCGAGGCCCTGGACCAGATCGGCGGCCTGACGCCCGAAGGGGGCACGAACCTCGGCGACGCGATGGACCTGGCCTACGCCACCGCGGCGCGGCATTACCTGACGAACGGCGTGAACCGCGTCGTCCTGCTCACCGACGGCGCCGCCAACCTGGGCGATCTGAACCCCGACTCCCTCAAACAGAAGGTCGAGACGCACCGGCGTCAGGGGATCGCGCTGGACGGTTTCGGGGTCGGCTGGGAGGGGTACAACGACGATTTGCTCGAGGTGCTCACGCGCCATGGCGACGGCCGCTACGGTTTCATCAACACGCCGGAGGAAGCGGCGGAAGGCTTCGCCAACCAACTCGCCGGCGCCCTGCGCGTCGCCGCCGCAGACGTCAAGGTTCAGGTCGAGTTCAACCCGCGGCGCACGACTGCCTACCGCCAGATCGGCTACGCCAAGCATCGGTTGACCAAGGAACAGTTCCGCGACAACACCGTCGACGCCGCCGAGATCGGCGCCGCCGAGTCGGGCAACGCGTTGTATGTGATCCAGACCAACCCGGAAGGCGAGGGTCCGATTGGCATCGTGCGCGTCCGCTATCGCGAGCCGGAAACGGGTTTGTATCGCGAGCACGAGTTCGAAGTCCCGTACCTGGGACCGGCGCTGCCGCTGGATATGTCGGCGGCCTCGCTGCGACTGGCGACGGCGGCGAGCGCGTTTTCCGAGTGGCTGGCTTCGAGTTCGTATGCGGCGGAGGTGGAGACGGACCGGTTGCTGGCGCTGCTGGGGGGCGTGCCGGAGTATTACCAGTTGGATCCTCGTCCAAAACAACTGGAATGGATGGTCCGCCAGGCGAAGTCGATTTCAGGAAAGTGAGACAGGTATGACAACGAACGATCTGCGGGAAGGAACAGAAGCACGCGAAGAAACGCCAAGGGGCAGAAAGGGAATACAGGGGGAGACGCGAATTCCGCGAATTACCGCGAATCGGTGGCCAAAGGAGAGAGGAGAGAGGAGAGGGGAGGGAGCCCCAGACTCCCATCTCCCATCTCCCATCTGCTCTTCTCTTTGCGGTTCTCTGCGAGCTTCTGTTCCATCCCTGGTCGGCTCCGTGTTGCTCCTGTTCGCGCTAGTGGTGCCAACCATTGCGGCGGACACGACCTTCTTCACCCCGGACGTGGTGTTCGAAGACGTGGTGTTGCAGGGCGATCTGGCCAACGATCAGGCGACTTTCACCCTCAAGGCGGTGGCGGATGTGAAGACGCGCGACGCCGCGGCGATGCTCTTGTCCGGTCGGGTGGCGCTGCTCGAACCGGCGCGCGACCGGAAGTGGGAGGTCGCCTTCGAGCAGGACCGGTTTGTGTTCCGGGCCAGCCGGCCGGGGAAATACCCAATCGAGATCCGCTTCGCCGCGGGGGTGCGCACGACCAACAACTGGAACGACGTGGCGTTCACCGCGCCCCCCGGCCCGCTGCGAAAGATCGCCGTGCGCGGCCTGGCGGTCGACACCCAGTTCCGGTTCGCCGACGGGGCGCGGATGGATCGGGAAGGGGACGAGTTTGTGAGCTATCTGCCGACCAGCGGCACCGTGCAACTGGCCTGGAAAGAGGCCAAGGCGGAAACCGAAGGCAAGCTGTTCTACTCGGCCGAAGCGTTTTCCCAGGTCAGTATCAGCCCGGGCCTGATGCGGCAGACGACCCTGCTGGACTTCCGGGTGATGCAAGGCGAACTGACGCGGGTGGTCGTGGCGTTGCGCGGTGAAGGCGAAGTGACGCGGGTGCAGGGCGACCAGATCCTGTCCTGGAACGTCGAGAAAGTGGCGGGCGGCAGCGACCGCCGCCTCGTGGTGCAGTTCAACCAGCCGCGGCGGCAGGATTTCGCGTTCTGGGTGCAGACCGAGACGCCGCTGGGCGCGTTCCCGCAGGCGGTCTCGGCAATCCAATGGCAGCCCGAGGGAACGACACGGTTCGGCTGGTATTTCCGGATCGCCAACGCCGGGGCGGTGCGGCTCGAGGTGGTGCAGGCAAGCGGCCTGTCGCAGATCTCCCCGGAGCAACTGCCGCAGACGGAAGCGACGAAGCCGTTGTTCCAGGCACCCGCCAGCCAGGCGTTTGCCTACCGGTTCTCGGGAGGCGAGTTCCAACTCCGCGTGCAGGCGGACAACATCCTCCCCGAACTCACGGTGTCGCAGGTGCTCACCTATCACCTCGGGGAAACCGAGCTGGACATCGAGGCCGAGATCGAGCTGGACATTCGCGAGGCGCCGCTGCGCGAACTCGAACTGCGCGTGCCGGGCGGCTACGCCCTGGCGCGCTTGAACGCCTCCGGCCTCAGCGATTACTTCGTCACCGACGGCGCGGACCCGAACGTGGCGCAACTGCGGATTGTCTATGGGACGCCCGCGATCGGGCGGCAGGTGATCCAATTCCGGCTGGAGCGCAACAAGCCGCTGGCCGAGACCTCGTGGTCGTTGCCGCCCATTGAGGTCGTCCGCGCCAAATCGGTGCGCGGTCACGTGGGCGTGACGGCCGACGCGGGCTACCGGTTGACACCGGCGTCGACGCAGGGCTTGACCGACATTGCGACCGCGTTCTTCCCGAAGAAAACGGCCGGGATCCAGGCGGCGTTTCGGCTCAACGACCCGGGTTGGCAGGCCGCCATTCAGGTCGAGCGCCTGGCGCAATCGCTGCAGGCGGACGCGTTCCACCTCTTCTCCGTGGGCGAAGGGATCGCCTACGGGAGCAGCCTGATCAACTACGTCATCGCCGGCGCGCCGATCTCGGCGTTTCGCGTCGAACTGTCGGCCGAGTATTTCAACGTCGAGTTCGTGGGGAAGGATGTTCGGAACTGGCAGAAATCCGATGGCGGCTACGTGGTACAACTGCACACCCCGGTGTCCGGCCCCTATAACCTCCTGGCCACCTACGAGCGTCCGTTCAAAGCCCAGGGCGAAACCCTCAGCTTCACCGGCGCGCGCGCCGCGGACGCGCAGTCCGAGCAAGGACACACCCTGGTCATCAGCGCCTACCCCTTCCAGGTGCGCCCCGCGGACGTCTCGACCAACCTGCTGCCGCTCGAACCGGGCGAAGTCCCACCCGAACACCGGCTCTTCTTCGACGCGCCCATCCTGGCCGCCTATCGCTACAGCGCGCGGCCGTTCAACCTCCAGCTCGAGATGAAACCGCTGGCCCAGGGCGAGACCGTCAACCAGGTGGTCGACCGCGCTTCACTCTTCACGCGAATCTCCCAGGAAGGCCAGGTGCTCACCGAGGCCCGCTACTTCGTGAAAAGCAAGGGAACACCATACTTCCGGGTGACATTGCCCGAAGGCATGGAGTTGTGGACGGCCGTCGTAAACGGTTCCGCCGTGGTCCCCGTCAAGGACGGCGCCGCCAAACTTATCCCCTTGCCCCAAGGCAAAGACCCGAATGCGGTCAACACGGTCGAGCTCAAGCTTGCCTCGCGAGCGAAGAACCCGGCGCGCCTGGCGCTGGGGGCGCCGCAGGTGGCCGCGCCGATCCTTCTGGCCGAATGGCGGCTCGAACCGGATGCCAACCGGCGGCTGACATTCGAGAAAGGGACGCTGAGCCCGGTGGTCTCCGCCGCGCCCGACGTCTCGGGCTTTGCGGGCGTGGCGCGCCTGCTGTGGCAGCGGCAGGACAAAGAAGCGCTGGCGCGATTCGGGGTGGGGCTCGGGCTGTTGTTGGCGGGCTTGGTGCTCTGGCGTTGGGCCGCCCAGGGCGACGTCTTCCGCTTCAGCGCCCGGCATCTTGCCGGAAGTCTCGCCGGGCTGGTGGCGGTGGTGCTGGCGCTGGTCTGCTTCGGGCAGGTGGCTGACGCCGGGCGCTCGACGGCGGTGGTGCAACCGCCAGACCTGCAATTCCTGATCCCGGTGCAACCGGCGGGCAACGCGCTGGCCATCGAGGTTGGAAATGTGGAGCGCGAGGTCGGTTGGCTGGCGTTGGTGTGGACGGCGTGGCCGGCTCTGGCGGGCGTGATCCTCTGGGGCTACGCGCTGGTGGCGACCGACGGCCTGCTGCGGCGGCTGCTGGGGTTGGTGGGCTGGTTGCTGGTCTTCTGGGCTGCGCTACGCTGGCCCAACGGCGCCACCGCCTTTTTCGCACTCTGGATTCTGTTCGTCCTCGTGCAAGTGGTGGTGCCGTCACTGCGGGCGTTGTGGAGTGTCCCGCCGCGACCGCTCGAGAACGGCGGCGCCGGCGCCGCAACCACCGCCACCGCGGTGTGGACGGCGGCTCTCCTGCTGGCGTGCGGCAGCGCGAGCCAGGCCCAGGAGAACGTCGCGCAGCAAGCAGGCACCCCGCAGATCGCCGCGGCACCCGTACCGCCCGTCGACCTGACCGTCACCAACGAGCTCGCCATGGCCGACCTCGTCGTCCAGACCGTGCGCGTGGAAGAAGAATTCGCCGCCGTCGAGGCTGAAATCGTCTGGCAGGCGCGCAAAGGAGAGTTGCTGCCGTTGCTCGCCGATCCGGCGGTG
>CAYSPU010000179.1:8385-12540 GCA_964432995.1 uncultured Verrucomicrobiota bacterium
TACCCCGAAACCCGCTTCGAGCTGCGGACCGTCGACGAAGCGGGCCGTCGCGCGTATCGACTGTTCGCGCGGAAGGACGGCGAGGTGCGAATCCACCTGCGCTATCAGCTTCGCCTGCCGAAGAAGGAAGCGGCGAACGGGCTCCGCCTGGCCGTGGCTCCCGGCCTCGTCAACCGCGTGCACCTCACCGTGGTCGGTCAGGATGTCGACCTGCAGGTCCCCTCGGCCATTTCGATCCAACGGGACGACGCGGCCGCCAGCACGAACACCGTCGCCCATCTGACGTTGGCTCCGGGCCAACCGCCGCAGCTCGCCTGGCGCCCGCGCAGCCGCGATACCCGCAAGGAGAAGGCCGTGTTCTACGGCGAGCTCTTCCAGCTCTACGTGCCTGCGGCCGGGGTCATTGAAGGCGTTCACCAGGCCGTCGTGCGCCCGGCTCAGGGCGAACTGAGCGAAGTGGTCTTCGACGTTCCCGCCGGCGCCACGATCACCGACGTCACCGCCCCGGGACTGTCTCTCTGGCGGTTCGATCCCGATGAACGGGTGTTGCGTGTCGCCTTCAGTCCGCCCCAGCCGCGCGCCGTGGCCATCGTGGTCCGCTCCCAGGTGGCAACCGGTCCGCTGCCCTTCGAGCAGCGCGTCGGATTGGTCGCCCTCCAGGGTGCCGCCGGCCAGGTGGGCCTGATCGGCGTGGCCACCGGTTCCGAAGTCCAACTCGAGGACGTTCAAGCCGAGGAGTTCGCCACCATCAATCTCGAGGACTTCCCCCTCCAGTTGCTCGAGCCGCTCCAGCAACAGGTCGCCGGGCTGGCCCTCCGCCGCGCCTATCGGTATGCCGATTTCCGAGGCAGCGCCCTCCTCAAAGCCGTCGCCGTCGAACCCGATGTCCGCGTCGAAACTCAGGAGACGCTCTCCCTCGGTGAGGACCGGATTGTGCTGGCGGCGAATTTGGCAGTGGAGATCACGCGGGCGGGGATCTTCAAACTGAGCTTCGTGCTGCCCGCCGGACTGGACGTCGAGTCCGTCACCGGCCCGGCGATGAGCCATTGGACCGAGCTGAAGACGGACGAAGGCCGGGTGATCACGCTCCACCTGAAGGGGAAGACCGAGGGGAAACAGCAGTTTGCCGTCAGCCTGGCGGGGTCAGGCGTGAAGCCGGCCGAGTCTTGGGCCGTGCCGCACTTGCGGCTGCGCGAGGCCGGCAAGCAGCGCGGGCAGATGGTCATTGTCCCCGAGCAAGGCATGCGGCTCCAGGCCGGCACCCGCGAAGGCGTAACCCAGTTGGACCCGCTCAAAGCCGGCATCCGACAAAAAGGCGTCCTGGTCTTCCGGCTGCTGAATGAACAATGGCAGCTCGGTCTCGGCATCGAACAAGTCGACGCCTGGATCCAGGTCTCGAGCCTCCAGGATGTCACCGTTTCCGAGGCCCAGGTGAAGGTCACCGCCAACCTGAACTACCAGATCGAAAACACCGGCGTGAAAGCCCTCCGCGTCCGCTTGCCCGCCAACGCCGAAAGCGTCCGCTTCCGCGGCGAACAACTCTCCGACTTCAAACTCGTCGAAGGTACCGAGAACCGCGATTGGGAAGTGAAACTCCACCGCCGGATCATGGGGCGGTATCTTCTCCAGGTCTCCTACGTGGTCCCCACCCCGAACTCCGCCACCGAACTCACCTTGGGCGGTGTCCAGGCCCTGGACGTCAATCTCCAACGCGGCTTCCTCACGCTGCATTCAGGCACCCGACTCCAGATCCGCGTCGGCGCCACGCCGGAATCCCTCCAGCCGGCCGAGTGGCAAAACATCCCCCGCCAGCTCCAGCAGGACGTCGACCTCGCGTCGGCTTCCGAGACCTTCCGGCTCGTCGAGGCGGATTTCCAGCTCCCCGTCCGCCTCGAGCGCCACGAGGTCGCCCAGCTCCTCCCCGCTCGCGTCCGCAACGTCACCTTCACCTCGGTGATCTCCGACGACGGTGCCATGCTGACCCAGGCGCGGCTCGAAATGGTGCCGGGTGACAAGCGCCTGCTCGCCCTCACGCTGCCCGCCGACGCCCGCTTCTGGTTCGCCTTCGTGAATGAGAACAGCGTCTGGCCCTGGCGCGAAGGCAGCCGCATCCTGATCCCGCTCGATCAACCGTCGCGGGCCGGCGCCACCACCAGTGTCGAGTTCTTCTATACCACCCCGACCGGCAAGGCGAATCGCAACTCGCTCTCCCTCGATCTCCTCGGACCCCAGTTCGAGTTGCCCCTCGAGAACATCACCTGGCACGTCTACCTCAACGGCCGGTGGCACATCGACGACACCACCGGATCCCTCCAACTCCGCGAACACGCCGCCACCGCGCAGACCGCCACCATCGACCTCCGCAAGTACATCGAAACCGAAACCAGTTGGCAGCGGGGGAAAATCCGCGAGGCCGAGCAGCTCCTCAGCTTCGGCAACGAGCTCCTCGAAAAAGGCGATCCCCAGCAGGCCCGCCGCGCCTTCCAGGCTGCCTACGGCCTCTCCCAAAACGACATGGCCTTCAACGAAGACGCCCGCGTCCAGCTCCACAACCTCAAAACCCAGCAAGCCCTCATCGGCTTGAACACCCGCCAGGCTGCGGCCGCCGGCGAAACCGATGCCCTCTCCTCACGCCTCCTGGATGTCAGGAATGTTGTTCCCAACTACACCCAGCAGGAAGCCAAACAGATGCTCGAACGCAACACCGCCGAGGACAACGCCGGCCAGATGAAACTCGCCGAGCGCATCGTCCAGCAGCAGGACGCCGCGCTCGCCAACCCGGCCGCCATCCGCGCCTCCATCCCGCAGCAGGGACAACTCCTCACCTTCACCCGCTCGCTCCAGGTCGACACCTGGTCCGATCTCAAGATCGGCGTTGCGGCATCGGCCGCCCGCACCGCTTCGCTCTGGCTGCGGATCGGCATGCTGGCCGCGATCCTCGCCCTGCTCGGCGTGCTCACCAGCATCGCCGTGCGCAAAACGGCCTGAAGCGAATTGCCGCGAAGTGCCGCGGTTTTCAGGGATGGGCACCGATCAAACGGAAGATCTCGTTTCTGTTCCCCCTCTATCCGCGACCATCCGCCATCCGCGGTCGACTCTCTTCCTCTGGATCATCCGCGGTGCCCTGACGGGTCAGAACCGCCTCTCTGACCCAGCACCACCAGCGCACAGGCCAGAAACACCCACGCCCCGATGGCCAACGCCTCCCGCATTCCCAGCGCGTCGGCCACACTCGTGATCCCCAGGCTGGCAAAGGGCATCAGCCCGAAGAAACTCAGCCCGGCAATCGACGACACCCGCCCCCGCAACGGCGGCGGCGCCCGCTCCTGCACCACCGTGTGCGACAAACCCACCAGCGTCGAGACACTCAGCGCCAGCACAATCAAACACCCCGCCGCCCAGGCAAACGACGGCGCCACCGACAACCCCGTCATCCCCAGCGTCACCCCGATCACCAACGCCAGAAGCACCCGACGCCGCATCGCCGGGCTGATCGCCATCAATCCCAGCGCCCCGGTGAACGAGCCCATCGCCGACGCCCCCATCAGCAGCCCCATCTTGTCCGGACCCAGATGCAGCTCCTGCCGCGCATACAGCGGCAACATCACCACCAGCACCGGAAACACGAACACCGTCGCCAGCGACATCAACGCCACCATCGACAGCGTCGGCCGATCCCGGCGCACGTAGGTGAACCCCTCCCGAATGCCTCCGGACTCCTCCCCCGATTCGCTCCGCCGCGGCAGGGTCTTCGCCCGCGGCAGCGAGAACAACGCCGCAATCAGCGCCACAAACGACAGGGCATTTACGAAAAACGCCGTGGCCGTCCCCAACAGTCCAATGACGTAACCCGCCACCGCCGGGCCGATCAAACGCGTCCCGTGGAATACCGAGCGGTCGATGGCTATCGCCGTCGCAATCTGATGCGGCGCCACCAGTTCGGGTACCAGGGCGGTCACCGCCGGAAACTCGAACGCCGCCGAGATCCCCAGCAGAAACGCCACCCCGACGATGTGCCAGATCTCGATCCGGTCGGTGGCCACCAGGAAACCCACCAGCAGTGCCAAGGCAATCTGCGCCACTTGTGTGGCCAGCAGGATGTTCCGGCGATCATACCGGTCCGCCGCCGTCCCGCCGCTCAACGATAACGCCAAC
>CAYSPU010000180.1:0-5201 GCA_964432995.1 uncultured Verrucomicrobiota bacterium
CGCCTTCCTGTTCCGTGCTAACAGGTTTGCTAACTCGAAAACCCGGTCGAGACTTGAACTCGCAGTTCAAACCGCGGTGGCCAGGAGGCGGCGAGGATGGGGCTTGTGTGGCTTTTTCGGCAAGGTCTCGGGCTCCCCTGCGTATCTAAGGGTAGAATGACACGCGAACAGCTCGAGCAACTCGATGGTGACGACTGGGAACGGTTCCAACGGTGGCAGCGGCACTTCCTGGCGCGGGGTTTCGACGGGGTGACGGCGGCGGCCTGGGCCTTGTCGGCGATGGTCCAGGAAGAAGACGAGCGCGGAAGAACGGAAGCGGTTAGCGCTGCGGCCGCGGGCGTCGGGTGAGCGTGTGCGGCCGGGGCGGTAGGCGCGAACCGTCCAGCGTGCGAATCAGTCGGGCAAGCCACAGCGGTTCGACGCGTCGCTGGGTTCGCGTTACCAACTGCGACGGCTGGTCAAACGGGCGGGAGGTCGTCACTGGGAAGAAGGGCCCGCGGGCAGCGTTGGGGCCACCCGCGGGCGTGTCGGCGACCGGGCTCGGCCCGGCCCGGAATGATTGGGGCCGACGTTACTCAATCCAAGGTGCGGTCTCGGGTGAACTGTTCTTCGCGTGCGCAATGACGGTGTCGCGGTCAAGGCGGTGGCGCTGGCAGAGGTCGGTGAGCTGGGCGTCACTGTTGGCGGCGACCTTCTCCAATTCCGCGATGCGCTCGGGGGCGTATCGGGCGAGCATCATGCGCCCAGCGTGGTCTTGAACAGCGATTCGCCAACGGCCGAGGCCGCCTTGCGCTCCTTGCAGCAACCAGCTTTCGAGCTCGCCAACGGCGGTCTTGCCGAATTCGGCGGGCGGTTCGGCCATCTGCTCTTTCAGGAGGGCGATGGTTTTCCGCGCGAGGGCAGCGCTGCGAACGAGGTTGATGGCGTGCGCGCAGGCTGCGCGCGCTTCGTGTTCCTGGGCCTGTGCCTCGGACAGTTTTTGCTCGGCGGCCATGCGGGCCTTTACGGCGGGCGAGGCGGCGGTGATTTCCTCGAGGGTGCTATTCATGTGGCGTCGGGGTCTCTCGGTTCACTTCTTCGGCGTTGTGGGGTTCAGGCTCTCGAGCAATTGGTCGAGGGCGCGTTGTCGTTCGGCGCGGATGCTGCGGGCAAGCCCGGTTGGCGAGTCGGGTCTCCAATACTTCGCGGCCAGGGCGTCTCGGTCCAGCCACGGGGCGGTCAAGTGGCCTTGCCATAGAAGGCGGTCGAGGGTGTCGAGCGCGGCGCGGTCGGAGGGCTCGCGGTCTACCACGGTCGCGCCCGTCGGGCCGAAGATTCTGGCGGCAATCTTGACTGCCGCCGCCCGGTTGGGTCGCCAGGGCTCCGCTTGCTTGGGCGCGGGGGCGGGAACAGGGGGCGCTGGCTTCGGAGGTGTGGCGGCCCTCGCCGGTGCGGGTTCCGCTTTCGCTGGCTCGGTGTCTTTTCGCGGCGGCGTGCGTCCGTTGCGGATGAATTTCGCTGCGATGGCGAGGTCCCCTGTCGTTCCCTTTTGGATTTCGGCGCTTCGTTCCGGGGTGAACCGGTCGACGAGGTCGAGGTTCGTTTTCGCTTCCTCGAGGAAGCGGGCTTCGCTCTGGTCCATTGGCTCGGCGGCGAGTATCTCCGCGAGCGGCGTTTTGAATGTGAATCTCATGGCGGCTCTACGTTTGCACATATCGCGGCGGTGCGGCAGACGCGAACGCGTCACGGGTTTGCGTGGTCTCGTCGCCAGTCGCAGTAAGCCAGCGCGAGCGTCACCTTGTTCGTTTTGCCGAACGCAGCGAAACACTGGCGAAGGTAGGAATCCGCTGTGTGCGGGCTGATGCGCAACTCGTCGGCGATTTGTTTCAGCGTCAACCCGAGGATGACCTTTTCGCAAACCTGGCGCTGTCGAGTGGTCAGGCGGACTTGCATGGGTGCCTTCTGCGGGCCTCTTCGAGCTCGCGGCGCAGCTCTGCGTTTTCCTGCTCGGCGCGGATTCGCAACATCCGTTCGCGTTCTGCCCAGGCGCCCCAAACCATAGCAGGCGTGGGCTCAAGTCCCGCGGCGCGGAATTCCTCGAGCTCGGCGACGGGGTCGTAATCAGGACGGCGTTCAGGCGGCGCCCAGGCGAGGGCGAGGTGTTTTCGCAAGTTCGGTCTTCGTGTTTTGCTCATATCATTTCCAGTAGGTGTCGAGCGCCTGCATTGCGGCGCAGACTTCGTCGACAAGGCGTTTGCCGTAGACGATCGCTTCAGGGACGCTCAGTCCGGCGACCTTCGATGGGTATTCCTGCTCGAGCTTGTATCGTAGAATGCCTTTCGCAGCGGTGGCGCTGGCAACAATTGCGGCGGCGACTTCTGAGCGGCGGACGAGTGCGCCCTCGGTCTGGTCGTTGCGAAGTTTCAAGCGGCGGGCGGTTTCCACCATCACGGCAAGTCTGGCGGAGTCGTAGTCTCCGATGCCTGCCTCGGTTCCGTGCTTGCGGAGCCAGGGTAGGAGTTCTGCGGGATACACTCTGCCGGATTGGAAGCCTGGTGCGCCCATGCGCTTTGCGCGGCGGACAGCAGTCAGGGGGAGTTTCAGTCCTGCGGCGGCGCGGTGCATCGAGTCGTAGAACGGCGGGTGCTCGGCGGCGTCGCGAGGGTGTCGTTGGGCCTCAACTAACTTCCGCTCGTCGCGGGTGAGTGGCCGGCCTGACTTCGCCTTTCGCAAGATGTTTGCGAGGTTGGTTTGCAAGACGCGCTCGGCCGTTGCAGGCGGCAGGGCTGCGGGGGGCGTAGGTGTCGATGCGGTTCTCGTTTGTTCTGGTGTCTTCATAGAGTGTTACGCAAACAGGGTTTCGAGCCACGCCTGGTGGAAGGCGAACAAGTCGGGGTCGTTCGTGACGGTCGCTTGTTCAACCGAATTGCAGCTCCGGAGGTTCTGCGAACCCTCGCATACAATCCGCTCTGGCCCGTCGTCGGGGCGCAGTAGGTAAACCTTGGCGTGCACGCGCGCGCTACGGACGGTCGCGCCTCGGGGTTCGAGGTGGTGGCGGAGGGTGGCGAATTCCGGCGCGCTGGCCCGGGCGAAGTAGTCCGAGAGCAAGATGCGCAGGCGGCCGATGGTGCGGCGGTCGAGCAGCTCGGCGAGGCGCAAGCCGCTTTCCTCGTTGCTCGAGAGGGAGCACAGCGTCACGTCGGCGGGAGGGCGGAGTTGGCGAATGAGCGCAATGGTGAGGTCGGTCCCGCTGTAATCGCCCGGCATGAGGAGGTGCAAGCTCTCCCCCGCGGCGGGCAACGCTCCGAGGTGGTCCAGCGCGGCGGCTTCTCGAGCGCGGAAATCGACGCAGCGGCGGGTCCGGGGTCGGGTGACGTGTCGCAGGCGGCGACCGATGGCGATTGCGTCGGCGGGCAGGATTCGGCGTTCGGCGGGCGGAGGTTCCGGGTCCGTCGAGTCCCAGTCCAGCGGCGTGTCGGGCAGTTCGGCGGCGAGGGCCTCGAGGTCGATCGTGGGCAGGTCCAGCGCTGTGCCGGAGTTAGTGGCGTGTGCGAAATTGGTTTTCAGGGGTCTCACGCTGAAAGGGCGGGGTTGGGGGGTAACCGGTATACGTCTAGGTAAAAGATTCCTTACAGTGAATGAGGTGCGCTTATCATGAGTCAGCATAGGGTAGGCGCACGGTTCGTGGCTCTGCGGTCCTGCAAAGATGCAGCACGTAGGACCCACGCCTGACATCGACGGCTTCGACATGCCAGCCCGCAGCCTCCTCGCGGTCGATGGTCGCCGCCAACTGCATGTTGGGAACCGTGAGGCTCTTGTGGCGCGGGTCGCCGCCGACTCCGGGCAGTTCTGGTTGTGGGACAAGGTGGCGGGGCACAGGTCAGTTCCTCGGTGCCGAGTTTGCCGAGTTTGTTTTGCTGTTTTCCATAAACTCTCTCGCGTGCGTGTACAAGGGGGGTTTTAGGGAAACGCCGTTTGAAACTCGGCAAACTCGGCAGGCTTGGGTCCACTGATGCGAAAAACGGTGAAGCCTTTTCGGTCCTTCTCGGCCGTCGCGCCTGGGAATGCGGCTTGAATGTGCGGCCAGAGCGCCACCAGGCGCTTGCCGAGCCTTTTGGCGGAAAGGCGGTCTCGGAGTTCGGGGTCGGCTTCGATCAGGCGCGGGAGAATCTCGGCGGCGGTCCCCGCGATTGGGCCGGCGGCGGCGGCAGCCAGCAGTGCGGCGCCGATGCCGTCGTTCTCCAGGCAGAACGCGCTCTTGTCGGTCTCGGCGGTTTGGAGAGCGTGGACCGCTTCCGTTTCCCGGTCCAGAGCGCGTCCGATTCGGACGGCGAAGCTCGCGAAGTCTGGGTGCCTTTTGTTCAGCCCGGCCGGTGTCGGGCTCTGGTCCGCCAGGGCAGCGCAAAGCGTCGAGGCGATGTGCGAGAGTCCGGCGTCGCGGTGCGCAGCGATTTGGTCGCTGAGTACGGAATCGGCCGTCTCGCTTTCGCGCCGCTCCATTCGGACGACAAGAAGGCGGTCCGCCAGTCCGGCGTCATGGGCAAAAAGCGGATTTGCGCTGGTCACGGCGACCCACGCGCGGGCGCGGAGCGTCACGGTTTCTGCGTTGGTGTAGAGTCGGCGGCGTTGTGAGCAACCGCCTGTCGCTGCTGCGGCGAGGGCGTCAGGCAGCCAGCGAACGCGAGAGTCGGCGTTGTCGAGGCAGTAAATTCCTCCCTGGTCGACGCCCGGCCAGAAGTCGGTTTCACCCTCTTCTTCGGCCGAGTGCGCAACAAACGGGATCCCCCACAAATCGCAAATGCCGGAGACAACCTTTGTTTTGCCGCTTCCAACCGGCCCGGTGGCGCAGAGCGGGGGCTTGTTCCTGGAATTCGTCGGCAGCGAATACATCCAGAGGCGGAGCAGGTCCGGCCCGTGGGCGGCGGAGCATCGGGCCTCGCGGAAGAGCGTGCACGTGTCGAACGGACTTGCGGGGGCGACCAGGCGCCAGGGTGCGAGCGTGCGACCGGCCGCGAACAGAACGCCGTCCGTGCCGTTGTCGAGAAGCTCGGGGCCGCTGGCGGTCAGTCTGACCAGTCGCCCGTCGCTGGCGGAAAGGTAGAGAGCGCCAGGGCGCGACGCCCAGAATGCTTCCGGGAGAATCCCGGTCGCGGCGTCGCTGAGCGCGGCCGTCTCGACGGTGGCTTGCACGTAGCGGAAGAGGGTGTCGGCGCGATTCACTT
>CAYSPU010000180.1:5211-12495 GCA_964432995.1 uncultured Verrucomicrobiota bacterium
TCACCCCGTCCACCCCACTATCGTCATGGCCGGCCTTGTGCCGGCCATCTTTCTTCCTTCAACGAAGGCGGAACTGGGAGCACACGATATATGCCCAGCCACGTCATCATCCTCTCCCTTGACTGTATTCTAAGATCAGTGTAAATCACACAATATGAACTCAACAAAGGAGAGGCCCCGTGGAAAAGGCAAGATCGCCCGAAGAGCGAATCCTTTCGAGTCTCCCGCGGGCGCGGTGGAAGAACATTGCGGAATCGAAGTCGCGGCGCTCGGCGTGATAGTAGAGGTGGCCGACTTTTTGCAGGGAGGCGAGCACGGCCTTGCAGATTTCGGCGCGTTGCTTGGCGGCGGTCTCGTCGGCCATGAGCCAGCGGATGATTTGGCCGCGGATGAAAGCTGTCTCGTCGGTCTCGTCGGTCGGTGCGGTCTCGATCCGCGGTGCCTCGGGCGCGGGTTCCGTCGACGGCGTCCACATCGGCGCACCCTCCGCGAGTTCGTCCAGGTCGGCAGGGTTGCCACCGGCTGCGAAGTAGTCGCTCGGGTCTTTGACCGTCTTGCCGTTCACGTCCGGGCACTCGATGACCCGGATGGACGCAGCCTTTCCGTGTAGACTGGCGGCAACCGCCTGGGCGTGGCGACGGCCGGGAGTGTCTTTGTCGGCGATGACCACAACGTTTGCACCGCGAAGGGTTTCGGAATACTCGGGAAGCCACTTGCCAGCCCCGCCCGCGTTACAGGTTGCAACGAAGCCCTGTTTGACCATCGCATCGGCATCCTTCTCGCCCTCGACAACGAACACGGTGCCGGCGCCGGTGATAGCTTGCAGGTTGCGAAGCACTCCCGGCAGCCGATAGAGAACGCGGGGCACGCCCGTGACGTTCCAACTCCAGACGTCCTTCGCGTCGGGGTCCGGGCGACGCTGGCGAAAGTCCTTCGGAGTGAACCGCACAACCTGAAACAGCAACGTGCCCACTTCGTTCGTGTAGTCGTAGGCCTTGACGATGCGGGCCTTGCGGTTGTCTTGGCGCGGCGCGAACAGGTCTTTAAGGGTGAGCCCGCGGGCGGCGAGCACGTCGGCGGTTGTGCAGCCGGCATGGCAGTGCAAGAGCACTTTGCCGTCGGGCGCTTCGGCGATGGAAAGGGAGGCTCTCCCGTCCTCGTGGGCCGGACACTTCGCCTCCCAACCAGATGCGGTGCGTTTGGCGTCAAACAGCGCGGCGATTTCAGAGGCGTTCACCTTCGCTCCTTTCTCCGAGAATCATGGTCACGGTCCTTCGCTGGGCCCGCTCAGCGCGTGGGCTCTTCGGGAATCGGCGGAGTTTCTGGCGCAACGTTCCCGGCCATCGGCTGCGGCGGAGTGCAGACTTCATGTCAGGCGAGCTTCACGAGGTTCTTCTGAATCAGGGCGAGAACGGAGTTCTCGTTGACCAGGAAGATGGTTCGCCGGCTGTCGGGGGAGAGGCGGATTCTGCTCGTCTCGATGAGGCCCTGGCGTTCGGCTTGGTAAAGGGCGCCACGGGAGAAGCCGTGGAGCTTGTGGCCGTCTGCAGGCGGTCGCACCCACCGCGGCGGTTCGGTCGTTGTCTTCGTTTGCTTCGTTCTCATTTTCTAGCTCGTTTCCTATGGTGCTAAGTCAACTCGCGGCGCCTCGTGTGTCAGTTCCACTCGTTTGGTTCCTTGAGCGCTGAAGAAGTGAAGAAACAAAAAGCGCCCGTAAACACGGGCGCTTCGCGATGCTGGAGGGACCGACGGAAGCCAGGAACTCAGCTCCTATCGTCCGCGGTCCAAACCCGGATTTGTGTGCGCAGTTTGCGGACTAGGCTCGCAAACTGAATCGTTCTGCGACGCCCGCCGCGCTTCGAAGCTGCGGTTTTCGGGAGGCCTCGCATGACCTTCGCATACAGGCGCGCCAACTGGTTCGCGTTGGCGGGGTGGTAGTTTTGCCAGAGCGTCTTCGCTACGGCGAAGTCGATACCACTTTTGCGTGGATGTTTCTCCCGGCCGCCCTCCCGCGTGCGGATTCCGATTTGGACCATCGGTTCATAGATAGTCGCTAGGTCGAGGCGTGTGACCTCGCGGCCCAGTTCGAATCCCCGGAGGAAGGCTTCCCAAAGCGTCGGGCGTTTGGGGATTGAGCTCGTGAGCTCTCGAATGAGCTTAAGTTGGTGCCGGTAAGTTGGCGGCGGCGGGTATTTCAGTGGTACGCGTTCGGGCGGCCCCCCGTCGGCGCAGTAGACATATTGGGCGGGGTCTTCGATGAGCCGCTCCATCCGCTCAAGCTGACGTTGGATGTCCCCAAGCAGGATGTCCTTCAAGGCGGTGCTTGCCTCGGCGTCCAGCCTGCGCGAAGCTTCAGGTGACACCTCTTCGTCTGGGGGGTGGGGTTCGAAAAGGAACGTGCGGAGGATTCCGGAGTTCACTACTTCAAAGGTGATTTCGGTCTCGCCTCCGTAGCTGACGGAGCCTTTTTTAACGCGCGGAAAGGGTTTCTTCACTTCTGCGCCCCTTTCGCGATGAGTTTACTGAGGCGGTCGGCGGCGTCCTTCAGGATGTCGACGCCAATCCGGGTGTAGTGGCGGCTCACGGTTTCGCTGTCGTGGCCGATGAATTCCATCGCTACCGCCTCCGACACTCCCGCGGACTTCAGGAGGCTCGTTGCAGTGTGGCGGAGTGAGTGGAAGCTGACGTCGCTCATGTTGCGTCGACGGCCTGGGGCGCCTCGTCCTGAACCGGTTTCCACGTTCTCCCGCGGTTGGGCAAGGCCCGCGGAAACCAGCAACTGGTGAAACTCGTCCGAGAGCCTCCCCACTCCAAGATTGGTGGTCGCGATGCGGCAGGCTTTGGGGAATATCGGGTCAAGCGGATTGTCGGAGCTCGGGGCCTGGAGTAGGTAGTCGCGCAGTGGGGCGGCAAGCGGGAGGTGCATGCGGCGGGAGGTCTTCCGTGTCTGGAATGTGAGCTCGGCCTTCTCGAGGTCCACATTCGCCCAGCGTAGGCGGGCGATGTCGCCCATGCGCTGGCCGGTGAATAGTCCAAACAGGATGAGTCCCTTCCATTCACCATCGGCGCGCTCGAGCAAGTTCCCGACTTCCTTGACGGTGAACGGGCGTCGCTGCGCTCCGTCGTCTCGTTTGGCGATGAACGGAACCCGCTTCCCGTCAATCCTGTCGAGCAGGAGGCCTTCGGCGTAGGCGCTCCCGAAAAGGGCCAGAATGATGCGGCGTTGGTTGTTGGCGGTCTTCGCGGTCAGCTTCCTGGCAATGTGGTCCCTGTAGGCGATAACATCGGCGGGCCCGAACGTGGACAGGTCGTCGTCAGCCCGGGCACCGTGGAAGGCGACGAAGCGGGGGATGACGCTGGAGTATGTGGCGAGGGTTCCCGGGGTGCATTCGACCTTCTTCCGTTCGAGCCATTGTGTGGCGTAGTCGCGGAGACTCCGGGCGCCAAGGGATTTGCCGCGGATGCGTTCGTACATTCGGCCTAGGGCCCGGCGCACTTGGCCTTCGGCGAGCTTGGCGTTGCGCGCCTGGTCCTCCAGGTCGAGTGCCTGGCGGAGGGCGGCATCCTTGTTTCGGAGTTTGGTCGAGAGCCAGTGCTGTCTGCCCTCGAAATCGCGATAGACCGCCGTCCAGAAGCGGCTTTTCCCTCGTCGAATTATCGTGGCCATGGTCGGTGTCCTTTGTTACTTTCGGGCTCATCGGCGAGATTTGAACACGGTTCAAATCTCCTTTGCTAACAGTATGCTAACAGGTTTAGTTGTAAAGGACGTTTTAGGCGTCTCCGTATAGTCTGCAAACACGTAACTTACAGATGGTCAAGGGTTGAACGTCAAATCGTGAGTTCAAATCTCACCGCCCCGACCATCAACATCCCTCAGGAACCGCACTATGCGCGCGCAACCGTCCTTCGTGGTGGGAGTGCTCCTTATCGTGTTGTTGGCGGCGCCGGTCTCCGCCGCCAGCATGGAGTCGTGGGGCGAACAGAAGAACCGCTTCGGCCTGCAGAGCCGCATCGGGTTCAACCTGAAAGCCCGCTTCGAACAACTCGGCGGGTTCTCCCCCAACACCGACATCGGACCGGCCGTGGGCGGCGTCGACCACGTGTACGACGACGGCTACAACCGGGAGGACGCAAGCGGCAACTACAACGGGAAAACGTGGAATTGGGGCTATCAAAACCCGCGTCAGTATGCCAGCGGCACCGACTCGATCGAGATGTCCAGCACGTCGGCGCGGGCGACCGGGGATACGGATGACGTCTCCGGGGACCCCCAGTTCGGCGCGGAGCTGGTCTATCAGCGGGAGATTGGCTGGAGCAGCTCCTATTGGTGGGGCGTGCAGGTCGCCGTGGGGTGGACCGACCTCGCCTTCCGGCAGTCGGATTCGTTTCTCACGGACGTGGTGCAGGTGACGGACAGTTACAGCTTGGGGGGCATCGTGCCCCCGAGTGCGCCCTACGGCGGCACGTTCGACGGGCCCGGCCCGCTGTTGGGCGACGCGCCAACCCGAACCACGACGACACTCGCCAACGCGGCCACAACGCAGGGGACCTATGACCTCAACGCAGACGCCTACTCACTGCGGTTGGGGTTGCTGTTCGAAACACCGTTTGCCGACTGGCTGATGCTGCAGTTCGGGGGCGGAGTGATGGGCAGTTGGATCGACAGCGAATTCTCGTACCGCGAATCCACTTACGTCAGCAGCGTGGGCACCTACGCAACCCGCGGCAGCAGCTCGGACGACGACTTCTCCGTAGGGGCATACGCGGAGCTGAGCCTCGGGATCTCGCTCAGCCGGCGGCTCAGCCTCGTCGTCGGGGGGCAATACCTGTATGCCGACGACTACGAACTGGACTCGGGGGATCGGCGGGCGCGGATCCAGTTCGAGAACTCGATCTACCTCTGCGGCGGCGTGACGTTCGCCTTCTAGCCGGCATCCTCCGCGGGCCGCGAGCGCGTGAAGGATGCGCCGGGTCGCCCCGGAGCCCTTGCCGTTCAGGGCGCGTTGAGGAGCGGAATCCCGGGTTTGCCGATGCGACTTCCCCGCGCCATTCACCGCTGGGACCTGACGCCCGCGCAAGCCGTGAGGCTGCAGCGCCGGCTGGCGCGCCAGGTCCGCCTCGAATCGCTCGACGCCATTCCTCACCGGATTGCGGGCTTGGATGCGGCTTTCTCCTTCGATGGTCGCTGGTGCCTGGCGGCGGTTGTCCTCTGGGACGCGGCGGCCCGGGCGGTGATCGAACAACGAACCGCCGCCCGGCCATTGCGCTTTCCGTATGTGCCGGGGCTGCTTTCCTTCCGTGAAGCTCCGGCCTTGCTGGCCGCGCTGCGCGCCCTCCGGCACCGGCCGGACCTCCTGCTGTGCGACGGCCAGGGAATCGCCCACCCGCGGCGATTCGGCATCGCCTGCCACCTGGGACTGTTTGCGGACCTGCCCAGTGTCGGCTGTGCCAAGAGCCGGTTGATCGGCGAGGCGCTCGATCCCGGCCCCAAACGCGGGAGCGGTTCACCGCTGGTCGATCGCGGAGAAACCATCGGGGAACTCGTGCGCACGCGCGACGCGGTGCGCCCGGTGTATGTGAGTCCGGGTCATCGGATCGATCAGGCCGGGGCCACGCGCGTCGTGCTCGAGTGCGCCATTGACTACCGGTTGCCGGAGCCAACCCGGCTGGCCGACCAACTCGTCGCCCAGTTCAAGCGCAGCCGGGAATGACCGTGGAGCAACTCGGCCACGCCCAGGACCTGTTCCCTGGGTGCTTCGGGTCTTCGTTGGGCAACAGCCACAGGGCAGGCGTCCTTCGCCTGTCGTTCCTCCGCTCCAGGGTGCCGCAGCGCTGTTCTGTCACCAGTGTCCCCAGCGGTTCTCCGGCACGGGCCACGCCTCCGGGTGGATCAGGTAGACGGTGTTGCCCGAACAACGCCAGGCGGTCGCGAAGTCCGCGCGCGAAAACGACCGCCGCAGGCGCCGGGTCGTTCCCGGGTCATTCAACACCACATCGCCGTTTTGCTCGAAGCCGACGCACACGACCAGGTGTCCGTCGTCCGGTTCGCGGGCGCGGCCTTGGAGGACGGCGTAGGAGACGGACGCGGCCACGGGGACGCCGGCGGCGATCCAATGCTCGAGTTCTTCGACGGCGGCGAGGCGGGTGACGCAGGCGCGCATTCCCGGGAACGATCCGGCGAGGGCGACGTTGAAGGCCCAGTTGCCGGTGCCCGGCCATTGGGGATCGTGCACGCCGGCGGCCACTCGGGGCACGTCCCAGTCCAGGTCGGGCTGCTGCAGCTTGGCGGCCCAATACGAGAGAAGCATCGACAGGCTCGTGGGGCTGCACCAACCGCCGCCGCCCGGATAGCTGAGCTGGGAGCGGGTGGGCACGTCCAACACGCGCCCTCGCGCCGCGGGCACCGCCTCGGCGGTGGCACCCGCTCCATCCGGCGGGGAAAAGCACAGACCGACGAACTTCACGCGCGCCGTTGCGGCCGGGGGCATCCCGCCGAACCTCAGTCGAAGCTGAAAGCACCTGGCCGGCCGATGGAGCAGCAGCACGTCGGTCCGCACCTCGCCGTCAGCGTCGGCCTGGTCGCGGATGCTGTGGCGGTGGGGGCTCGACGGTTCGGCGGACCAACGTCCGAGGGAGTAAAAGCGCGTCGGGCGGTTCGCGACGCGCGCCCGCACTGCGGTTTCCAGGAGGGCACCCGGGGGAAGTTCGACGTTCCAGGAAACGATGATCTCCATTGGGGAATCGGGGGCCGGTTCTGCAACCTTTTGTTGCAGGTGCAACAAAAGGTTGCAGGGGCCGGATGCAGCGTCCCTGTTCGGATTCTCTCTTTTTGCTTGGCTGGAGGTTCCTTGGCTGGAGGTATTCCGCAGGTCCGGAGCGCGCATCCACGGGGAGAGGAGTTCGGGCTCGCCGCTCTCGTTCAGTCCCACAGCGAAGTTGCCGAGGTTCGTGATCGCGAGAAACCTGGAACCCGTGCCCTCCGCCGCGGGCAAGGGGCGAGCGACCAGCAGCAGGGCGCCGAGGAGGAGGATTGCCCGGAAGAGGCGGCAGGATCGACGCGAAGGGACGCGGAGGACGGAGGATGCAGGGCGGAGGACGGGCGTTCCTGCCTCAAGCCGGGGGTTGCCCTGAAGACGAATAGGGCGCGACTCCGAGTACGACTCGCGAGCAGGCTCCGAGTACGACTCGCGAGCAGGCTCCGAGCAGGACTCGCGAGCAGGTCTTCGCATCGCGCCGGAAACCAGTGGTTCGCGCACGGAGACAGCATCTCGCGGCGCCCTCGGA
>CAYSPU010000181.1:0-12428 GCA_964432995.1 uncultured Verrucomicrobiota bacterium
TGGGGACGGGACGGAGCGATGTATGTGGCGGTGCGGCATGGCGGGATGCGGCTGGCGGAGGTGGTGCGGGAGGTGGGGATGAAGTATCAGGCAGGGGCGCAAGGGGTGAAGCGTTTTGCGCGGGCGTTGGCCGAGGACCCGGAGCGCAAGCGTTTTGTGGCGAAGCTCGGGAGTCTATTGTCAACTAATTAGATGCGACCCCATTGCCTTTCGATGTCCGACGGCCGAACCGCCGGCGGAAGTCGCCCCCAGCGCGGCGGTCGCATCCGCACGCCCCACCGCCTCTCTCGCGGCCGAGGTGGAAACCGATTTCTTCGGACGCAAACCGCCAACACCCCGTCCGCCATCCAAATTCGTGGCGCCTCCCCCCGAGCTGACCCTCGAGCAGCGCCGGCGGATTCTGGCGCGCCAGGGCAAGCGCGGCGCCCGATCGCGCTCCCGCCCCGAGCAGACCCTCCTGCAGCTCGAGATCGTCTCCCGCGGCCGCTTCGAGAAAAGCGAGCCCACCATCTTCCGCGGGGAGGACCTGGACGTGCCGACGTTCGTCCGCCGCGGCGTGGTGCTGAACTGAGGCCGCACCCCGGAACGTCCCGTGCGCGCTTGTTGCGCGCACCAACGAAGGACAATCCTGCCGCGGCGACACGAAGGGACTGCCGGCTTCCCAACCTCCAAGCGCCTGTCTGCATCCCGCGGCCGCTTTCCTCGTTGGTTGTTGGACCCGCCTGCCGTCTCGATCGCCGGGAACGGGGAGGGGTGGAACAACAAAGACGCGAAGAAATGCGGCGGTCACGGAATCGGAGATCCGACCATCGGATCCGTGGAGAACAGCAGTCGATGTTTGCCCCCATCGTTTCCCATGCTCAACTCCTCGCGGAGTCAGCGACGGAAAACCACGGATGAACACCGATGAACACCGATCTGGACCGGCCTTGCCGCTTTTCCCAGGGGATGAACACCAAGCGCCGCAACCCCTTGGTATCCGTGTCCATCCGTGGTTGAACTGACAGATTCGGGTCAAACCTTGAGGAACGCAATGGGGTCAAACATCGATTATTGACATTTCTGATCGGGAAAGGCCGCGGGTTCAGTCGCCGGTGCGAGGGCCAAGGGGCTTGGCCTCCGCCTTCGGCGCCGGACGGTCCCCTGTCGCCAGGGCGTCCGCAAGCCATTCCTCGAAGTCCCGTTTGGGCCAACTGACCGACGCGGTCTCGAGGACGGCCTCGGACTTGGTCTTGGCGAGGAAGATCAGGAAGGCCGAAGGGGTTTCGATGACGGCGCTCACGTCGCCCGACTGTCGGAGTTGGGCGCGGAGGACGCGCTGGAGTTCCTCGGGAAGATCACTGAAATCACGGGCGGATGAAGCCGTGTCGGGTGCGATCTCTGCGCTGGCGGATGACTCGAGACGCCACCGGTGATCAAGAACCGTGCCGGGGGCGCCTTCGCGGAGAAGGCGCAACTGATTGGTGATGCCCGACGCGCCCGAACGGGCGGCAAGCAGGCGCTGACGGAGTTCCTCGGCTGCCCGGCGCTGCGTCGAGTGGAGCGAATCGTCGTTCTCGAACCGGGTGCGGAGTTCGCGTTCGACGAGGATGGGCTGCACGAAACTGCGGGCGAACCGGGCGGGGTCACGGCCGAGCGCGGCCTTGATTTCGGCGAGCATCCCGGGGGCTTGGGTGGTGCGTTCGATGCGGTTGACTTCGGCGGCGATCTCCGCGTCGGTGATCTGCTTGCCGTAGGCGCGGCTCAGGACGGCGGCGCGGGCGAGGTCGCGTTCGACCAAGCGGCGCAGTTCGTGTGTGGGGAGATCCCGTTCGAAGGGCGGTTTGTCGCCAAGGCGATGGGCGTGGTAGACACGCTCGATCGCCTCGCGGTCGGCGACGAGTGAGGGCAGAGCATCCGGCGCCGAAGCGGCGGCGCCGCACAACAACCAGGCAGACAGGCAGGACACCCACCGGATGAGCCGGGTGGCGAGATCGGATCTCACGGGCCAACTCACGGTTTGAGGTACAGGTAGACGGTATGCGGGACGCTGTAGGTCGAGGTGTCGTTGAGGTAGTAGCTGCCGCTCTGCCCACCCCAGTAGATCATCTCGGAGCCGGTCCAGACGGCCGCGTGGCCGGTGCGGGCGGTGGCGGTGATCCCATACCAGAGGTCGCCGATGGGATCGTAGCGTCCGCCATTGGCTGCGGGCGTGGTACCGTCGTCGCCACCGCAAACGATCATCTGCCAGCCGGTCCAGACGGCGGTATGACCTCGTCGGGCGGCGGGGGTGTTGATGCTGCTGACAGGGGTCCAGGCGTCGTCCATGGGGCGGTAGCGTCCGCCAGTGTTCAGCGCGTTGGTGCTCGAGCCGCCCCAAACGATCATCTCCTGGCCGGTCCAGACCGCGGAGTGAGCGGTGCGCCCGGCCGGCGTGCTCGTGGTGGAAAGAGCGCTCCAAGTGTCCGTGGAAGGGAGGTAGGAACCTCCCGATTGGTAGTAGGTCGTGGTGATGGGGAAGGTGACGCTCTTGCGGTGCCCGCCCCAGACGATCATGTTGGTGCCGGTCCAGACGGCGGTGTGCCCGGCGCGGCCCGTGGGGGCGCCGGTTGTGCTCATCGGCGTCCAGGTGTTGGACCACGGATTGTATCGTGCGCCGCTGCTGAGATAGGAGGTGAACAGTTGGATTACCGGGTTGGGGGCGTAACCGCCCCAGACGATCATCTCGCCGCCGGTCCAGACGGCGGTGTGTTGGCGGCGGGCGGAGGGGGCGTTGGTGGTGTTCAGAGGCAGCCAGGTATCGGTCGAGGGATTGTAGAGGCTGCCGGTGCCGAGGACATCGCCGTCGTAGCCGCCCCAGACAATCATGCGACCGCCGCCCCAGACCGCGGTATGGTCGATGCGGCCGCTGGGGGCGTTGGTGAAGTTCAAGGCCGTCCAGGAATTGGCGGCGGGGTTGAAGCGCCCGCCACTGCGGAGGTAGAGGCCGTCGTTTTCACCGCCCCAGACGATCATTTCGCTGCCGGTCCAGACGGCGGTGGCATCGCGGCGCGGGCCGAGTTCCCCGGTGCTGGGAGTGGCGGCCGTCGAGGCCCAGGCGTTGTTGGCGACGTCATAGCGCCCGCCAGTGTCGAGACAGTCGTCGGTTGTGTTCGATGACGCGCCGCCCCAGACGATCATGCGGCTGGCGGAGCCGGCCCAGACGGCCGTGTGATATTTGCGGATGGAGGGCGCCCCGGTGGTGGTCACGGTGGCCCAAGTGTCGGCCGTCGGATCGTAGCGCCCGCCAGTGCTGAAGACGCCGGTGGTGAGATCGCGTCCGCCCCAGACCACCATGCGCGAGCCGGTCCAGACCGCGCTGTGCCCGTAGCGACCGATGGGGGCGCCGTTGGTGTTCATGGCGCTCCAGGTGTCGGTGCTCGGCTGATAGCGTCCGCCGGTGACGGGGAGGGAGTTCCAGCCGCCGCCCCAGACCAGCATTTGGCTGCCGCTCCAGACCGCGGTGCAGTGGCTGCGATAGCTGGGTTGCCCCGTGACCGACATCGATGACCACGTGTCGGTGGTCGGATTGTAGCGCGCGCCACCGGGAACCAGCGTGCTCGCGTTTCTTCCGCCCCAGACGAGCAACTGGCTCCCCGTCCAGACCGAGGCGTGGTAGCCGCGTTCGGAAGGAGCTCCCGTTGTGCTCATGGGGGTCCACGTGTTGGCGGTCGGGTTGTAGCGCGCGCCGCTGTTGAAGTAGTAGACGTCGTAGGTTGATTCGTACATGCCGCCCCAGATGATCATCTCGGTGCCGGTCCACACCGCCGTGTGGCCGCGGCGTGCGGCGGTGGGGGCGTCGGTCACGCTCATGGCGGACCAACTGTCCGTGGCGGGGTTGTAGCGACCCCCTCCGTAGACGCGACCGCCCCAGACGAGCATCAGGCTCCCGGTCCACACCGCCGTGTGACTCGAGCGAGCCACCGGCGCCCCCGTCTTCGAGATCGTGGACCACGAGTTTGCCGTCGGATTGTAGCGCGCGCCGTCGTTGAGATAGCCACCGTCGAAGCCGCCCCACACGATCATCTCCGACCCGGTCCAAACCGCCGAATGGTACGCTCTAGCCAGATTCGGCTTGCCCGTGGTCGGTGGACCGGACGCCTTGGCCGTCCAACCACCGGCCACCCAGTCCACCTTGCCGATCTTCACGTAGCCGGCGTCGGCAAGTTGCGCGCTGTCCGCGAGTTCAGACAGGACGATGCCGCCGGTGGCCACCCCGCTCTGTCCACCGGCGTTCAGGTTGGCAATCGCCGCACCCGAAGCCAACTGTGTCGCCGTGACGGCGCCGTCGGCAAGTTGGGTCGTACCAACCGACCCCGGCGCGAGTTGGGCGGCGGTGATGGACCCCTCGCGAACGGTGCCGGCCAGGATGGCGTAGGGGGCCGGGGTGAGCGGTTGGCGCGGGCTGAGCACAGTGAAATCCGTAGCGTCACCGGTGGACCGCACCGCGACCTCGAGCCAGCGAGGAGCGCCGGTGAACACGCCGGAGCCGAAATCGAGGACGACACTGAACAGGCCGTTGGTCACCGGCGTGGGGCTATTGGTGACATAGCCGCTCAGGGCGGTGCCGCCCTCGAGCGCATCGTAGAGGGCGCAGCGCAGGTCGAAGAGACCGGTAGCTGGCTCGCCCGCCTGCTGCAGCCGCCCTTGGTAGGTGAACGCCGTGCCTTGCGCCGCGGCGTCCGAACCGAGCTGAAGCATGAACCAGAGGAGGAAGACGCCGACGGCGCGGCGAACCAGGAGGACCGAGTGGCGGAATCTCATCATAGTGGAGTGCGTGTCTGCCCGCTGGACATTTGCCCCGTGCTTGGGAGCGCAGCCTATGGACAAGCCGGCGCCCACGCAAGCCGGCATATACGTGAGCCGGCGTGGCAGAAGCCACGGCACTGTGCGGCTCCGGATCCTCGCCTCAGTGGTGCTGAGGGTTCGGTCGTCCCCGGTCAACGCGCGGTTTTCGCCCCTGCGGACGGGCGCTCTGCCGGCTCCGGGAAGATCCCGCCTCGGCGGCGGGATCCTTAGAAGACCGCAACGGGAACGGCATCGAGGACAGCGGCGACACGAGCTTCGTGAGCGCCGACAGCGACTCCGACGGCATGCCCGACGGATGGGAATCGAACAACGGGCTCAACCCGCTGAGCAACAACGCCAGCGATGATCCCGACGGCGACTGGCAGACGAACCTCGAGGAGTACCAAGCCGGCAGCAATCCGTGCGACACGATGGTTGTTGCATGGGAAGACAACGAGTGCTTGGAGCCAAAGGGGTCATTGGTCTGAACAGTTGACATGTCGGGTGGCACACGACGTGCGCCACAGACCGGACGGGGAAGGCGCATAGGAAGCAGGTGCTTCAATTGTTCAATTGTGAGATGTGACCCTGCTCTACTGGCGCTTTCGACCCGGGCGGAGGTGTTGTTGATGGACCAGAAGCGCGGCCAGGAGGCTGCCCACGGCAAGGGACTCGCTGACGGCGGCCGTTGTGCCGTCGTTCCGCAGTTCCGACGCTCTGACCGGGGCGGCTACCGCCTAGCGAGCCATCCGCCTGTGCGCAGCCAGTCGGCCACGCGGTCCGGCCACCAGGTGACCGGCCGTGCGGTTCGTCGGAGGCCGTAGCCGTGGCCACCTTGGGGGTAGACGTGTAACTCGACCGGGACCTTGTTCCCCTTGAGCGCCAGCGCGTAGAAGAGGGCGTTCTCGACGCGCACGGGGTCGTCCTGGCTGATCGAGATGAACGTCGGCGGGGTATTGGTGGTGATCGGCAACTCGGGGGAGACTCGTTGCGACTCCTTCTCGAGCGTGAGATAGGCCGGGTAAATCAGGACGGTGAAATCGGGTCGGCAACTGACCGCGTCGGCAGCGTCGACGGCGGGGTAGCTGCGCTGCTGGTAGTTGTTGCTGACGGCGGCCGCCAGGTGGCCGCCCGCCGAGAAACCGAGCACGCCAATCCGGTTCGGGTCGAGGCCGAACTCGGCGGCGCGGCTGCGGACGAGGCCGACGGCGCGCTGGGCGTCCTGGAGGGCGAGCGCATGTTTCTCGAGGCCATCCTGCTTGGGCACGCGGTATTTCAGGAGCACGCCAGTTACGCCGATCGAGTTGAGCCATTGGCAGACTTCAGTGCCTTCGAGGTCAATGGCCAGGATATGGTAACCGCCGCCGGGGCAGACGACCACGGCCGTGCCGGTGTCGAGTTTCGGTGACGGCCGGTAGATGGTGATCGACGGTTGGGAAACGTTGCCGAGCCGGGCGACGCGTTTCCCCGCCACGATGTTGTCGGTGGGCTTGGTGACGTCCTGCTCCGGTGCGGACGCGGCCGGACTGCCGGGAGCGGTGCCGGGCCAGAGCCGGATGGTGGTGGGGGCGGTCGTCAGCGTCGGGGTGGGGGAGGTGGTGCGGCAACCGGCCCACGCGAGGGCCAGAACCAGGGCGAACAGTCGGGTTGCATTCATCGTGTGAGTGTCAGGTAGGGCGCGACCTCCGGGCGCGCCGAAAATGGTCATTCTGCATCCTCCAGGCTGCATTTCCCTTCGGCGCCCTCGGAGAGGTCGCCCTACCTTCTATGCAGAGCGCCATCCCGAGATGGGTAGGGAGATTCACAGTGGGATTCCTGGGCTAGTGGGCGGACGGCTTCTCCTCTCCGGCTGTGAAGACGGTCCAGGGCTGGGCCGGCCGGTCTTTCAGTGTGCCTCGCATCCACTCGAACTGCGGATGTTCAGCCAGAAAGTCGCTGGCGTCGAAGGTCAGGCCGCAGGCCGAACCCCAACGCGCGGCGAAACTCATGCCGCGCGCCAGCGTGGTGTCGACCACCTTCGCGTCGAACGTCCCCGCCGGCCCGTAAGGCATGCCCGGCCATCCGCCAGCCGGTTCCGGTTCGAGTTCGTGATGGCCACAGAGCGACCGCCCGCCCGGACGCTTCTTGTTCAGATAGGCGTCGTGGTGATCCGCCTCGAAGCGTTTGGCCCGTTCGAGGTCGATCTTGCCGGCGTATCGGGACATCAGCTCTTTCCAGCGCACGCGCCGGGCGACGTTCGACTGGCGGATGTCCGTCTCCTTGCCGCTGGTCTCGAAGCGCAGCAGCTTCTGGTTTTCAGCAATGTTCGACCCCAGGAAGAAGCCGTCGGACTTCCGCTCCAAAGCGACGTGTTTCAAACCCAGCTCGAGCCGGGCGATCTCCCCCGACCGGATATCGCCGAGCAACCAGGCGTTGGCATAGCCCCCGTTGTTCCCGCGTTTCATAACATCACACCAGGCGTCGATGGTGTCCGCATCCTGCGTGGCCCGGCGCATGCGGGAGAACTCCGGTGTCCCAGAGGCATCGAATCCGGAGAACCCGCCGATGGTGGTTTCGGCGCCGACGATGCCCGCATCCGTGACAAAGAAGTCAGTACCGCTGTGAATGTATCCTGGCCAAGCCTGCATCAGGATCCGGTGGCCGCGCTCGGGGACGAGGTCGACGATGACGTTGGGGAGGGCTTCGTAGTACGGGGACATGGTATTGTGGCCGAGGACAACGCCGCCGTCTTTGGTCGCGCGGCCGGTGGCGATGAAGGCGCTGCATGACTCTCGAACCGGTGGCGGAGTGGCGCCCGACTTCAGCTTCTCGAATTCGCCCGGCCACCAGTAACCGGCCAGCTCAATCCACCCGTTGTAGGCGATGACCTCACCGCGGCTGGAGCGGACACCAGATGCCTGCAGGCCCTCCACGATACCGTCGATCTCCGCCAGGTTCTCCGGATCGATGCGCGGGGCGAACATCGCCTCCGCCTTTTCCGTCAGCCAGCGCCATTCCATCGCAGACTCGTATTCCCACGAGATGCGGGGCGCGCGGATGCCTTCGGCGATCTCGGGGGCGAGAAGGTATCCATGCTGCAAGCCGCGGGCAGGGGCGGTGCCCTCGAGATGGACATAGATCCAACCGCTCTTCTCGAGACGTCGCCCTCCAGCCAGGCGAGCGCGCTGACCATCAGTCAGGGTCTGGGCGTTGGAGTGGAGAACGAGCCCCCAGGCGAGGGCAGCGCTCCCCAGAACAATGGCACGAAGTAGCCGATATGTGCGCATAGTCACTCTGGCGCCCCATGGTATTCGCCGCGACGCTTACTTTCCCAGGTTGTCGTTGGCGGCCTCGGTAGGGCTCGCCGGTTGGACCTTCGTGTCCCCGAGGATCGACGATAGGCGATCCTCGATGGCCTCGGCCCAGATGGCGTAGCCTTTGGCCGTCAGGTGCAGGAAGTCGGGCATCAGATCGCGCGGGATGGAGCCTTCGTCGTCAACGAACAGGTGGCCCAAGTCGATCCAGAACACATCCCGGTCATCGGCCAACCGGCGGATGACCTGGTTGACCATGAGGATCTTGCCGCGCTGCGGGGTCGGGTTCTCGCTGCGGGGGAAGATCGCCACGAGGACGACCTTGGTGTCCGGCAAGGCACTGCGGAGTTTGTGCACGATGGCGGCGACACCTTCGGCGATCTGCTCGACGGTGTTGTCTTCGCCGTTTGAGTTGTTGGTGCCGATCATGACGACGGCGGCCTTGGGCTTGAGGCCCTCGAGGTTGCCGTTCCCGAGGCGCCAGAGGACGTGCTGAGTGCGATCGCCGCCAATGCCGAGGTTGACCGCGTTCCGGTGGGCATAGTACCGGGCCCAGACCTCCTTACCGTCACCTTCCCATCCCTGGGTGATGGAATCGCCGATGAACACCACCTGCGCCTTCTCGCCGGCGTCCGCCGCACGTTGGTTGAGCAGTTCCTGGCGATTCTTCCAGCCCGAATCGCCTCGAGGGGCGGCTTCGTTGGCCGAGTGCGCCCAAGAGGGGAGCGCGGGCGAGAGCAGGAGAGCGGTGCCGAGGACCAGCCAGTGGGGGGCAATCTTCATGGCGCTGTTTGATACGCGAGCCGCCCGACGCTGGCAAGTCGGCAGCGAGCCGAACGCGAACAGCCGGCCACAATCCGCGGTTTCCCAACCACGGATGGACACGGACGAACACGGATTCGAATGCATGGTCCCACCAGATCACGCTGGCGAAGGGAGCCGACGCGAATTGCGCGAATTGACGCGAACGTGGCCCCTGGCTGTGCTGGCGTTTCGTCCAAAGGCAGCCCAACGTATTCGGGGCCGAACACAGAACCCGTAGAGCATGGCTATTCATGACCCGCCCCGAATTCAGGCGGATGAACACGTGACTCGCGCCTGCTCGTCCTGAGTCGCCTCGCGCGCCTCTCCAGCAACCACCGGGCGCACGTCGCCTGTCCGTCTGCGTGCCTCCGGGAACTGCTTCTGCGGTTGACGGGAGCCGGGGTTCCGGATAGTCGGTCGTCTGCGAGTTGGGAAGTTCCCGCGGCGCGCGGCAGATGGGGAGCGAGAGTGCCGAGTTCGGCAATAGGAAAGAGAACATGAAATCCAAGAGATTGATCGTTGCGAGCATGACAGTCTGGTTGGCGACGGTGGCAGCGGGCGCCGAGTTGCGCCTGGGGTTGGTCGGACTCGACACGTCGCATGTGACGGCGTTCACCGCCTTGCTGAACGACACGAACAACGCCCAGCACGTGGCCGGCGCCCGGGTGGTGGCCGGCTTCAAAGGCGGGAGCGCCGACATCGAGTCCAGCCACACTCGAGTGGACGGCTACACGCGCGAACTCGAGGAGAAATACGGGGTGAAGATCTATGGGACGATCGAGGAGTTGTGCCAGCACGTGGACGCGGTGTTGATCGAGAGCGTGGACGGACGGCCGCATCTGGCCCAGGCGCGACCGGTGATTGCCGCGGGCAAGCCGTTGTTTATCGACAAGCCGATGGCGGGTTCGCTGCGGGATGTACTCGAGATCTTCCGCCTGGCCCGGGCGGCGAAGGTCCCCGTGTTCAGCGCCTCGTCCCTCCGCTTCGGCACCAAAACCGTCGAAGTCCGCAACGGTTCCCTGGGCAAGGTGCGGCGCGCCGAAACGTCGAGTCCGTGCCCGCTCGAGAAGACGCACCCGGACTTGTTCTGGTACGGGATTCATGGTGTGGAATCGCTGTTCACCGTCATGGGAACCGGTTGCGAGACCGTGAAGCGCGGCCTGACCGCCGACGGCCGGATCGAAGTGACCGGGAACTGGCGTGGCGGCCGGGTCGGCGTCTTTCGGGAAGACCCGAAGACCTACGGCGGCCGGGCAGTGGGCGAGAAGGGCGAAAGCCCGGTCGGGAGCTACGACGGCTATGCGCCCCTGGTGCGCGAGATCGTGAAGTTCTTTCAGACGGGGATCGCACCAGTGCCCGAGAAGGAGACGCTCGAGATCTTCGCGTTCATGGAGGCGGCCGACGAGAGCGTGCGGCGCGGCGGGGCGGATGTGCGCCTCCAGGAGATGATCAAACGGGCGAAGAAGGCATTGCCAGCGAAGTGAAGAGCGGATGGCGGATGGTCGCCGGCCAAGGTCCGTGCGTTTGTGGATTCAACCACGGATGAACACGGATAGACACGGATTCTGCCGAAGGGATGCGTGAGGTTCTTCGGTGGTGAGGAAGACGCGAATTGCGCGAATTCTCGCGAATCGAGTTTGGCTGGAACGGCGAGATTCGCATTGAGACCGGAGTCGAGGCGGGTCCTTTGGGGTCCTTTGCGTGCTTCTGTTTAGAAGCGGAAGGCGGTGGCCTCTCTATGTCCTCTGCCGATTCCCGTTCGGACCAGGCGTTCACAGGGAGTGAAGACAGCAGAGTGTGGACGCGAACGCGTATTCCTCTGGCTGCTCATCCTCCGGTCACTGTGTTTCGCCGGGCGTAGGAACGGTCTTGGCCGGAGGCATCCACGCCACTATGGTCCCTTCCATGCCAGCCAATCACCAGTCCGATCGGGGATCCTCCGCTTCCGCTCTCTCGCGCCGTGGGTTTGTTGAACGCTCCGCGCTCGGGGCCGGGTGTATGGGAATGGCCGGCCTGGGAGTGGCCGCGGCTCGGGCGGCCGACCCCGCGGGAGCTGCGCTGATCACCGGACCGGTGATTGACGCCCGCCAACTTGGCGCCAAGGCCGATGGCCAGTCCGATGACACCCAAGCCATCCAAGCGGCCCTCGACCGCGCCCAGACATCGACGCCCGTCTGCTATCTCCCGCCGGGCATGTACGTGGTGCGCGGGGCACTCACGGTTCCGCCAGGGGTCACCCTGCTGGGCGCGTCCGGTGGGGTGCCGCACAGCGAGCATCCGATCGGCACCGTGCTGCTGGCGTTGGGGGGCCGGGGCCAGCCGGACGGCGAACCGCTGATCACGCTGAAGCCCAATGGCGTCGTCCGGAACCTGGTCATCCATTACCCCGAGCAGACGCTCAGCAACGTCACCCCGTATCCGTGGACGATCCGGGCCGACGGCGAGCTTTGCCAGATCCTCGACCTGACGATCACCAATCCGTATCGGGCGATCGATGTCGGGAGCCGATGGAACGAGCTGCACCTGGTGCGCAACGTGTTCGCCTGTCCGCTCGAGATCGGCGTCTACATCGACCAGTGCACCGACATCGGCCGCCTCGAGAACGTCCATTTCAATCCGAACTTCTGGACGCGCATGGCGCTGAAGCCCGGCTTTCCGGGCGGCGACATCAAGGCCTACCTCGAGAAGAACCTCGTCGGCTTCAAGATCGGCAAGACCGACTGGGAGTTCATCAGCAACAGCTTTGTGATCTTCCCGCGCATCGGATTTCACTTCGACGACTTCGGCCACGGCCCCGGCAACGCCGTCGTGACCCAGTCCGGCGGTGACATCTGCCCGGTCGCCGTGCAAGTGGACCGCACCCAGGGCCACGCCGGGGTGCAGTTCGTGAACGGGCAGTTCATGTCGACGGTCGAGATCGGTCCGAAGAACCAGGGACCGGTGAAGTTCACCAACTGCGGTTTCTGGGGGACGGAGGCCACGCGGGAGCAGATCCGGCATCAAGGCCCCGGCACACTGGTCTTGTCTGCCTGCCATTTCACCGGATGGGATCATGCCGGGAAGGGAGACCCGTGCGTGCGGGCCGCGAGCGGGCGGCTGCTCGTCAACGCCTGTGAGTTCCTGGATGCTGGGAAACGCGCGATCCTGCTGGAGAAAGGGCTGAAAGCGGCGGCGATCTCGGGCTGCGCGTTCCGACAGGCGCCGGGCGTGGACGATCAATCCGGCGCGCCGGTCAGCGTGTCTGGGAATGTGGTGTGAGCGGCGAGAAGCGGGTGGTGACTCGAAGGGCCACAATCGAGGGTGAACTGTTCTTGGGATTCAACCACGGATGAACACGGATGGACACGGATTCGGCCGAAGGGCTGGACGGTATTGTTCGTCGGTGGGGAAGACGCGAATTGCGCGAATTGAAGGGAATAGCCGCGAAAAGGCGCATAAGGCGCAGAATCCAACCTCCCAACCGTGACCTGAACCTCCCAACCGTGAACCCTGAACCTCCCAACCGTGAACCCTGAACCTCCCAAC
>CAYSPU010000182.1:0-10626 GCA_964432995.1 uncultured Verrucomicrobiota bacterium
GAAGGCGCCACCGCCCGCCGCATCTCCGCCAGGAGCAACGCGACGCCGCCGGGCGGCCGCGACGTGCGGTTCGTCGCGGCTGATGGAATGCGACTTCCCTTCGTGGACGGCGCGTTTGACCTGGTGACCATCAGCTACGGGCTGCGCAACCTGCCGGACATCCGGGCCGGACTACGAGAGTTGCACCGGGTGCTCCGTCCCGGGGGCCGACTCCTGGTGCTGGACTTTGGGAAGCCGGCCAACCGTTTCTGGCGGGCGATCTACTTCGCTTACTTGCGCGGCCTTGTGCCGTTGTTCGGACGCGTCTTCTGTGGGGATGCGGACGCCTACGGTTACATCCTGGAATCGCTGCGCGCGTATCCTTCAGCTCCCGAGTTAGCGGCGCAGATGGCAGAGGCGGGGTGGATCGACTTGCGGGTGCACGCGATTCTGGGGGGCATCATGGCGATCCATGAAGGACGCCGCGCCTGAACTGACCTCTCAGAGACTGAGCTTCCACTCGGCACCCACGCGCAACAGCTTCATGTCCGTCGCCGGGAGTCCTGGAGCAACCTCGACCCGTAGAACGACCTCGTGGTCGGAGCGAGCTTCGCTGCCGACGATGCGGAAACCGGGGACCATTCTGAACTGCTCCCAAAGGCCTTTCGCGCCTTCCTGGTCGAGCATGCGCTGGAGGGTTTCCAGGCTGCTCCCCGTGTGCATGGCAAAGAGGCGGTTGGTGTCCTCGTGTTCGATCACCCAGAAGAGCGACTCGAGACTGGCCTCCGGCGTCGACAGACCGGCGAACCGGGCGTCGCGCCGTCGGATCCAGCCCGGCGGCGCCGGCACCCCCTCCACTCCCCCGGCGCCCCCCGCTGCCAGACGTGCCCGCAGCCTGACGTTCTCCTCGCGTACGGCGGACAGTTCACGTTGGCGTTGGAGCAACTGCGCCACCGCGGCCCGAAGGCGCATCAGTTCGCTCTTCTCCGCATCGCTCAGGCGGGCTGCAGTGGCGTCGGGTGCCGGTTGGGGCAGCGAGCGTGGCGTCGGAGACTCTAGTGCTGTTCGCAGTCGCCGCGTCTCTGAGCGCAGCGATTCAAGCTGCGCTTGCTGCTGGAGAACAGCGCCGACGCCCAGGAGGGCGCCGGCTGCGGCCACAATGGTGACCAGGGAGCGCAGGCTCACGGTTGATCCTCCGATTCGGGTTCGGCGGGCGCGGCATTCGTTGAGGCCTGCGGAATCACGATGCCGTAGCGTTCGCGCAACAGCTTGATATGCTCTTCCGGCACGGATCCGGAGTCGGCCGGCGCGACTTGGGGCGACCCGCCGTCCGGGGTGACGCCGCCTCGTTCATCGAGCCCGTAGCGGCGGCGCAAGGCCTCGTTCGCTTCCGTGAACGCGCCGGCGGCCAAATCGAGGTACAGCTTGCCGTCGACGGTGCGGAACCGTTCAGGATGCGTCTTGGCCAAGCCCTGTTGGACACTGCCATCGCAGAGGGTGACGTTCCCATGGATGGGGCAGCGGAACATGACGCGCTGGGGTTCAGTTTCTTCCGCCGAGGGTGCCAGATACTCGTAACTCACATTCGCCGTCGTCAACGCCGGCCAACTGGCCGCCACGAGGCGACCCTCGTCTGACGGACAGACCAGGACCTTCGCCGTGGCGAGCTCGTTGCTCATCGACTGCACGTCCGGCGGGAAGATGTCGCCGTTGTCGGTCGCCCAAATGCGCGCGGCCAAACCGAGTTGCTTCATGTTGTTCACGCACATGATCAGCTTCGCCTTCTCCCGGGCGGCCACCATCGTTTCGAATTCCTCCGGGGTGGCCGCGATTCCCGCTTCCAGTTGGGCCTTCAGCTTCTGATTCTCCGTGGCCAACGCCTCCGTCGCCGCGATCTCGGCGGTGAGCTTGGCCACCCGCATCCGGAGCTGCTCGATTTCGGCGGTGACGTTCTCCGCAGTGTTTGGCTGCGAGCCGACTGGCACGGTCGCCTTGGCGGGAGCGGGGGCGGGTTGATCGAGTTGCTGCCGGAGGCTTTCGATAGTGGCGTTCAGCTCTCGGATTTCGGCCTGCTGCACACCGAGTGCGATGATGCTCACGACGGCCACGCCGCCGGTCGCGAGCGCCAGCCGCCAGCGGCGGAACCAGGGGAGCTCGGCGAGCTGTCCGCGAGCCGGTGCCGCGCCCGGGCTGGGGATAGGCATCTGTTCGAGCAGTTGCTGGCGCAAGCCAGCCGGCGTCTGAGGCTGCGGCGCCTGACGCAGGGTTCGTTCGATTTCTTCAGGGGTGGGATTCATGGTCTTCGGCTGTAGTTGAGAGTGGCCGCGGGCTGAGGCCGGTCGGCCACTTGGGAGTGGAGGCGTTCGATGGCACCGCGGAGCCGGTACTTCACCGTGCTGGCCGCTATCCCCAGGACCTCGGCCGTCTCGTCCAGCGTGAGGCCCTGATAGTAATGGAGATGGACGGCACCCCTGAGGTCAGGTTCCAGTGCCTCGACGGCGGCATAGAGCGTCGACGCCAGGTCCGAGCGAACGGCTGCGGCGTCCGGGCCGGGTGCGGGGTCGGGGCAGTCCGCCCACCAGTCCTCCGGGCGTGATTCGAGGCGGTGGTTGGCGCGTCGCCAGTCCTGGTAGACATGGTAGGCGACGCCATGGAGCCACGAACTGAGAGAGGAACGACCGGCAAAGCGGGGCAAAGCCTGCCAGACACGCCCAAAGGCCTTCTGGGTGAGGTCCGCAGCGTCGGCTTCAGTCCCTGTCAGCCGGCGAAGAAAGGCGTAGAGCGTCGCGTAGAACCGGTCTACCAGATCCGTAGCGGCGCGCAATTCCCCGCGGCAGACTGCCTTCACCAGGTCGTTCTCGGTGGGATACATAGTCACTCCATCACTCTACAGGTGAGTCGCACGAACACGGGCAATTGGACAAAGGAAAATGCGGCACCGCACGCGAGGCCGGTCTGCGACCTTCCCGGCATCTCCGGGCGGGGCGGCTCGCACCGAGGAGCCCGGAAATCTGGTGCGCCGATCCATCGTTAGAGTTCCGGGCTGGGTGCTGTCTCCGATGTGCGTGTTCTCGGCGCGCTGCGGAGAGCGCGCCCTACCGCAGGCATCTGGCGCATCGGGCAGGGCGGTCCTCTGTCCACGCGAGCACCACAGGAGGATGGCACGCGTCGGCGGTGACCGGCTTCAGACCCAGGCGAGACGGTCGCGGCAGGCCCAGTACATCACCCCGAGGAGGCGCATCGCAACAACCAGGAGGTAGAGGAACACAAACCACGAAAGCAAGCCCGTCAGGATGGGGATCCGCACGAGGTTCAGGGCCCACTGCCCGCCGTAGTTCACCGCAAGTGCCAGAAGCAAGAAACCGCAGACCGTTCCATACTCGAGGGGGATGCGCAGGATCGACGGCATCACCAGCAAGGGATTCACTCCTGCCAGACCGTCGGCCATGGAGACTCCCAGCAGTGCCATCGGGAGATAGAGCGCCCCCGCGATCCCGAGGCCGATGGCTGCGGCGAGTGGCCCCCAGGCCGCCTGCCCCGAGGTCTCCGCCTGGTCCGCCGCGACGAGAGCGAAGCCGATTGCCGGGCCAAAGCACAAGGCAAACAAGCCGAGGAACAACAGGTAGGGGCGGATGATATCCTCCCACCAATTGCTGAAGTCGGGCCACGAAGGAGTCCGTTCCGCCCCCTGCGCCGAGGTGACCAGGACGCTCTGCACAAAGGCAAAGAGGTAGCCGCCGCTGAAGATGGCGACCAGGAGGCCCAACACCCCGGCACGCCCGGAAAACGCGTTCAGAACCGCAAAGAACAGCGTGCCGCAGATCAGCAGCGCCAAACCATCGCCCCGCAGCGGGTAACCAAACGCCCCGGGCACCTGCGCGTAGAACGAACCCGCCTGCTTCGTCGGTGATCCGACCTGCAAACCGAACGGCACACAGTGCCCGCCGCATTGGGGACAGAAGTTGAGAGACTTGTCGTGAACCTGCCGCGGGACCAGGCAGGCGGTGCAGAGGAGTCGATGACAACGCGGGCACAGCCACTCGGCGGGTGCCTCCGGATGATTGCTGCACATGCTCACTCCGGAGGGCGGCATGGGCGGAACGGCGGTCGAATTGGCGCCACTGATCCGCTCAGCCGACTCGACGCGGAAGGGGACGTTGCCGACCTGCAGCGTTTGACCGTGACGCAGGATTGCTTCGGCCACGAGTTGGCCGTCCACCTGGATGCCGTTGGTGGAATCGAGGTCGCGGACAACGGCGCCTTCGGGGGCCACGGTGATTTCACAGTGCCGGGCGGACACGGAGTCGTCCTCCACGACGATCTCGTTCGCGGGATCGCGGCCGATCTGGTAGACGCCGGGCGCGAGATCGACCTCGGTGTGATCCGGAGACCCGGCGGCACGGAATACGAGGCGCACCATAGGCTGCAGCTCCTGAGTTGCCGAATGCTTACGACAGCGGCCGTCCGTTGGCGACGGGAATTCGGCGGCGAGATTGTAGCAGGCAAGGGGACCGCGAGCCCGGCAGGTCGGCACGACGGCCAATACCCCGACTTGCCGACTTGCCGACTCGCCGACTTGCGGGTTAACCCCCGAAGGCCTTGCGCAGAACCGCGATGCTCTTCGGCACGGCGGTGTCCGGGTTCTCCTTGCCCTCCATTTCGAGGCCAACGTAACCGCGATAGCCGGCTTGGCGGAAGATCTCGGCGATGCGCTTGTACTTCAGATCCAGCGTATACCATTCGCCGCCGCCGTAGTAGGTCTTGGCCTGGATGTAGGCCGTTTTGGGCGCGATGCGGGCGAGTTGCTCGTAGGGATTCTCGAGGAAATTGCCGGTGTCGGCCAGCACCCCGAGCCAGGGAGAGTTCACGGCGTCGACAATCCGCAGCAGCCCCGCGGGCGTGCGCGTCAAGCCCCAGTGGTTCTCCAGGGCCAGGATCACGCCGCAGCGCTCGGCCTTGCGGAGGCACCGTTCGATGCACTCGATGCACCACTTGAACCCTTCGTCCTCGGTGTGGCCGGGCAAGACGGGTTCGTCGCCCCGGGCCTTCATCAGGTCGTCGAACGAGGGAATCGTGTTCCAGCGACCGGAGTTCAGCCGGATGCAGGGCACGCCCAATTCGTGGGCAATCTCGATGCACTTGTGCGTATGCTCCACTTGCTGGCGCCGGTAGTCGGGGCTGGGATCGACAAAGTCCTGGTGAATCGAAAGACAAACCAGGTCGATCCCGCTTCGGAAGGCATGGCGCTTGAGCTTCTGCAGGTAGCCAATCCCGGCATCGGTCAGCGGTTCCTTCTCGCCGATATCCATCTGGCGATGGAGAATGTCGACGCCTTCCACGCCGATTCGGGCGGCCTTGTCGATGACGGTTTCGATGGGCACGCGGTCCGTTCGGAAGTGCCAGTAGGAGTAGGAGGCGATGGCGAGCTTGATGCGCGGCGAAGCGGACTTGGAAGCCGCGTGTGCGGCGGTGGCAGGGAGGGCGAGGGCCGCGGCGCCCAAACTCGTGGTAGCCAGAAAGGATCGGCGATTGCTGGTCATAAGATGGCGATGTTGGCGGCGGAACGCTAGCCGCGGGGCGACGGATTGGCAATTCCGGGTTTCAGGCATCCTGCGTTTCAAGCTCGACCGCCAGGGCGCCCCAAGGCTTGAATGGCCACGGCTGCGGTTCTTGTCAACCCGTATGCGATGCCAGACGATCGTCGTGCTCGCCCTGCTCGCCTCCGCAGGCCACGCGGAGGTGCGCGTGCCTGCGTTCACTGCCTATACGTTACCGGACGCCGAGGGCGCCCGGATCTCCCGCCGCGGCGTCACGCGTTGGATCGACCCGGCGCTCTCGGTGAACTGGTACGGCCAGTTCCAGCGAACAGGCGAAGTCTCCGCCCAGTTCTTCCTGCGCCTGCCCCAGGACGTGGAATCCAGGCTCAAACTCACCGTGTCGGACCATTCGCGTGAGGCGACGGTCCTGGGGGCCGGGGACGACGTGGCGGTGACGGCGGACTTTGGCGTCTTCCACATTGTGCAACCCGGCTACCAGCGCTTCGCGCTCACCGCGCTGGGCGGGAAGGGGCGGCCGTTCGGCGACCTCGACGCCCTTCGGCTCGACGGCCCGGCGGTGGTGGATGCCCATTTCAACCTGCAGGAGCGCCGCAACGCCGCCTCGGTACATCTGATGTACCCCGTGGCGGCCGAGGTGAACATCGCGGTGTTCTACTGTGAGGTGACGGCGGTCGACGATCCGACGGCGACCTTCTACATGGCGTGCGGCTGGCATCGCGGCTACTTCGGAATGCAGGTCAACAGCGCCACCGAAAGGCGGATCATCTTCTCCGTGTGGGACAGCGGCGACGAGGCGGTGGATCGCGACAAGGTGGCGGCCGAGAACCGGGTTCAACTGCTCGGCAAGGGCGACGGGGTCTACTCGGGTGACTTTGGCAACGAGGGCACCGGCGGCCACAGCCATCTGAAATACCCCTGGAAGACCGGCACCAAGCAACGGTTCCTCGTCACCGCCCAGCCCACAAACACGACCTTCACCGTCTTCTCCGGCTACTACTTCCACCCGGACAGCCGGAAGTGGATGCTGATCTCGTCCTGGAAGGCACCCCGCGAAGGCGGCTGGCTGAAGCGTCCCCACAGCTTCAGCGAGAACTTCTGGGGCAGCAACGGCCATCTCCGCCGCAAGGCGCTTTACGGCAACCAGTGGATTCGGCGTGATACTGGCGAATGGGTGGAGTTGACCGCGGCGAGCTTCAGTCACGATCCCACCGGCCGCCGCGATCGCTTGGACCGTTTCATGGGCGTCGAAGACGGTCAATTCTTCTTGAGCCACGGCGGTTTTGTGGAGGGATTCACCAAATACGGCGAGACGTTCTCCCGCCCCGCCACCGGTCAGGCCCCGGGCGATATCATCCTGCCCGCCGCCTTTCCATGAATTCCCCTTTCCGTTCTGGGATGCCACTTCGCATGGAAGGTAGGGCGACCTCTCCGAGGGCGCCGCAGGATGCTGTATCCGAACGACTGATTTCCGGCGCGATGCGGAAACCTGCTCGCGAGTCCTCTTCGGAGTCGCGCCCTACCAGTCTTCAGGGTAACCTCTCCGCGCACCTGTCCCCCTCACCTCATCTCTCTCCCAGGGGGAGAGGGTGTCCCGCAGCCGCGGGACGGGTGAGGGGAATCCGGCCAGGTGCATGGCCCCGGAGCGCACCGGTTTTCCCGGCATCCAAGTCTGGCCGGAGCGGAGTCGCCTTCGCGCGTTGTCGTCGAGGGCTGCTTCTGGGCGCGTTCCTGTTCCTGACCTCGTTTGCTGGGACGGCCGCCGAAACCATCGACCTGGCCGGCGAGTGGCGTCTGCATCTGGACCCCGAGGACCGGGGAGGCAGAGAGCACTGGCCCGCGTCGCCTCTGCCGGGCAACGACCGCATCGCACTGCCCAACACCACCGACCGCGCCGGATTCGGTTTCGCGCTCGACACGAACACCATGCTCCACGGGGCGCCCTTCCCGGTGACCACGCGTTTTCCGGGCGTCAAGGAGCCGGTGCGCGCCGACGAACACGGTTATCTGGTGCGCCGGCATTTGTTCGTCGGCCCCGCGTGGTACGAGCGCGAAGTCGAGATCCCGCGGAAGTGGAGCGGGCGGCCCGTGGTGCTGCGCCTCGAGCGCGCCCTGTGGAAGACCGAGGTGTGGATGGACGGACGCCGGGCGGGGGAGGCGGACAGCCTGGTGGCCGAGCATCGACATGAGCTTGGCACGCTTGAGCCCGGCCGACATCGGCTGACGATCTGCGTGGACAACCGGATGGTTCACAATCTCTCGACGGTGACACACGCCTATGGACCGGAAACCCAGTCGCGCTGGAACGGCTTGATCGGAAGCATCGTGTTGGAGGCGGCCAACGCGCTGTCCGTTCGCGCGCTCGACATCCATCCCGCGGCCGACCGGCAATCGGTGCGCGTGGTCGCGCAGGTGGCGAATGCGGGCACGGTGGCGGTGACCGTACCCCTCAGGCTCCGTCTGCTCCCGGAGCACGAGGATCGTTTCCTGACGCAAGCGGATGCCCGCCTGAATTGCCCGCCGGGCGCGAGCACCCACCAAGCCCTCCTCCGACTCGCGGAACCCGCGCTGGCGTGGGATGAGTTCCGTCCCGTCCGCTATCGCCTTCACGCCACGCTGGAACGCCCGGGGGAACCACGGGAGGAGGTCAGCGCCACGTTCGGCTTCCGACACCTCGAACGGATCGGCAAAGAGCTTCGCCTGAACGGGCGCCGCCTGTTTCTGCGCGGCACGCTGGACTGCGCGGTCTACCCAAGAACGCGCCACCCGCCTATGACCGTGCCCGAATGGGAAGGCGTCTTGGGCACAGTCAAGGAATATGGCTTCAACCATGTCCGCTTCCACACGTGGTGTCCGCCCGAGGCGGCTTTCGAGGCCGCCGACCGGTTGGGCGTGTATCTCCAGGCGGAGGCGCCGGCCTGGGTGGACGACTGGGGCACGCAAACCGTGACCCGACCGCCGGCCATCGGTCGGGACGCGGGCATTACCGAGTTTTTGCGTGCTGAACTGCGGCGCATGTCCGCCGCCTATGGCAACCACCCTTCGTTCCTGCTTTGTGCCATCGGCAATGAGTTCGGGATGCAGAACACGGATTGGGACCGCGTCAACGCGATGGTTGCGGAGATCAAGGAGTTGGATCCGCGTCGGCTCTATGCGGGTTGCGGCGCCCGCAAGCACTTGGCCGCCGACGACTACTGGTTCACGCATCACACCGGCGCCAGCACGCGGGGCGTCGGCCCGCCGCACACGGACTGGGACTTCGCCCGCGCGGCCGCGGCTTCTCCGGCGCCGCTGATCGCCCATGAAACGGGGCAACGGCCGGTCTTTCCCGATTACGATGCGCTCCTGCCGAAGTTCACCGGACCGCTGCGGCCGTTGAACCTCGAGCGCTACCGCCGCACCCTGATCGCCAACGGATTGGGCGGCCAGGCCGCCGACTTCGTCCGCGCCTCGGCACAGTTCCAGATCACCCAGTACAAGGCCGAACACGAAGCGATGCTGCGCACGAGCGGCTACGCGGGCTACCAACTGCTCATGCTCAGCGATTTCACCGGTCAGAGCGAAGCCTTGGTCGGCATCCTCGACCCATTTTGGGAGAGTAAGGGCGTCGTCAGCCCGGCCGAAGTCCGGGCCTGGAGCGCCCCGACCGTGGTCTTGTCGCGGTTTGCGAAATACGTCTGGACCACCGAAGAGACGTTCACGGCCCGATTGCAGGTGGCGCACTATGGCGCGGATGATCTGCCCCCAAGTCCCGTCCAGTGGTCCTTGCGCGTCCGAGCCGGCAAGGAAATCGCGCGCGGCGAACTGGCGGCGAAGCCGATTCCCGCCGGCGGACTGTCGGACTTGGGCACCGTCCGCGTGTCGCTCGACCGCGTCGGTGACGCCTCGGCTCTGATGTTCTGCGTGCGCGTTTCTGCGGTGGAGAATCAATGGCCGATCTGGGTCTACCCGGCCTCCATTCCCGATCCGGAACCCGAAGGCGTAGTGGTAACCCGCGCGCTGGACGGCCCCGCCATCGAGACCCTCAACGGCGGCGGCAGAGTGCTGCTCCTGGCGCACGGCTTGAAGAATCCGTACGCGGCCCAGACCGGTTTCGAGTCCGTGTATTGGTCGGCAGGTTGGTGGGGCGACAAGTTCTCGTCACTCGGTGTGCTCTGTCAGGCGCGGCATGCAGCCCTGGCGGCCTTTCCGAACGACGGCCACAGCGACTGGCAGTGGCATGCCCTGTGTGCTGGCGCAACCACATTCGATCTGGAAGGCGCGCCTGTCGCCTTGCGCCCCATCGTGCAGCCGGTGCCGGACTTTCACTACAACACCCGGCTGGCGCAGGTGTTCGAAGGCCGCGTGGGAGGCGGGTCATTGCTCGTCTGCGGTTACGACCTGACCAGCGACCTTGACCGTCGGCCCGCCGCGCGGCAATTCCGCCGCAGCCTCTTCCGCTACCTCCGCAGTGACGCGTTCCGCCCGCAGGTGGAGCTGCCGTTAACCTGGGTCCGGAGCCGATGCGGCCCGGCCGCGGCCGCGCCGCCCGACGGCGAAGGAGAACGCTGAGAGGAGTTGAATCATGCGGGTGTTGCTCATGATCCGTAACGCTCAACGTTCAACGCACCCCAAATTGGAAGTTGGACGGGAGAGGGTCGGGGTGAGGGGGAGAAGTGCGTGCCCCGCGTTGCAGGAACCGTCTCTTCGAGACCCTGACGCAATTCCTGAAGGAAAAGCTGCCGGCACACGCAGCCGGGCGGTGCAATTGAGCCAACTCGCAGGTCCGTGACTGTGTCCGGCGGGTGAGGCTGCTGCCCGCCGGGACGTCGGGCGGTCCGGAATCTGGCCGGCTCTCGATTGGCCGACTACTGCCGCACGCGCGCCGGCTCATCCGGACCGCGGGTCATCTCGACCCGCAGCAGAACGCAGACACCATCGGCTGCGGCTCAAGACGAGCCGCGGTCCCCAACCTCGCGGTCTGCGGGTGCCTAACACTGCCGCACGCGCATCGGCCCTTCCGGACCGCGGGTCATCTCGACCCGCAGCAGAGCGCACACACCATCGGCTGCGGCTCAAGACGAGCCGCGGTCCCCAACCTCGCGGTCTGCGG
>CAYSPU010000182.1:10726-12421 GCA_964432995.1 uncultured Verrucomicrobiota bacterium
CGGGTCATCTCGACCCGCAGCAGAGCGCACACACCATCGGCTGCGGCTCAAGACGCCACCGTCCTGCCGTCGCGCGACTGCGGCGCCAGGGACCCGCCTTGTCCGACGGAGCGTGACACGCCTGCCAAGCCGTAGCCTTGGCGGAGGCTGGCACCTCGGTCGCAGCAGCGACGAGCGGACGGGAGGCGCTTGAAGGTTCGGAGGCGCGTCCGGCGTATGGTGCTGCGGCCGGCGGGACGTCGGGCGGTCCGCTTTTCCGCAATTCGGGCGTTGTCCTGACCCGCTGGTTCGGCATACTGCGGCTCGAACAAGCCAGCGCTGCTATGAGAAATAGAGACCCCCGATTCACTTCCTGCCCGCTGCGAAGGTTCTTCCCCACAACGGAAGTCGTGGTTGCGGCCGCGATCTGTCTGCTGTCTGGTGGGGCAGAAGCGTCCCCGACGATCCCCTTGCCGGAGCATCCCCGACCGGATTTCGAGCGCGCCGAATGGCTCTGCCTCAACGGAACATGGCAGTTCCGGTTCGACAAAGAGAACGTCGGCGAGGGAGCGGCCTGGTCGGCACCGGAGACGGAGTTTCCGGAGAGGATCACGGTGCCCTTCCCGTGGGGCTCGAAGCTGTCGGGCCTCGCCAGCCAGGCGGACATCGGGTGGTATCGGCGCACGGTTCAGGTGCCCGAGGCCTGGAAGGGGAAGCGCGTGTTCCTGGTGGTGGGCGCTTGTGATTGGCAGACCAAGGGCTGGCTGGACGGCCAGGCGGTGGGCGAGCATCGGGGGGGCTACACGCCATTCGAGTTTGAACTGACGCCGCACGCGAAGTGGGGTCAGGACCAGCAGGTGGTCTTGCGCGTCGACGACACGCCGCATCCGTTTAAGCTCGAGGGCAAGCAGGGTTATGGTCCGGCCAAAGGGATCTGGCAGACGGTCTATCTGGAAGCCCGGCCGGCAACGCACCTCACCTCGCTGCACTACCTGCCGAAACCGGACGCCGGCACGGTGACCGTGCGCGCGGCCTTCAACCAACCCGCCCCCGACAACGCCCGGCTGACCCTCCGCTTCCGCACAGGCGGAGTGGCGGACGTGACCCAGGACATCGCCGGCGGCGCGCAGGCGGAGCAGTTCGAGGTGTCCATCCCGGAGCCGCACCTCTGGTCGCTGGACGATCCGTATCGCTACGAGGTGGAGGCCACCTTGAGTGCCGGCGGCGAGGAGGACCGGGTTCAAACCTACTTCGGCATGCGCACGATCGGCGTCGGCAAGCTGCCGGGCACCGACTTTCCCTACGTCACGCTGAACGGCAAGCCGGTCTATCTCCAGATGACACTCGATCAGTCGTATCACCCGGATGGCTTTTACACGTTCCCAAGTGACGCCTTCATGCGGGACGAGATCCTGCGCTCGAAGCGCATCGGGCTGAACGCCAACCGCATTCACATCAAGGTGGAAGTGCCGCGGAAGCTCTACTGGGCCGACCGCCTCGGCTTGCTGATCATGGCCGACGTGCCCAATTTCTGGGGCGAGCCAACGCCCGAGGCGCAGCGGGAGAGCGAATTCGCCCTGCGCGGCATGGTGGCGCGCGATTTCAACCATCCGTCCATCTTCAGTTGGGTGACCTTCAACGAGACGTGGGGTCTCTTCACCAAACAGGAAGGCGACAAGCGGGTGTACCTTCCGGAGACGCAGGAGTGGGTCATCC
>CAYSPU010000183.1:0-12295 GCA_964432995.1 uncultured Verrucomicrobiota bacterium
ACGGCTTGCTGGCTTTGGACCGGGACGATCGTGACCAGGTAGATGTAGTTGGCCGAATCGGGCGGACGGTAGTTGAAGGGGGCGATGCCGGTGCCCGTCTTGAGCACCTGGTAGACCTTGCTGCCCAGGACCTGGGGCAGGTCGCCGAAATCGAAGTCGCTGCCGCGGCGTCCCCCGCGGGCGAAGTAGTGTCGGGCGGCCTTGTTGGCATGCAAGACCGACAGGTCGCGCGCCACCACTACGCAGCCGCTGCTGAGCTGGCGGAGGACGTCGGTCATCATCTCGCTGTTGGCGGCAAGCTGGTCGTGGAGCCAGATGTTTCTGATGGCCAGCCCGAGCGCCTCGAGGAGGTGGAATATCAGCTCGAGTTCGGCGTTGGCGAGCGGCTCGCCGGTGACCCGCCCGTCAAAGAGGGCAACGCCGACCAGCGTCTCACGGTCGGGAACCGGGATGGCCACCTGGACCCCGAGCAGTTCGAACTCCTTCTGGATGGCGGGATCGGCCTGCGCCTCGCGGCTGTCGCGACGGAGGATACGGCCGTGGCGGTAGAGGTGGCCGCCGATGCCGCCGTCGAACGTGAGCTTGAAGTGCTCGAGCAACCCCTGCGACAGGCCGATGGCGCAGGAGGAGCGCAGGAGCGGGGGTTCTTCCGAGGGCCGGGACCCGCCGAATCTGGGTGTGGATTGGCGGAGGAACAGCGCGGAGCGGTTCACCCCGATGATCTCACGCAGGAGCAGAAGGAACTGCTTCAGTAGAGCCTCGGCGCAGAGGGAGTGACTGAGAATGGCCGAGAGGTCGCGCAGTGCCTGCAGCGAGGCGGGTATGCCGTGGGGCGCCTCGGCGGCAGCCGGCTCGCTGAAGGGGATCAGAAACGGCGCCGCGGCCGCCGGGGGCGTCGCCTGCGCCCCGGAGGAAGCCCACAGACGATCGAGCAACGCCACGAGGATGCGCGGTTTCACCGGCTTGGTGAGCACGTGACGGACTCCCTGGACGTAAGCCTCTTCTTCCCACTCCCATCCCTTGGCTTCCGTGAAGACCAGCAGCGGACACGAAGGCAACCGGCGACGGATCTTCTCCACCATCCAGATTCCCTGCACGTGCACCTGCTCCACGTCGACGATACAGGCGTCCAGGAACGCCGCGGTAAGAAGCGGTTCGGCTTCTTCAGTGTCGGTGCGGTGGACGACGCGGTAGGAATCGGCACTGAGCGCCGTGCGGATCGCATCCGCAAAGCCGGGGTGCGGTGCCAGCACCAGGATGGTTTTCATGTTTCGGTCATGCGGACCCGATTACAGCCAGGGCCTTCAGTCATTCTCCGGAGGCGGCCTCCCGCAGTCCGCCATGAACCGAGGCAAACCTGTGTCACGCAGTAATTAACGCCATATTGGCGGCTGTGGCAACAACGGATTTCCCGCAACGGAATCTGCCGCCCCGCGGCACAGCCCCTACCTTGGCTTTGGGATCCGTGCCACCGCGAATGGGCCGTGAATTTCCTCGTCGAAAAGGGAGAGCCGGATGACGCGGTCCTTGCCGAAGCTTCTGGCGACCACAAGCCTCCTGCCCGTCAGTACCGTGCGCCAGCCGCCGGGGTCGAGTGACCGCAATCCCGCCTGGTGACGGACCAGATGGCTGTCGAGGAGGCTCTGGTCGGTCGAGACGGTCACATCGCGATACTCGTCGCCGCGGTGGTGCTCCCCGGAGAGAGTCACGTAGAAGCCCGATCTGAAGTCTCCCGGTCTCTTCCTGTCCAGATACTCCAGTGTGTGTTCGCTCGCGCCCTGCCTCGGTGTCGTCACGCCGAGCAGCGCGGTCACTTCGTCTCTGGTCATGGAGATTCGGACGCCGCGGCAGTCGCCGGAATACCGTTCGTCGAAGGCCAACGAGTAGACCTTCTCCCATTCGGCAGTCTGGCGGACGCAGCAGCAGATTCCGAGGGTGGGATACTCCAGACGCGCGTAACGACCGTAACGGACCGCCTCACGGACGTCTCGGTACAGGTCGGTCTCCACCGCGCATGGTCCCAGGGCCTTCTCCACTTCGGCGCGCGACATTCCGATGCGGAGCGGAGGGGTTGGGCCCTTGGAGCGAATGTGCCCGCGGGCTTCATCGCCGTACATGCCGTCGGGGTGAAGGGACAAGTAACTCCCGTACGAGGCCTCCGTGTCGGCCAGGTAGGCTTCCAGCCAGTCGATGCTGTCGATGGCCGCGCGCGCCTGGCCGACGTATTCGCCATTGGGCGCCGCGGCGAGGTATCGTGACAGTGCCTCGCGGGGGTCGCCGGGGACCTTGCCCGAAGAGCCTTCGCCAAAGAGCAGTCTCCGGAGATCCTTCCTGACGAGCCAGGCGTTGGGTCCGCGGGGATAGGTTTCCAGGTGTTTCAGGTATGCCTCCAGCGTATCGCGCTTCCCGGCGTCGGCGTAGGCGAGGCTTTCGAGGATGCCCAGAGCCCGCTCGGCGTGCTTTCCCTGCGGGTACCGGGCAAGGTAGTCGCGGGCCGCCTCGCCCGTCTTGTCGGCCCACATCTGCTTCAACTGTCTGTCCTCCCGAGTGTCTCCGCAACCGGTTGCCAGGAGGAACAGCGCGGCGACAAGGACGCGTCGCGGCCGGAGAAGTGGGGCGAGGGATCGCATCGAGAGGGAGGAGCCTTTGCGCATGGGTGGGGTTCACGCCGGTGGCGGAGAAGCCTTGCCGGGTGGGGCGCCGGTCAAGTGTTCTTCCCAGAGTTCCTCGTTGAGGAAGACGCGTTCGAGGAAGAGTTGGCTTTCCTCAACAATGGGGAGTTGAGCGGGGTTGACCGGGATCTTGAGGAGGAAGGTGGTCCCTTTGCCTTCGGTGCTCTGGGCGATGATCTTCCCGCCATGTTGATGGGCGATGAAGAAACAGGCCATCAGGCGGAGACCGTATTCGCTCGGGCTGTCGGTCCGCACCATGAAAGGATCGAACAGGAGTCGAAGGGCGTCTTTGGGAAGGCCGGGGCCGTCGTCGCGCACTTCGATGCGGACGTGGGGTTCCCGGGTGTTTTCGCAATGGGCGCAGGCGTGGAAAGCGATGTGGCAGCCGCTGGGCAGGGAGACCAGTTCGTCTTCGAGCAGGAGTTCGAAGAGGCGGCTGAAGCGCTTGTGGTCGACGGTGAGGTGAGTGAGCGCGGGGGGGATGTGGTTTTCCGCCCGGAGTCCACGTTCGGCGAGGGCGGGCTGGAACTTCTCGATGACCAAGTCAATGACGTCGCGGAGGCGGACGACGTCTTTGAACTCGAAGGCGGGTTTCTCAGCGGCGAGCCAGAGGTCTTTGAGGAGGTGGTTGATGCGTTCGACCTGGGCCTGGACACTCTGGTGGTATTCTTTCCAGAAGTCAGGCTGCCGCAGGGAGGCCAGATTGACTCCTTCGGCCTCCAGCTTGGAGGGGGTCAGATCGAGGAAGGTCTTGACGGAGACCAGGGCGTTGCGGATGTGGTGGCTGAGGCCGGCGGCGAGGAGCCCGAGGCTGAGGAGGCGGTCGGCGATCATCAGGTTGTGGAGAATGGACATCTTCTCCTTGATGAGCTGGTCGCGCTCCCGGCTGAGGAGGAAGAAGTCGAGGGCGCGTTTGAGGAGGGTTTCCAGGGCGGGCGGGTCCCAGGGTTTGGTGACGTATTTGTAGATGGCGCCGGTATTGACCGACTGGATGGCGGCGTCCATGTCGGCGTAAGCGGTGACGAGGATGCGGAGGACGTGCGGCTGCCGGTGGCGGGCCTGTTCGAGCAGCCAGACACCCTTGTGGCCCGGCATGCGCTGGTCCGTCATCAGCACGCCGATCTCGGGCCCATGCTGCTGGAGGAGCCGCAGGCCCTCCTGGGCGGACTGCGCCGTCAGTACGCGGAACTGCTCGCCGAAAGCGCGGGCGAAATTGCGCAGAGACTTCTCTTCGTCGTCCACGTAGAGGATGGCAAATCTCCGGTAATCGGCGGGAGTGGTCATGGCAGGCTGGGGAGTCGGGGTGGAGTGAGGAGTCGCAGCGTGAACTCGGTGAACGCGCCCGGTTCGCTCCGGACCCGGATCGATCCGCCGAACTCCTGGAGGATCCGATAGGTGATGCTCAGGCCGAGGCCGAGGCCCTTGCCGACTTCCTTGGTGGTGAAGAACGGATCGAAGATCTGGCCGAGAATGGCGGGTTCGATCCCGGGGCCGTTGTCGTGCACGGTGATGACGATGTTGTTCTCTTCCGGGCTGGCCTGGATCCGGATGGCGGCCTGGGAGTCGGTGAAGGGCTTCTGGCGGAGGGCGTCCACGGAGTTCTGAAGCAGGTTGACAAAGACCTGGACGAGGCGGTTGTGGTTGGCGCGGACCTGGAGCGTTTCGTCGACCTGGACTTCAATGGCGATGTCGTCTTTCCATTCGTGGCTGAGAAAGCGCAGGGCCATGTCGACAGCGGGGCGGAGGGGGACGTCCTCCGGCGGGCCATGGCTGGGATGGCTGAAGGAGCGGAGATCGGCGACGATGTTCTTGACGCGGCGGAGGCCGTCTTCGATGTCGGTGAGGATCTCGGAGATTTCGGGGTGGAGTTCGCGGGGGAGCTGTTTCTGTCGGCTGCGGAGGCTGTAGAGACCGGTGGTGGCGAAGTTGAGGGGGTTGTTGATCTCGTGGATGATCCCCGCGGTGAGGCGGCCGAGGGAGGCGAGCTTCTCGGCCTGGACCAGGTGGATCTCGGTTTCCTTGAGTTGCTCGATGGTCTTTGCCAGGGCGGCATTCTGTTGGGCCAACTCGCGCTGGAGGTGCGTGCTGGCGACCAGGTTGCGCACCCGGACGCCGAGTTCGGTGGTGGAGAACGGTTTGGTGAGGAAATCACTGGCGCCCGCGGACAACGAGGCGAGTTTGGTTTCGTCGTCCGCCCTCGCGGTGAGGATCAGGACGGGGGTGCTGCGGGTGGCTTCGGCCTGGCGCAGTTCGCGGCAGGCCTGCAAGCCGTCCACGTCCGGCATCATCATGTCGAGCAGAATGACGTCCGGTTGCTGCGCGACGGCGCGTTCCACGGCCTCGCGTCCGTTGCTGGCTTCGATGACGGCGTAGTCCTCGCGGAGTTGCGACGCCAGAAAGCCGCGCATGCCGGGTTCATCGTCGGCGACGAGGACGGTGCCGCTGCGATGGGATGGCCGACGGGTGGCTGCGGCGCGCGCGGGGGCAGAATCCGGTTTCGAGCTGAGGGCGGGGAAGAAGTCGGCGCGGCGGTAGAGATGCGTGAGCCGCTCGTCGGAGCTGTCGCGGGGGAGGGGACGTGCGTTTGAAGTCGGCGTGGCGGCGGCGATCGCATCCGGCGCTGGCGGTGGGGAAGCGGTGGCCGGCGGCAAGGTGGGGAGCTGGAAGTTGAGGCGGACGGTGAAGGTGGTTCCGTGACCCTCGACGCTGTGGACGGAGACGCGGCCGCCTTGGGCTTCGGTGAGTTCCTTGACCAGGGCGAGGCCGATGCCGGTGCCGGGGTGCTTGCGTCGGGCGGAGCTGTCCGCCTGCCAGAAGCGGCGGAAGACATTGGGGAGCTGGCTGGCAGGGATGCCAATGCCGGTGTCGGCGACCTCCAGGACGAGTTCGTCGGCCTCCCGCGTGGCGCGGAGTTCGACCCGCCCGCCGGCCGGAGTGAATTTGAGGGCGTTGAAGAGCAGGTTGAGCAGGATCTTCTCGAGCTTGTCGCGGTCGAGGAGGGCGGTGCCGAGTTCAGGGGAGACACGCGCCGTGAGCTCGAGTTGTTTGTCGTGGGCGGTGGGGCGGAGGGTGCTGACGAGGCCCTGGAGGAGATCCGGGAGCACGATGGGTTCCGGGCGCACGTCCATGACGCCGGATTCGAGGCGCACGAGGTCGAGGAGGTCGTTGATGAGTTTGAGCAGGCGCATGCCGTTGGCCTGCATGGTGCGGAGGAGTTCGCGCGCGCTCTCGCCGCCCGAAGCGTCGGGGCGACGGAGGAGGGTCTCGAGCGGGGCGAGGAGGAGGGTCAGGGGGGTGCGCAGTTCGTGGCTGATGTTGGCGAAGAAGTGGCTCTTGAGTTCGTCCAGTTCCTTCAGTTTGCGGTTGTTCTCCTCGAGTTTCCGGCGGTCCTGATCCAACTGGAAGCGCAGGACGAACTCGCGGTAGCGGAATTGGTTGAGGAAGTAGGTGCCCGTGACCACGATGATTCCGGTCATGCCGAGGAAGTAGAGGTTGTTGGCGAAGAGACTGGGGGTGTTCAGCCCCGGGTTGGCGTGCGCCGACGCTTGCTGGAGGAAACAGGCTCCCAAGTACATGGCGAGTACCAGGGAGACGGCCACCAGGCTTTCGCGGAAGGTCCAGTTCAGCACGAAGCCCACGACCAACAGCACGAGGTTCAACCCGGCGTAATACGGCGACTCGGGTCCCTGCGTGGTGTAGATCATGTAGGAGATCGCCGCCGCCGGGATGAGGACCAGGGTGACGCCGAAGAACCGATAGTGCCGGCGTCCAAAGGGAGTGAGCAAGATGGCCAGAAAGACACCGATGGCGGCCGAGCAGAGCAACCGCAGATAGAGGAACTGCTCGGCGTGCTTCGGGTACACCTGGTAGTCTAGCACCACGAAGGACGGGACCAGGATCATCCCCAGGACACAAGCCACCTTGAACTTCGAGATGGTGACCTCCCGATCGTAGTCCTTGTAGGCCTGCCGGATCGCCTCTTGGGGAGCGTTCATGACGGAGGCCGCGCCCCGGGCTTGGTCACCTCGAGGAAATGGTTGACGGACGTGGGCTCGGAGCGGACCACGCACTGATCCAGAGGGGCTTCGGGCGGCCGGAACTCGAGCAGTTCGGGACCGCGCCGGTAGATCAAGTGCCAGTCCAGCAGAAACTCCATCATGCTGCGGAACGGTTTGCAGTCGTCCATGTTGGACACCACCACCCGTCCCCCGGGAGCCGTCCAGTCGTAGAAGACCGACACCAACTGGCGGCAGACGGCGTCGGCAAGATAATCGAACAACCCGGCGCAGTAGATGAGATCGTAGTCCCGGTCGTCCCGGTCGGCCACGCGCTGTCCGCCGGCGGCCAGGCGCAGCAGGTGTTGCGCGGAAAGGCGACGGGTCTGGATCCGCGGCGTGCGCCCCCGGTGCCGGCAGGCCTCGGTGAGGCTGCGCTCGGCGAAGTCCAGCGGTGCCTGGTCGAAATCCAGGAGCGTGACGTCCAGGTGATTGGCAAGCGGAGAGGCGCGGACGACGTTTTCGATCTCGCGGGCGGGGCCGCAGCCGAGGCTGAGCACCCGTGCCCGCCGGTGGTTTCGGTGGGCCCGCGCCGCGGTCTGCGTCACCAGCGATTCGAGGTGGGCGACGCGGTTGCGGACGGATTGGGCCGGCCACTGGCGCACGAGCCAGTAGTGGACAAGGCGGGAGAAGAGGTCCGGGCCCTCCGGCGCCTGCCGGTGGATCATGTTCATCAACTCATAATCCCCGGCGTAGCCCAGCGGCTTCTGGAACGAGCGGTAGCCAAACGGTGTGCAGAGGAAGAACGGGCTCAGCAACTGGCGGGCGAAATGGCGGTGCGCCGGACGGTCCTCCGCCTCCACACTGCCGGCCACTTCTTCGAAGCGGTCGTGCATGCGATCGATCGTTCCGACGACGTCCTGTCCCAGGAGCATCAACGTCTCGTCCGGGAGGCCGACGTTCGCGTAGCGGGTGGGGAGACGCAGTTCCACCTGGTTGGCCCACAGCCGGAGCTCGCTGAGGTAACTCTGGAGGTCGGCGACGATGGTCTTGAACTCGGTTCGAACACAATAGTGCTTCTGCCAGGCTTGGACGAAGTCGTGGTAGATGGCCCGGAGGTTCGGAGGCGTGCCGTTCGAAGCATACTCGGGCAGATTGAGACCGGGCTCCTCGAGTTCGACTTCGCACAGCGTGATGTGGCCGGTGTCGACCAGGCCGGTGACGACGGTCTTGCCTTGGTAGGCGGTCTCGAAGCCAACCAACACGGTCAGGGGATCGAGAACCTTCGACGTCCGCAAATCCAACTGCGGGTCGAGGACCTGAAAGACCAGCGCGCGTCGGGCGAGGCGCACCACGGTACACCGTACCTGATGCCCCTCGTCGTCGAGGAACGTGACCAAGCAGTCCATAGCCTCTGTGGAGGCGGCCTCAACCGCCTATCGACCGCGGATCTTTACGGATCCAAACGCGTTTGGGAAGCCCCCTTTGCAATGGACCCCGCCGCGGGCAGCACTCCCCGCACTCACACCCGGGGTGGTCGCCCGGTGGATGGAACCTTGGCGGGAAGACGGGGACGCGCTAAGCAAGGGGGGTGCGCACCGCCGATTTCGACTACGACCTGCCGCCGGACCGGATTGCCCAGACGCCGGCCGCGCGGCGGGAGGAATCGCGTCTCCTCGTGTTGCATCGACCCGAGAGCAGGGTCGAGCACCGGCGGTTCCACGAGTTGCCGGACCTTCTCCGTGCGGGTGACCTCCTGGTGGTGAACGATTCGCGCGTGATCCCGGCCCGGCTGCGGGGATTCAAGGCCGGCAGCGGCGGGCGGTTCGAGATTCTGCTGGCCGATCGCGTTTCGGACCACGAATGGTGGGTGCTGTTGAAACCGGGCCGCCGTGTGCGCGTGGGGACGGAGTTGCGCTTCTCCACTGCACGCGGCCGCGAGACCTCCCTGAGGGCAACCGTGCTGGAGAAGAGCGGTGAGGGTCTGTGTCGGCTCCGGTTCTTCGGCGCGGCGAATCTCATCGACGCAGTCGAGGAACTGGGCGAAGTGCCCCTGCCGCCGTATATCGCCCGGACTCCCGGGGCGGACGATCGGGCGGATCGGGAGCGGTATCAGACGGTGTATGCCCGCGAGAAGGGTTCGGTGGCGGCGCCAACGGCGGGTCTGCATTTCTCGCCGGCGCTGCTGGAAACGCTCGAGACGCGCGGCATCGAGATGGTGCGGCTGACGTTGCACGTGGGATTGGGCACGTTTGCCCCGGTGAAGGCGGAGGCGTTGACCGACCACGCGCTGCATGAGGAGAGCTTCGAGTTGGGCGCTGACGCGGCGGCGCGGGTCAACGCGGCGCGGAGCGCGGGCAGGCGGGTGGTGGCGGTGGGCACGACCTGCGTTCGGGTGCTGGAGCACGTGGCGGCGCATCACGACGGCGCCCTGGTGGCCTGCCGCGGGCGAACCGCGATTTTCATCTACCCCCCCTTCTCCTTCCGGGTGGTGGACGGCTTGATCACCAACTTCCATCTGCCGCGCTCGACCTTGCTGATGCTGGTCAGTGCGCTGGCGGCTCCCGGTTCGACCGCGGGACGCGACGCGGTATTGCGCGCTTACCAGGAGGCGATCCGCGCCGGCTACCGCTTCTACAGCTATGGCGACGCGATGCTCATTGTTTAACAACCGCGGCGCGGGGCCGAAGCGGCCCTGCGGGCGGACATGCCACGCAGGGAGTGGGAAATGTCCGGGCTGGCAACCGCGGGGTCTGCCAGGCACCGACCTCGAGCCGCTTCTTCCAACGTCGTCTCGCCCACAACGTCCGTGAGCCGGGCGCAATCCGCACTGACGGACGCCTGGCGATAGCTCTTCCGGACCGCGGGTCATCCGGACCCGCAGCAAAGCGCACGCACCCTTGGCTGCGGCTCAAGAGGAGCCGCGGTGCCCAACCTCGCGGGCTGTCGATCGCCCAACCACGTCCGCATGCCCACCAGCCCCTGCGGTCCGCAGGCGCGAGAACCGCGCGTGGACCGGGAACGACCGAAGCCTCAGCGCCACTTGGGCGAGGATCCGGGCTGCTTCGCGCTTCCTTGAACTTCGGAGCTGGAGATCCCAGACTCTGATGGTCCATATGAGATGAATTGGTTCAGGGATATGAGAGAGGCGAAGGCGTGATTCCGCGACGCGGATCAATGAGTCCCCAAGGCGCCGGGGCAGGGGGCGGGGACCGGCCGCACGTCCTGGTCAACATGGCCATGACGGCGGACGGCAAGATTGCCACCGCCCGCCGGACCGCCGGATCGTTCGGGAGTCGACGGGACGAGGAACAACTGCATGCGCTGCGGGCGACGGCGGATGCGGTGCTGTGCGGTGCGCGCACCGTGAACCTGGGGAACGTGGACCTGGGTTCAGGGCCGACTCGGTTTCGCCGGCAGCGGTTGCGGAGCGGTTTGGCGGAGCGCCACCTGCGCGTGGTGGCCACTGGCTCCGGGCGGGTGGACCCGGCGGCACGAGTGTTTCGCCAGCGTGGTTCGCCGTTGATCCTGCTGACGACCGGGCGCGTGCCGGACCGTCGTCTCGGGCGATTGAGAGCATTGGCGGACGCCGTCGGGGTATTCGGCGATGAGGAGATCGATTTGCGCGCGGCCTTGGGCTGGCTGCGACGCGAGTGGGGGGTGCGCCGCCTGCTGAGTGAAGGAGGGGGCGAGCTCAACAGCGCCCTGTTCCGGGAGGGGCTTGTGGACGAACTGCATCTGACGGTTTGTCCGCTCGTATTCGGGGGCGCGGCGGCCCCGACGATCGCCGATGGCGTGGCGTGGGGCGGGTTGGGGGAGGCAACGCGGTGCCGGTTGCGCTCGGCGCGTCGGGTGGGGGCGGAGCTGTTTCTGGTCTACGACGTGCTCCCGGTGGCTTCGGCTTGGCGGGCCAGGAGCCAGAGGAAATCGCTCAGGCGATTGAGATAGATCACGATCTCGGGATTGCCGAGCGATCCCTGGTCCTGGATGGCGCACACGGCGCGTTCGGCGCGGCGGCAGACGGTGCGCGCCACGTCCAGCGCCGCCGCGGCGGGATTGGCGCCCGGCGTGGCCCAACCACGGAAGGTGTGACTGCGCGACTCCAGTTCGTGGACCCAACCATCCAGGGAGGCGGTGAACGAGGCGTCGATGCGAAAGAAGCCGTCCCGGCGGTAGCGGTCCAGGTCATCCGGGTGTGTGGCAAGTTCGCCCATCAACGAGACGAGGCCGCGCTGGATCTGCTCGAGTCGCTCCCGGGAAGCGGGGTCATTGCTCAGCGCGCGCGCCAGGCCGAGGGCGGCGTTGAGTTCATCGACGGAGCCTACGGCTTCGACGCGGGGATGGCACTTGGACACGCGCCGTCCGTACATCAGCGCGGTGGTGCCGGCATCGCCGGTCTTGGTGACTATGCTCATCGGTGGGTGGAGAGTAGCCTGCCGGTGGGGAACTGCAACCATGAGAGATGGGACGGATGGGACGGATGGAAGTTGAGCGTTGAAGGTTGAGCGCTGCAGGTTACGGTTCCCGAGAAGCGGCAGTGGCAGATGACGTATCTGGACTTCATCTTGAACGTGGCGTGCCTGCTGTTGTGGCTGGGATGGCGGGCGCTGCGGTTGTCTGCACATGCCCAACCCCGGGCGCTGTCGCTGGCTTCGACCTTGAAGCGGGCGGAGCCCAAGCCGGTTCGATCCTGGACGCCGTTGGTGTGGCTGGGGCTGCTGCTGCTGGGGCGGAGTGTGTTCTATTGGCAGACGGGTTCGTCCTGGCGCTGGGTGCCGACGCTGGAGTGCGGGGCGATCGTCTTGCCGTTTCCGTCGGATTCCTGGGGGCGGATGCTGTTGTTTTCGGGACTGAGCTTTCTGCGCGTCTGGCTGGTGTTTCACGTCTGGTTGCTGCTGCTCACGATGGTGAACCGGGCGCCCGGCGCCGGGGCGATGCAATCCCTGGTGAGCGCGCAGCTTGGCGTTGTGGGCCGCTGGCCGTGGCCGCTCCAATTGGTGCTGGTCCCCGCCGCCGGTGTGCTCCTGTGGTTGGTCGCCCACGGCCCGCTCGTCTGGCTGGGTCTGATGGCTTCCCGTCCCGGCGAGGCAGCCGTATGGCAGCAGGGGCTGGCCTTGAGTCTGGCCGTTTGTCTGAGCGGGAAGTACCCCGTCGTCATCGCCCTCGGGGCGCACTTCCTGAACAGCTACCTCTACGTCGGCGAGGTGACGTGGTGGAACTACGCCGCCCTCTCGGGGCGGAATCTCCTGCGTCCGCTGCGGTGGCTCCCGCTGGCGATCGGGCGGTTGGATCTCCGGCCAATTCTGGGGATCGTGCTGGTCCTGGTGGGCGCGCACTACGCGGGGCGGGGGTTGACCTGGCTCTTCGCCCACCCGCTTTTCTAGCCAGAGGCCGGGATTGACGCTGGCTTCGTCGGGAACTAGCGTCGGCTCGAACTCAGCATCAGGCCTATGCGCACAACGGATTCTGCCGGCGCGGGGCAGCAGCGTCGTGCTACTGCCGGAGGGGCGTTCACCCTCATCGAACTCCTCGTGGTCATTGCCATCATCGCCATCCTGGCGGCCATGCTCCTGCCGGCCCTCGGCAAGGCCAAAGACAAGGGAAACGAAGCCGTCTGCCGCAGCAACC
>CAYSPU010000184.1:0-748 GCA_964432995.1 uncultured Verrucomicrobiota bacterium
TCAGATGTCCGAGTCAAGTTGAACAGCCATGGTCTGAGGCGCCGCCTCGCTGGCCTAAGACCGGATCATCGATCATGAACACGAATGTCCCCATCCCGCGCCGCCGCTTCCTGGGAGCGGCCGGCAAATCAGTCCTGGCCGCCGGCGCCCTCTCCGCGGTTCCAGCCGTTCTCAGCGCCCCGTCGCCGAACCGGACGATTCGCATCGGGCAGATCGGCATCGGCACCCGCGGCGGGGACCTTCTCAACGCCGTGGCGCCATTGCCGGACGTGAAGGTGGTCGCCGTGTGCGACGCCTACCGGCCGCACCTGCAAAAGGGCGTCGACCGCAGCCGCAATCCCGACGTCAAGGCCTACACCGACTACCGCGAGTTGCTGGCCGACCCGAATGTGGACGCGGTGATCATCGCAACCCCGGACCACTGGCACTGTCCGATGGTGCTGGACGCGGTGCAGGCGGGGAAGGACATCTACTGCGAGAAAGGGTTCGCGCGCACGCTGGCGGAGGCCAAACAGATGCGGGATGCGCTGCGGCGGAGCAAGGTGGTTTTCCAGTTGGGTCACCAGGCGCGGCAGATCACCGCGGCTCTCCAGGCCAAGGAGTTGATCGCCCAAGGCCTGTTGGGGCCCGTCACCCTGGTGCGGACGGGGCGCTTCATGAGCAGCGACCCGGCGCATCCGATGTGGCGCTGGTATGGTTACTACGGCCAGTGGAACCGGCCCGACCCCGCCCAGGTCGAGAAGGAAGT
>CAYSPU010000184.1:780-12245 GCA_964432995.1 uncultured Verrucomicrobiota bacterium
GATTGGGACCGCTGGTTGGGGAACGCCCCGAGGATCCCGTGGAACGAACGGCATTTCTGGCACTGGCGGTGTTACTGGAACTACGGGACCGGTCAGGCGGGCGATCTCCTCTCCCACGAAATGGACTTTGTCCAATACCTCCTGGGGCACGGGATCCCGGACAACTGCTACTGTGCCGGGCTGAATGCGCTCTTGCACGATGACCGCGAAGTGCCCGACACCTGGGTGGCCACTTACCAGTTCGAGAAGCTGGGCCGCACCGTCACCTTCACCGGCAGCATGAACACCAACGTCGGGCAACCCGTGGAAATCTGCGGCAAGAATGCCACCCTCCGCTTCGATGGCATCGCCCACGACGTCCAGGGTTTTGAGATCATCCCGGAAGGCTACAACCGGCGGACTGACCTGCCGCAGGGCTACCGGCGCGGGGCGACGCCCCAACAGCCAAACCACATGGTGGACTTCCTCGGTTGCGTCCGCAGCCGCGGCACGCCCAAATGCCCGGTGGACGAGGCGTTCGTCGAAAGCGCCACGTTCCTCATGTCGGTGGAGTCCTACCAGCGGAAGCGTCTGGTACGCTGGGACCCGGCGAAGGAAGAGATCGTCTAGGACCCACGTTGCGTTTCAACACGGCCCTGGCCGCCCCATCGAACGGGATTGGGATTGACCGTGCGGTGGGGAATCGCTTAGAGGCTGTCGGAACGCCGCGAGGTTTGCCGCGCCGATGGATCGGAGTGGGAGCCCGCGCCGCGTTGGGCGGCCTGCCGGGGAATTCCCCCCGCTGTTGACTGCATGGAAACGCACTTGGTGCAGCCGAATCCGTGGATGATCGCGCCGTTTGTGGTCTTGTTGGCGGCGATCGCCCTGTGCCCGTTGTGGGCGGCCGGTTGGTGGTCGCGGCACTACCCGAAGGTGGCCTTCGCCCTGGGGGCGGTGACCCTGGCGTACTATCTGGGCGGCCTCCACGCCTACTCCCGCGTCCTGCACACGGGAATCGAGTACTTCAGCTTCATCGCCCTGATCGGGTCGCTCTTCGTCGTCTCCGGCGGGATCCACATCGGGGTGAGAGGGGAGGCGACTCCGCGGGCGAACGTTGTCTTCCTGGCGGTGGGCGCGGTCATCGCGAACCTTCTGGGCACCACCGGGGCCTCGATGCTCCTCATCCGCCCCTGGCTGCGGATGAACAAATACCGCATCACCGCCCACCACGTGGTCTTCTTCATCTTCATCGTTTCGAACGTCGGGGGTTGTCTGACGCCGATCGGCGATCCGCCGCTCTTCCTTGGGTATCTGAAGGGCGTGCCCTTCTGGTGGGTGGCGGCGCAGTGCTGGCCGATGTGGCTGACGGGCGTGGCCTTCCTCCTGGCCGTCTTCTATTGGATCGACCGCCGCAACTACGGGCGAGCGCCGCGGGAGGTGCGGGCGCGACTGGCCGAACCGGCCGACCGCTGGCGGTTCGACGGGCTGCACAATGTGTTGTTCCTCGGCGTGATCCTGGGCGCGGTGTTTTTAAACGACCCGCCGTTCCTGCGGGAAGCCCTGATGATTGCCGCTTCCGCCGGCTCCTATTTCACGACCCGGAGACCTGTTCACGAGGCGAACCACTTCAATTTCCATCCGATCCGGGAGGTGGCGATTCTCTTTGTCGGGATCTTCGCCACGATGATGCCGGCGCTCGACTGGTTGCAGGCCAACGCCGCGGTCCTGGGGGCTCCCACGGCAACCACTTTCTACTGGGGGTGCGGCACGCTCTCGAGCGTGCTGGACAACGCCCCCACCTACCTGAGCTTCCTGAGCACGAGCTTCGGCGCGTTCGCGCCGCCGGACGCCGTGCAGCAGGCCCTCGCCCATGTCCAGGCCCACGGGGCGGATCTGGCGCCGCTGGCGGGGGCCGACCTGGAATCGGTCCGGCAGGCGGTGACGGCGCTGGGGCGGTATCACGCGTCGCATATTGCGGCGGGCTCAGTGGGCCGGGAGGAGGTCGAGGTGGCGATGCTGCTAGGCAATCCGCTGGCCCGCCAGTGCCTGGTGGCGATCAGCGTGGGCGCGGTTTTTTTTGGCGCGAACACGTATATCGGCAATGGCCCGAACTTCATGGTCAAGGCGATTGCCGATCAGCAGCGCGTGCACACGCCGACGTTCCTGGGCTACGTGTTCCGCTACACGCTTCCCTGTATGCTGCCGATGCTGCTTCTGGTCTGGTGGATGTTCTTCCGGTGAAGGAGCCGCCGTCTCCCGACACGGGGAAGCGACCCAGATGAACATTCACTTGCGCTCCCCGTGATGCGGAGGCTATTGTCTGCGCCCCAGGGAACGCCGCGCCGCCGGAGAGAGGCTGGTGCGAGCGTGCCGCGACACTGATGTGGCGGGGGGCGAGACAGCTCTACGATGAAGACGACAGTGCATGCAGAGGGGATGAGCGAGTCTCCGCTTCCGCTACTGCGATGCGAAGGGGTTCGGCGTCGGGATACCAGTCGGTCGGCCGGGATGAGACACCCGGCGTGCGAATTCGACGACGAGTCGTAGAGTACCCCGACTAGCCGATTTCATTCATGCAACAGCGCTTTGGCCCATTCATCGTCGTTGGTGCCCTCATGCTGCTAGGCTTTCTGGCGCTCGTCGAGCTGCAGACGCCTTTCGCCTGGGCCCTGATCCCTCTCGTGATCAGTGCCGCGTGGATGCTGGGGGGCTCCAAACGACTGCTCGTGGGCTATTTCGTTTATGCCAGCGTGACAGAATACGCTTCCCAGATCACGGGCATCGGGTTCCTGCGATTCGGTGACGAGATGCTCCTTTGCCTGATCATCGTTGCCGTGGTCTTCGAGCATTCCCTGCGGCGGAAGGAGTATCCGGAGCTCCGAGGCGCCATGACGGTCTTTTTTCTGCTCATCGTTCTGCTGGCACTTTCCTTCCTGGTGAACCGCGGTTCCGTGCTCCGGGCGGGGGTGACGGCGGTACAGTACATGCGCCCCTTTCTCCTCGGGTATCTCGCCTACACAACTGTCGCTCCGGACGACCTACCCGGTGCGGCCCGTCTCTTCACGGGAGTATTGATCTTCCAACTGCTGATCAACTTCAGCTGGGCAGTCGAACTTCCCCTTATGCCGCATCCCGGAATCTACACCGGAATGGACTTCGCGGTGGGAACGATGGGTTCCAGCCTCCTGGTGGGCTACACGGCTTGCCTCGGCATCGTTCTGTCGCTCGCGATTGTCTCCGAACAACGCCGACCGGGCTACCTGGTGGTAGCCGCGTTTCTCTTCGCATCTCTGGTCTTGACGAACACCGCGCATGCCTACGCGTTCCTGGCCTTGATCCTCATGGCCCTGGCTCTCTTGCCGGCGCGGAGACCGCTGGCGCAGGTAGTGACGGGCCTCGGCGGGCTGACCGTGCTGGTCCTTCTCTTCGTGCTGCTGCAGATGATGCTCCCGCAGGTTGTCAGTGTGGATGCGTACGTCAGACGGGGGACGGACTTGCTGAGAGGCCGCAAGATGGATGCCTACGTCCGGCATTTCACGGAACTCCACCACGACGTCCCGGTGTTCCTCCTGGGTGCGGGTCCGGCGAATCTGGGTTGCGCCATGGCCGATGAGCGAATGTACCTGCCCGCGAAATATCATGCCTGGACGTTCCAGGGACCGGAAATGGCGGAGATCACCAGTGGCAGCATCATCGCGCACACGCACACGGGGTTCCTTTCGATTTGGGGCGACATGGGCCCTGTCAGTTTCCTGCTCTACTGGGGACTTCACGTCTACGCCATGATCCGGGTTGCGCGGGCCTATCGCCGAGGCGCCTACGCGCACCCCTGGCAGAGGGCGTTTGCCCGCTCGTTTGTGCCGTGTATGCTCTTTTACCTACTCGTCGCGTTCATGACGGACTTGGTCCACTCGGCGTTGTGGGGCATGATGCCCTGGATCTGGGCGGGCGCCGTGTGGACCCCATGGGTGGGAGAGGAGGCGGCTGAGGAGGCGCGCGCTCCTTCGTCTCCGTGGTTGGTGAGCCAGCCCCAGCCACGGGGAGAAGTCGGATCGCTCCCCGCGGCGTAGGGTCACGGCCATGCGAGAATGCCCCTTGCGTGTCGCTTGGTTCTCATTCTTCCCGGTGGAGTGGCTACCCGGCATCCCGGCGCATCTTCGCGATCTGCCGCGCCAACACCCCGCTCCCTGGCAGCGCGTGCTGCTTACGGAACTGCAGAAGGACGAGCGCGTCAAGGTTCACGTCATCGTGCTGCGCAAGCATTTCCGAGCCAGCGAGTCGTTCGCGTGGGGCAATGTAACCTTCCACTTGTTGCGAACGGTTGGCGGCCTCCGCGCTCCCTCTCTTTTCCTGTATGACACTTGGCGAATCCGCAAGGTCCTCCTTCGGATCCAGCCGCATGTTGTTCACGCCTGGGGCACGGAGCACGGCGCCGCCATGGTCGCGTCGCGACTGCCGTATCCCGCGCTGATTACCGTGCAGGGGCTCATGTCCTGGATGATTGAGCTTTTTGGTGCCGACCCTTACATGTCGGTCACCGCCATGCTGGAAAGGGCGTCGCTGAACCGACTGCGGTTCGCCACAGCCGAGTCCGCATTCTCAACAAACTACCTCCGGCTGCGTTACCCACGCCTCGAGGTGGCCCACATTGACCTTGTTCCTGACCACCTCTTCCACGAGATCCAACGTCAACCCGAACCCGGCCGCATTCTCTTCGTCGGGCCCTTCGGACCGCGGAAGGGCGGCGATCTGTGGGTCCGCGCTCTCGCCGGGCTCCCCGCATCCGTCCGCGGAGTTGTGGTGGGAAGCCCTGTACCGGGATTCCGCGAGTCCATGCGCGGACAAGTGGACGACGCCGTGTGGGATCGCATCGAGTTCCGAACGGGCCTCAACACTGAGGGAATGGCGGAGGAGTACCGCAAAGCGACCTTGATGGTCTGCCCCACTCGAGCGGACACAGGACCAACCGCCGTCAAGGAAGCCGTCGTGGCGGGGGTCCCTGTCGTGGGGAGTTGTGTCGGCGGCTTGCCGGATTATGTGGAACCGGGGAAGAATGGGCTGTTGTTCACCTCCGGCGATCCCGACGGTTGCCTCGCCGCGGTGCGGGAGGCCCTCGCCCACCCGCTATTTGGGCGAGGGACCGTGGATGAGGCCATCCTTCGGGTCAAGCGCTCCAGCCTGTCCGCGACGCGCATGGCGCGGTCATTCCTGCACGTCTATCAGCGAATCGCTGGGCACGCGCCCGGTTCGGGAGGCTAGCCGCCGTGGGCTCGCTTGTGTAACCGGTTGCCTCCGGCCACGCCCTGATCGAACCACCCGCCGCAAACCGCTCTTTCCCCCCTGGGTTGAAGATCCACGGCGTGCCTTCGTCAAGCACACAGGCGTGAGCGGCACAGGCAAAAATGGTCGCCACCGCCGAGGATCTTCCGTGCCACGCGAAACGGAATGCAGGCATGCACCATCCGCTTGAACCGCTCCTTTGCCCGGCCGGAAGCAGTCAAGGTCGCAGCGGCGGCGAGATCCTCCGGGAGCAGTGCCATCCTTGCCCCGGGGGGAACAATGCTCGGGACGAGACAGCTTCCAACGATATCGAGACTGCACTTGGCCAGCAGCGATTCGTAAGTGCGGGGAGAGAAGAAGTTGACGTGCCCGTCCGGATGATCCGCCCCGGTTTGGCTTGGCGGGTGCAAACGTCGCCATTCGCCGGCTGTCTCCATAGGGGTCTTCAGCATCACGTACCTGCTGCGGGCCGCCACATGCCGCAGAAACGCCTCCGGATCGACCAAGTGTTCCACGAGGTCAAAGAGAGTGACGAGGTCGAACACGGCGATGTCGCCATCCCAGTACGGGAAATCCGCTTGCACGAACTCCAGGTGGGGGAACATCATCTTGCCCATCCGGGCGAAATCGGGAGCCAATTCGAACACCACGATCCGGGGCCAGGCACCTTGCCGCTTTGCGATTTGGAATCCCATGGCGTGTGCTCCGAACCCGAAACAGCCGCCGATGTCCGCATACGCTGCAACCCTCCCAATTCCGTCAAACAGTTGCCGGGCGTAACGGCTGAACAGCAGGGTGCTCTTGAACACCGCGCGGGCCGGGTAGCCAGGTCGCGAGATAACCCGGCTGGGATAGGAGGAGTAGTACTCCACTGGGTCAAATGCCTTCGCCTCGGTCACAGTCATCTCCTTCTGCCGTGGGCGCGGGTTGAGTTCATGCCGGATCGCAACAACGCGCGGGATTTGGAGACAAGAGAGAAGTGATGTCAAGTGCGACATCCGCAGGGCCAGCCCCGCCTTCGCCCAACCGCCAAGCGAGCCCGCGCCTGCCACGGTATATCCTGAGCCGCCAGGCAGGCCGCCCGGCGTGGCGCTCTTTGCCGCTTCACTCCCGGAGGGCAACCCGAAGGTAGCTCATCGATTCCCCAACATGCGAACGGATGGCATCGAGCGAGTGGTCGATTTCGAACGGTTCCTTCAGCTTGTCTTGGGCTTCCGCAACGCTGCCGACGACACGCCCCTGCACATGGTATCTTGCGGCGAGGTCGAGCAGGCGGGGGGCCCGATGGGCTTCGGCCCAGTAGCCGAGAAAATTGCGTTTGGTCACCAAGGAAAACAACACTGCATGAAAGGAGTCCGTATACACGAACGCGGCATGCGCGAGCAGGTAGAGCCACTCCGCCGGCCCTGCTTCCCCTATTCTGAGATCCGCCCAGGGGGCCCGTTGCGGCTCGTGGGCGCTCGCGATCACCGCGACGACCGGCAGCTCGCCGACGTGCTTCCGGATCGCGTTCAGGACGGCTGCAGTCCCACCTTGGATTTCGCCTCCCAACGAGTAAGTCAGCACGTATTCACTCCACGGCAAGGAGACCCGCGCTTGCACATCGGCCAAGTCGGCCAAGAGCGTCGGGTCGGCCACCACGGGCACGTCCTTTCCGATGACCTGCGAGATGATCGCCTGCGAGAACGTGTTGCGCACCGAGATATGGCTGAAGCGGGACAGCCATCGCCGGATGTCCCCGAGGCGATCGAGAGGCTGTCGGGTATTCCCGCAACAGGCGGCATAGCTGACGCGCTTGCCGGGATACGGGGCTCCCCATTCCAAGAAGAAGGGGGCAGGATGCGCGAAATGCCATATCTGATCGCTGCCGGCGATCACCGCATCGTAACTGGAAACCACCTCCGCAATTTCGTCCGGCCGACGGCACAGCCGGGAGAAGGTGAGGTGCCGGGACCGGAACTGCGCAAAGGCGGCTTGCATGGCGGAGCCATGCCGGGCGGCGATCAGCTTCTTCGGCAAGTTGTGGAACATCCGGCCGTGGCGGAAATCCCACCCTCTCCACCAAGGCGGGTAGGCGCGGTAGTCTTCCGGCACGTAGCGAATGACGTCCACCGCATGCCCCCAGCTCCGAAGGGTGCGGTAGAGGGCCAGGCACTGCAGCACCGCCCCGGAGTTGCATGGGTAATGAAACGTGACAATTCCGATTCTCATGTGGGCAATTCCGGCAGCTCCAGGGGGCCGCCCCCGCGCCTCGGCAGGGCCGGTGCCGGCCCTGGAGGAAGATCATCGCGCTGGCCCCATGGAGACAGGTTACCTATTCCGCAAGGGCAAATGCAACAGCCGCCTCCATCCCAGCACGACAGCCCGTGTTTGCATTGGGACCAGATATCGATAGGGCCGGATGAAGCAATGGGCCACGTATCCGGACACGGCCATCGTGAGCAGCGCGGCGATGGCGGATCCGACGATCCCCCAAACGGGGATGAGCAGCAGGTTGAGGAGGACGCTCACGACGCACCCCATCACATTGCGGAGCACGGCGAACCGCTGCAGGTGCTGGATGATGATGAGTTGCCCGGAGGCGATGGACAGTGCCACGAACACAGCCTTCCAGGGCATGATCTGCAGGACGGGAATCGCTTGGGCGTAGCGGGCACCGTACAGCAGGCGGATGGCTGGTTCCGCCAGCGCGGACATGGCGAGCGCCATCAGAACCGAGCTCCAAACCATCAGATCCAGGAAGCTCTGCGCCTGCGCGGCATAGCGAGCGGGGTCTTCCTCGTGCGCTCGGACAAGAAACGGCGTCACGGTCTGGGAGATCACCAGGGGGACAAACAGCACGATGTCGGCGACCTTCGTCGCCGCAAAGAAGTGACCGACGGAGGCATTGTCCAGCAAGTGCCGTATCAGCACCGCGTCCAGGTTCTGGTAGAGAATGACGGCGGCTGAAGAGAGAAGGAGCGGGAACGACTCCCGAATCAACATCCGGGCGACGCGCGGGTCGAACGTCCAGTGCCGGAGGAGGCCAGCCTGTCGGCGGTACGCGCGGAGGTAGCCAGCCGCGATCAACGCGGCATCAAAGGCACTCGCCGCGATGAACCACGCCAACGAGCAATGGGCGATCAGGAGGACGGCCTTGATGGCGGATCCGATGACGACTCTGGAGATTTCGGTCTTGACCACGTACTCGTTGAGAACCAAGGCGGTGAAGTGATTGCGGATGACGTTCACGCTGCCAAACACCAGCGACCCCGAATACAGCATCACCATGCAGAACGTGAAGGCATCCACTTCGAACAGCCAGAGCGTAACGAGAATGAGGAGGATCGCTCCCAGCGCCAGGATCAACCGAAGGGCAAAGGCCGTGCCCAGGATCGTGTTCGGAAGAGCGTTGGTCCTGGAGAGTTCGCGGATTTCGATGCCGTCGAGCCCGAACGTGGCCAGAACGGAGAACAGCGTCACATAGCTGATGACGTAGTTCATCAGGCCGAAGTTGTCGGGACCCAGGTACCGCGCGACCAGGACACCGATCAGCAGGGCGCTGAGGATGTTGGCCACCTTTCCGAGAACCGCCCAGTACACATTCGTGATCGCCTTCCGCCGATTCGGCGAGAGATTGGACGTGTCCAGCAATCGGTCGAGGAGCGTCATGGCAGAGAGACCCGCGGTCCGGACTCGGAGACGGAAGGGGGGAAGGTCATTTCTTGGCTCGGAACCACGGCATCAGGGGGAAGAGGGTGGCGTCGTGCCTCCCGAGAGCCGCCGGATCGCTCGTCGAACTGCGCGTGCGAGACGCGAAAGGCGGGAGACATAGGCCCGGTCGTAGAGGGAAACGAGCCGTCGCATTTCGGTCTCGAACCGGGAGAAGTCCTTCGCTTGCACCGCTTCGATCCAGAGCTCGTGGCTGCGCCGCCGCAGCAACTCGCGAAGCGCGTAGATTCTCTTGCGTCGGCGCGCGATTCCGCTGCCGGATGGAGCAACGCGCTTGCGCGGGGCCCACTCACCCGCTTGGGACTTCAGGAGCAGCCGCAAGGCGAGGCCGTCCCGCCGGTGCCGCAGTCCCCCGGCTTGGGACGCCGCCATTTGCTCCGGCGAACAGGGTTGAAGGCGCAACCGGCCTGCGTCACGAGCCGCGCGGATGAGGTCCTCCATCGGTTTCGATCTGGTGACTACCAGGCTGTTCCCCCGCCAGTCCTCCAGGTACTCGGGCAGCCAGGCATCTCCCACGGCGATGTCGGCGGTCTCGGCGAAAACGTCGTCGCAATACTCGCACGCACTGTACTTGAAGAAGCCATAGCCCCAGTTCGAACCGAAGTAGTCGGAAGCTCGGCCGGTCTTCTCGATCTTCCCTCCGGAAACCGTGACGCCGTAGTCGGAGGCGCGTCTGGCGGGCGATTTGACTCGGAAGTCGATCCGTTCGAGTTGGCCCGGGGCAATACCCGCCTGCCAGGCGATGCAGTCCGAGAAGGCTTTGCTCTTCAGGTGGCCGCAGACCAGACCGATACAGAAGGAGATCCGTTCCCGCACCACGGGATCGCGCCCCGCCAAACGCCGGACGGCCTTGACGAAACACGGCACTCCGACCAGCGCGTAACGGCCCGCAACGGATTTAGCTTGCGCAAGGACTTCCGAAAGCTCGACCGGGTAGTATCTGGATTTCGCACCTTGAATCACTTCGTCGGCCGACCGGGAGATGCGGTAGGCAAAGAGCCGGTCTCCAGGCGGGCCTGCGGGAGCCACATGAATCACACCGTCCACCATTTCCTTCTTCAGCAGTTCGGCCAGCACCCAGGAGACCACGCCGCCCGACGAACCACGAATCCGGAAATCGCCTTCGGCCACATGACCCACATACAGCCCGAGGTAGCGGCCCACAGCGCCATCTCGCCGACAGTCCGGGTACCGTTCCTCCGCCAGTTGGTCTTCATGGGGCCCGTGGTCGGAGAACGGGCAGATCTGCAGGATGTCGGCGGACGTCTTTTCCTCAAGACGGGTTGGGTGCAGGGCCGCCTGATACATCCCGTATCGATCGAACTGGATATGGATCGTCCCCGGCGCAGCGTAAGCGCAGGCTCCACACCCGATACAGAACCCCTCTGACACGATCCGGTTCAAAGCTCCCCGTGCGCTCATATCCATGGCGATCTCGTCTGGAACCGAGCAATCCGCATCACAGGTCCCATTCCCGCCGACAAGACTTCTTCTCGCACGTTGCCGGCGGCCCCGTCGACAGGAAAGACGGAGAACCTCAGGAGCGAAGGGGGAATAGGCTCGCTTCGGGGGATGTCGGTTCGGCCGCGCGAGGAAGTTGCCTGAGCGGCGAGGTCACGCAAGGTCGGAAGGGGGCTGAGGATCCTCGTGCGGGCGTCGTTGCTGGGATAGGACCATCGATCTGGCCGCTCGGCCTTCATAATGCGGAGCCCATGTCCGCCAGGAGATTCAGATACCGGGGGAGTTGCTGGCGGGAGGACCAGAAGTCCGTTGGGGCGCGTTCCCACTCCACGCAGCCGTTCCGGTATGCATCCCACAACTGCTCGAGAACACCGGCTCCGCAGGCGACATCGCTCTCGTCGCACGCGAGTGCACCCATGCCAGCGTGCTCAAGCACCTGGCGCATTTCCGAATCCCTCGGCACGTAGGCGAGGATGGGACGCCGGGCTCCCAGGTAGTCCACAATCTTGCTGGGCATGAAGAGCCGATGGACAGGGGAAACGACCAGGAGCAGAACACTGCATTGCCGCAGTCTGTCCACATAGAGGGCAAAGGGAACATGGGGGTTCAACCGGACGACGTCCCGGAGTCTCAGCTCATCGAGGTGGCGGTCGTGCTCGGGGAGCCAATGGCCGTGGAAGACGAAGCGGGTATGCGGGCGTGCCTCCGGCCGGTTTTCGAGAAACCGCGCCAGAGAGCGCAGGAAGACCTCCGGAGAGCGGGCCCCGCGCCAGTCGAATGTGCCGAGGTAACCGATGGTGAACTGGGAAGGTGGCGGCGGGGAGGGCAGATCGAAGAGACCGGAATCGTAGAAGTAGGGGATGTGTTCCGACAACTCGCGTGGCGCCAAGCCGAGCTCGATGTAGCGCTGGCGACTCGTTTGGGCGGTGAAGATCATGCGCCCGGCTGCGCTCAGCGTGCGCCGTTCCAGACGGCGGAGCGCGGGGAGCATCGCTCGCTGCCAGGGAGACCGACGCGGGCACTCCAGGTAGAAG
>CAYSPU010000185.1:0-12209 GCA_964432995.1 uncultured Verrucomicrobiota bacterium
TGCTCGTTGGGCTCATCAAGGCGAACTCAGACTACCGGATGCGCGAGGCGGGTGAGGAGAGCGGTTGAGGTGGGGATTCGGATTACGAGTAAGATTACGATTAGGATTAGGATTAGGACTGCGCTCAGGATTGGGATCAGGAGGAGGAGCAAGCGCCTCCTCCAAGTTGTGTTCTCACTTCTCCACGCGAATGCTGCCACCCGAGGTGCGGAGCTTCAGGAGGGGACCGCCGGCGCCAATCTTCCCCCTCACGACGTCGCGTCGAGCTTCCCCGGTGAGCACGGAGGTCACCGGGTGATCGCTGCTGACACGGCCGCCGCTGGTTTCGGCGTCCAGTTCCACCCCCGCGCCCTCGGGGAGGGTCACCGTGATGCCGCCGCCCGAAGTCTTGAGGGTGCACTCGGTCTGAGGCGGTTCGGAAAAGGCGGCGGTAATGGACCCGCCCGAGGTGGAGGCTTGCGAAGGGCCGACGACGTTGTCCAGGTGGATGCTCCCGCCGGAGGTGTGGAGCGTGGTCTTGCCGGTGAGCTTGCGGACCTGGATCGAGCCTCCCGAGGTCTCGGCGTGGACCGCGCCATCGATGGCCTCAAGGTGAATGCCGCCACCGGAGGTTTGGGCTTTGAGATCCCCGGTGCAATCTGACGCCGTGATGCTGCCACCGGAGGTCGATCCCCGAACCGGGCCGGTGATCTCCTTGAAGGTGAGACTTCCCCCGGAAGTGGAGGAGTGAACCTCCCCCTGGATTCTGGAGGCGGCGACGGAGCCGCCCGCGGTTTGGAGTTGCAGGTTGAACTTGGCAGGCACGGAAACCCGGTAGCGCACCTGGAGGTTTTGCCCGCCGCGAAACCATGCGCCCCAGGATTCGCGCAGCATCCGCGCCCGGACTTCGACCTGGTTGCCGTCGTGCCGGTACTTCACCTCATGCGCCTCGAGCAACTCGCGGGCCCGGGCGTCGGCGCGCGCGACCGCCTTGCGCGTGACGACCACTTGCACGGAATTGGCGTCGGTTCCTTGCACGTCGATCGAGCCGCGGTCGACTTCCATCACCAGTCGTCCGCCGGGATCAACCTGGAAAGTGTTGGTGCGGACTTCTTCGATATCGGCGTGGAGGCGGGGCACCGCTGTCGCCAGGGTGAATGCCGCGAGCGCGGCTGGGATCGTGAAAACCGGGAGTCTCTTCATGGTTGGTCTTTCGCTGGAGCTGTGGGCCTGCTGTGGGCGTGGACTGACGCCCCACGGCGGCTTCCGTTCCTATATACACGTGAGGCGAGGCAGATGTTTCAGGGGAGTTCGGCGTTGCGGACGTGGGGGGGCTCGTCGGAGAGAGGCGGTCGGAGACAATAGGGGAGAGGTAGGGCAGGAGACGGAGGCCCCGCTTCGGCGCAGTGAATTTGGCGGATGCCGCTGGCGGTTGGGGACGTGCAAAACTTTGTTTTCCCTTCAAAAAAATTTTGTACGCCCCGGAAAGACGCCCAACTGGTGGCGGGGGTGGTGCAAAACTTTGTTGCACCTGCAACAAAGTTTTGCACGACCCGGAAAGAGGCCCATCTGGTGCCGGAGGCGTTGCGCCGGAATTCGTGAGTTGCCGGGGGCGACAGAGCTCCCATCCGCAGGGGCGAAAACCGCGCGTCGACCGGGAGATTGCCGAGAACCGGGCGCGAGTGAACGCGGAGCAATGCTAAGAAGGCTACCTGCTGTTGACCGGTCAGGATGACTACGTGAACCCGTGGACGCAGAAGGTGGAAACGGACACCAGCGATTACAGATATCGGTGGACGACGGCGACGGGCGATTACATTTACAGCAACGAGAATCAGTTCGACCCGAATCGCTTGCGGGAGCTGAACAACGTGGAGTGGAAGCTGACACCCGTGCGGGCGCGGTGAGGGCGGTGGAACGGTACGGCGGCACGACAGTGCGGCGGAGGACGGAGGGCGGAGGACAGAGTTCCAATCCTAATCCTAATCGTAATCGTAATCTGAGTCTGATCTCCGAGCATGGAGCGAAGAGCACAGGGCAAAGAGCAAGGAGCACGGAGAGGGCCAGTAGTCCTGCAGGAGCAGACGGGAGATCGGGGGGAAGTGGGTGCGGGGTTCGCGGTTGGTCCGTGGTCCTGTCTTACCGTCGCACCCGCCTTCGCGCCGCGCCTCGGCGGGCAGGCCGTCGTACCGCTTCAGCGGTTGGGCTCGAGGTTCTTGAGGGCATCGGCGGCGGCTTGGGGGTGAGCGCCCTTGATGGATTCCGCGATGCGCCGGACGGCGGACGCGGCTTCGGCGCGGACGGCGGCGTTCTCGAGCAGGGGCAGGGCGAGCTTGAGGGCGTCGGGATGCGCGCAGCCGCCGAGGGCGCCGAGGACCTGCTTGCGGTCGTCATCGGTTCGCGCTGACTCGAGCAGGACGCGGTAACGCTGCACCAGCGCATCGGACGGTTTCGTGTTTTCGTCGTTGGCGAGGCGCGTGAGGCCGCGCAGTGCGAGGGCGGTTTGGGTTCCGGCGGGTTGTTTCTGGTAGAGGGCGAGGAGGTCGTCCCAGGCGTCGGCGGTGGGCCAGTCGGTCAGGGCTCGGAACGCGGTGTCGCGGACCGCCGCCTCGGGATCGTTCAGGGCGGATTTCACCGCGGCGCGGGCGGTGGGCCGCCAGCGACGGGGAGCAAGGAGAGAAGCGCGGCGCGGTCGGTGGGATCAGTGGTGTTCGAGAGCTTGGCGCAGACAGCTTCAGCGCGGGAGACTTCGTCCGGGATGCGAGCCAGGATTTGGACGAGGGCGGTTTGGGCGGTGTCGCGGAGATCGCCGGGTTTGGTGGCGAGGAAGCGGTTCAAGAGGTCGGGGAGTTGGGCGGCACCGGCGAGGCGGCCGAGGGCTTGCCAGGCGGACTGGGCCACGCCGGGTTCGGTGGATCCGATGGCCCAGAGGATGTCAGGGATGGCGTTCGTGACCCCGCGTCGGCACAGGGCGGAGATGAGGCCGGGTTTGGCCGCGGCTGGGGTGTTTCCTCCCGTGAGTTGGGCGCGTGTTATTCCATCTCCGAGATGTCCGCTGGGCATATACACGAAGGCGTTCTCGGCGGCCTGGCGCTCGGCGGGTGTCTGGGCTTTTGCCAACGCCACCGTCAGAGCGGGGAAGTTCAGGAGACTACGCTTGGCGAGAGCATGAATCGCGGCGAGGCGGACGGACGCTTCGGTCGAGTCGAGGCTGCGAACAAGGGCGTCGAGCGGGCAGTTTTCTCCAAGGTCGGCGAGTGCATCGAGCAGCAGCACCTGTTCATGCACGGGGAGCCCGGGCTGGAGCTTGGCAAAGTCGGCGGCGGCGAACGAGGATCTGAGCTCCCCGACGGCGGCGATCGCCACGGGTCGCAGGGCGGCGGCGGGGGAGCCTGGCTCAGGGGGAGGCTCGCGAAGGATCTTGAGGAGCCGGGCTTCGCCGTGGTCTTGGTCGAGGCGGCACAGGGCGCGCAGGGCGCCGGCGCGGACGTGGCTCGGGTGAGCAGCGGCAAGCAGTTGTTCGTAGATGGGCTTGGCTGCCGCCGCGTCTTGGCGAGCGACGAGTTGGTCGGCGAGGACGAGACTGGCTTCCTGGACGGCGCGGGCGAGGGGTGAGTCAGTCTTGGCGCGAAGTGCGGCGAGAGTGTCCACAGCGGTGGGATCGGCGACCTTGCCGAGGGCGACGATGGCGGCTTCGGCGGCGGGGAGATCGGCGTCTCGGGTGAGGGCAGCGAGCAAGGCGGAGTTGGCGGGTTCACGACGCGCTCCGAGAGTCTGGATCACCTGGATCCTGGGGATGCCGTGGAGTCTGGGGAGGGCATCGCGGAGGACTTGCCCGGTTTTCGGGGAGGGGATGTTGGCTAGAGCGAGGCAGGCCATGCCGGTGGTCTCCGGAGAATCCAGCAAGGTGCCCAACGCGGGGACGCAGGCCTCGGTGCCGACGATGGCGAGGCGTTGGCAGGCGAAGAGCCTGGCTTCGACGGTGGAGGATGGAGTCTGCAGCACCTGGATCAAGGTGGTCTCGCAGACGCTCTTGAGGGCGGCGTTGGTGGTGCTTTGGGCGAGGAGATCCTCGAATTGGCGTTGGGCTTGGATGCTGTCACCGGAGGTGTATGCCGAGAGAGTGGCGGCGAGGTTCGGGGGTACACCGGTAGCCACCTCGGCGGCGAAGGCGAGCGGCGAAATGACCCAAGAGGCGAGGAGGAACGACGCGAGGGACACCGCGCAGCAGGACCGCGATCGCACTATCAGGCTGCGAGAAGGCGCAAAAGCCGGCCCGCCCCCAACAACCCTCGGGCCGGAAAAGCTGAGCCTACTGGGATTTGTCCAGCCAGGTTCCCGTCTTTTGTGCCTTCTGCGCATTTTTGCGGCTGGCTCGAGATCTTCGCGGGTCTTCATGATGTTCAGATTCGCCAGGGGGCGCGGGGTTCGCGGTAGAGCATGCGGTTGGCTTCGTCGGCATTGAGTTGGTGATGATCCCTGTCCGAACGCGACAGTTCCGCACGGGCCAGTTCAGCAGCGAAGAACCGCTCGTTGACGGGATCCCAGTGCAACTTGCGGCCGAGGCGGAGGCAGATGTTCCAGATTTGGCAGATGGTGATGGCCCGGTGGGCGACTTCGGGGTTGCAGGTGGTGGGCCGGCGGCTGCGGATGCACTCGAGGAAATTGCGGATGTGGCCGCTGGCGTTGGCCCAGCTCTCGCCACCTTCCAGCTTCTGATTGAGGATGGACTTGGGTTCGGCTTTGACCTGATCGGTTTCGTCGTCGACCTGGATCCAGCCTTCGTCGCCGATGTATTTGAGGTAGCGGTCGGCGAAACCGGCGCGCTGGTAGAGGACGCCCTGAACATTACCAAAGGGAGTCGAGCGGTAGTGGCAGCGGGCTTCGGCGGTGACGGGCGTGTCGCTGCAGAACTTGGCGGGATCGGGGAATTCGCCGTGAGCTTCGAACTCGACGGGGCCGGTGTTGTCGGTGTCGAGCACCCACTGCATTTGATCGGTGTAATGGCAGCCCATGTCGGTGATGATCCCTTCGGCGGTGTCCCAGAAGTATTGCCAGTTGTGAACGCGGGCGGGGGTGAAGGGTCGCCAAGGCGCCTGGCCGAGCCACTGGTCGTAGTCCCAGCCTTTGGGCACGGGCTCGGGCTTGCCGTGAGGGATGGAGGGGCCAGTCCAGCATTGCATCTCGACCGTGTGCAAGCGGCCGATGCGATCTTGGCGGACCATTTCGCGGGCGAAGGCGTAGGACTCGGTGGCGCGGCGTTGGGTGCCGGCCTGGTAGACGGTTCCGAAGCGGCGGCAGGTGTCGACCAGGGCGCGGCCTTCGGCGATGGTGAGGGTGACGGGTTTCTCGCTGTAGACATCCTTGCCGGCGCGGGCGGCGTAGATCGAGCCCAGCCCGTGCCAGCGATTCCCGGTGGCGATCAAGACCGCGTCGATGTCGCGTTGCGCGAGCATTTCGCGGAAGTCGGGGTAAGCGCGGCAGTCGGTGTTGCGGTAATGGGCGTCGATGAATTCCTTGGCGGAGCGGAGGCGTTCGGCTCGGCTGTCGCTGACGGCGAGCCACTGGACTTCGCGGAAGCCAAGGAAGTTCGGGAGGATGGCCCGGGCGCGGTTGCCGATGCCCATGCCGCCAAAAACGATGCGGCTATTGGGGGCGACGGCCCCGGCGCGGCCGAGGACCGACGCGGGCACGACGAGCGGCGCGGCGAGGGCGGCAGCGGTGCGTTGCAGGAAGTGGCGCCGGGGCAGAGAACGGGAGCGGTTCATCGGGCAATCCTGGTTTGGTGGACTGCCCGGGAGGATTCGCCAAAGTGGCGGAGAAGTAAAGCGGTGTTCAGCAAACGTGTCCGACGCGTCGGACTGGTCTGACTGGTCCGACTGATCTGAGCGGTCTGGCGCGCAGGCTCAGGGCGCGGAGGTGCGCGGCAGGTTCTGGTGGCGTTCGAGGTCGCGAATGACGGCTTCGACCGCTTCGATGCTGACCTGCTGCATTTCTTTCACCCAGGCGAACTCGAGGGCGAGCTTGGCGATGCGGTTGAGTTCGCGGGGCACGCCGCCGGCGACCTGGAAGGTGCGTTCGATGGCGTCGGCGGGGAAGACATCGCCGGTGGGGTGGCTGGCGACGCGGAGGCGGTGGCGGAGGTAATTGCCGGTTTCTTCCTGGTCGAGGGGGTTAAGGTGGAAGCGGAGGCTGATGCGCTGGTTGATGGCCGGGAGTTTGGCGACCATCTCGCGGAGTTCGGGTTGGCCGACGAGGATGATGGTGAGGAAGTTGACTCCGGCGCCGTTGAGGTTCGAGAGGAGTTTGAGTTCGTTGAGGGTGCCCGAGGACATTTCCTGGGCCTCGTCGAAGATGAGCACGAGATGGCGGCCTTCTTCGTGGAGTCGGTTGACGACCTTGACGAGGCGTTCCCAGCGGGCGTGCTTGGTGGCGGCGGAACCGGCGGTCGACGGATCAAGTTGTTGGAGGATCGAGCCGAGCATCTCCGTGAAGGTAAAGGCGGAGTTCTCCTGGACAACGACCCGGAAGCGCTGTTTGTCCAGGCGATCGGTGAACACGGCGCGGGTGAGGGTCTTGCCGCAACCGATTTCGCCGGTGAGCATGCCGATGAGCATGGTTTGCTCGCCCACAAGGAAGCCGAGCCGGCTGAGGGCTTCGTCGTGGTCGCGGCTCTGGAAGAAGAAGCGAATGTCCCAGGTGGTCTCGAAAGGACGTTCGGTCAGGCGCCAATAGGAGAGCAGGTCCATTGCGACGGTCTGTATAGGCGGCGCGGGGGGAATTTGCACGCAGATTTTCGTCGCCTGGATTCTCGCGCCGTGGTGTTCGCGCGGTGTTCGCGCGGTTGACATGTTCCGAGGCAACGCGCAGATTCACTTAGCGTCGCCAGCAGGCGGTGCGCGAAGCCGCGGGCTCCGTCGAATCGATGGAGCGGCATGACCAGCCAAGCAGCCACAGGGTATCCCATGAGAGATCCAGATCAACCAACGCAGGCCTCCTCCGCTCCCGCGCCGGCCCCCGCAGCGGCAACAGGTGGCGGGGAAGCTCCCACCCCGTTGCGGCTCTTGCTGCTGGAGGATTCCGAGAACGACGCGGCCCTGATGGAAGCGGAGTTGCGCCAGGAGGGGCAGACGTTTGTCTCGCGGCGGGTGGACACGAGGGCGGCGTTTGAGGAGGCGCTGGAGGGTTTCGCGCCGGACGTGGTGTTGGCGGACTTCAAAGTGCCGCGTTTTGGAGGGATGGCGGCGCTGGAAGTGCTGCGGACGCGGGCGTCGGGAATACCGTTGGTCATGGTCATCGGGGCGGTCAGCGAGGAGACGGTGATTGAGTGCATGAAGGCCGGGGCGGCGGACTACGTGCTGAAGGATCATTTGCATAGGTTGGGGCCCGCAGTTCGGGCAGCGCTGGAGCGCCGGCGGCTGATGCAGGCGCGGCTCTCCGCGGAGTCGGCTCTGCGGGCGAGCGAGGACCAGTTTCGCAAGCTCTCTCGCGCCGTCGAGCAGAGCCCAGTGAGCATCGTGATTACCGACTTGCAGGCCCGCATCGAATATGTGAACCCCTACTTCTGCGCGGTGACGGGCTACGCGGTCGACGAAGTGCTCGGGAACAACCCGCGGATCTTGAAATCGGGCCGGGTGGCCGCCGAGGTGTACGCCGAGTTGTGGGGACGGATTTCGTCCGGCCAGGAGTGGCGGGGCGAGTTTCTGAACAAGAAGAAGAACGGTGAGTTGTTTTGGGAATCCGCCGCTATCCTGCCGGTGAAGGACGACGAGGGGCGCATCACGCACTACATGGCGATCAAGGAACACATCACAGAGCGGAAGCACGCCGAGCAGAAGTTGTATGAGCAGGCCCGGCTCCTGGATCTGACGCCGGACGCGGTGATGGTGTTCGACATGCAGGACCGGGTGCAGTTCTGGAACAAGGGGGCGGAAGCGCTGACCGGTTTCACGAGTCAGGATGTGATGGGACGGCGGGCGACGGACCTGGACTGCTGGGGCTTGGGGGGGTACGAGACGGCGCGGCAACGGCTGCTCCAGGACGAGGAGTGGCAGGGGGAGATGACCAAGTTCACCCGCGATCGGCGCAAGATTTTCGTCAACAGCCGCTGGCGTCTGGTGCGCAACGCGGCAGGCCAGCCGCAGTCGATCCTGATCATCGAATCCGACATCACCGAGCAGAAGCGGATCGAGCAGCAGTTGTTGCAGGCGCAGCGCATGCAGAGCATGGGGACCCTGGCGGGCGGGATCGCCCACGACCTCAACAACATCCTCTCGCCGATTCTCATGGCGGCGCAAGTGCTGCGGGCGGAGATCAAGGACGAAGATGTGCAGACGATGCTCGACACGGTGGAGAACTGCGCCAAGCGGGGGGCGGACGTGGTGAAGCAGTTGCTCACCTTTGCCCGCGGCATTCAGGGGGAGCGCGTGTCAGTGCAGATCCGTCACCTCATCAAGGAGATCGTCCACATCGCGCAGGAGACCTTCCCCCGGTCGATCAAAGTGACCTCGAACGTCCCGCGGGAGCTGTGGCCGATCGTCGGCGACGCCACCCAACTCCACCAGGTTCTCCTCAACCTCTGTGTGAACGCCCGCGACGCCATGCCGAGCGGCGGCACACTGTCGATCTCCGCCGAGAACGTGACGCTCGACGACACGTTCGTCAGCATGGAACCCGAGGCCAAGACGGGGCCGCATATCATGGTGTGCGTGAGGGACACGGGGGGCGGGATCCCGCCGGAGATCATCGACAAGATCTTCGAGCCGTTTTTCACGACGAAGCAGACCGGCAAGGGAACGGGCCTGGGGCTCTCCACCGTTCTGGGAATTGTCCGGAGCCACGGCGGTTTTGTCCGCACGACCAGCCAGGTGGGGCAGGGGACGACGTTCAAGGTGTTCCTGCCGGCCATGCCCGGCGCACAGGTCTCCACAGCCCCGGGAGCGAAGGAAGAGCTTCCCGCCGGCGCGGGGGAAACCGTGCTGGTGGTCGACGACGAATCGGGCATTCGGGACTCGGCGGCCGCGATTCTCAAGCAGCGCGGTTACCAGGCCATCAAGGCCTCGGACGGGGCGGAGGGGTTGGCGCTGTTTGCCCAGCAGCGGGCGGAAATCCGCGTGGTGCTGACGGACATCATCATGCCGTTCATGGATGGGGTGGGGCTGGTGCGCGCGCTGCGGCGTATCGACCCGCAGGTCCGGGTGATCGCCACCAGCGGGCTGATGGATGATCCGGATCAAGGGGCGAAGATCAACGAGCTGCGGACCCTGAGCGTGCGGCAGTTTCTCACCAAGCCATTCACCGCCGAGGACCTGTTGTTCGCGATCCATCGGGAGTTGACCGAAGTGGCCGCGCCGGGTCCGGCCCCGGAAAGCCCCGCGGCGCCGTCCTGAGATCAGAGTTCCCGCAGCGCCCGGGCGATGGGGATCCGGGCCGCGCGAAGGGCGGGGAACAGACCGCCCAGCAACCCGATTCCCATGGCGTAGAGCACTCCCTCGACCAGGAGACGCGGGGTCACCTCGAACGCAAACGCCACCTGGCTGAAGCTCTGCCAATTCATGGTGGCCGCGCGGAATCCGTCGAAGACGACGTAGGCCACGGTGCTGCCCAAGGCGCCGCCGCCGAGGGCCAGGAAGAGCGATTCCGCCAGCACCGAAAGCACCACGGGCGTGCTCCCGAAACCCAGGGCGCGGAGCGTGGCGATCTCGCGCGTCCGGGCCGCGACGGCGGTGTACATGGTGTTCAGCGCCCCGAAAACCGCGCCGGTCGCCATCAACGCCGCCACCAGGGTCCCCAGCCCGGTGATCAGACCGTAGACCACGCGCGATTGCTCCTGGTAATAGTCCGTCTGGCGCACGACCTTGACGCTCAGCCGCGGGTCCGAGTTCAGCGCCTGTTCCAGGGTCGAAAAGGCCTCCGGCGACTCGAGGCGGGCGTTGATGGTCTGATAGCTGTTCCCCCGCTGGTAGGCGATCTGCAGCATGGTGGCGTCGGTCCAGATCTCCGACTCGGGAAGGCCCCCGCCGGCGGTGAAGATGCCGACCACCATCCACGTGCTTCGGCCCACCCGCAACTCGGCCCCGAGGTCCAGTCCGTCGAACTCGAGCGCCGCCCCCTGGCCGACAATCACCTCGTTTCGGCCCGGCAGGAACATTCTCCCCTGAACGATGCGCACGGCGGAATGCACGTCCTGCGCGGCCCAGTCCACCCCGCGCAGCGGCACGTTGGCGTCCGTGCCGGTGGAACGCTTGGGCAGACAGATGACGTTGAACAACTCGCGCGAGAGCAACGGGCCGCGGTCCGAGCGGGCGATCCCCGGCGCGTCGGCGATCAGGCGTGTCTCCTCGCCCAGCAGGATGCTCATCAGCTCGGTGTCGGAGCCGCTGCGCATCACCATCGCCGTGGCCGGGTCTCCGGACGCGACCATGGCGCGGCGGAATCCCTGCGCGATGGAGAGAACGGCGACAAAGACGGCCACGACGCCGGCGATGCCGCAGACGGCGGCGGCGGAGCTGCCCTTGCGCTCGACAATGGTCTCGAGGGTCAACCGGGTGATGGCGGCGACTTGCGAGAGCCAGTTGAGAAGGGAAGGGATCATGATCATCCGCGGCGCAGGGCATCGGCGATTTGCAGGCGCATGGCCTGCCACGCAGGGAGGATTCCGGCAATGATCCCCAGGGCCAGGATGAAGGCGCTCCCCAGCAGCAGGCTGGCCGTCGGGAAATAGAAGATCGGCAACGAGCCTCCGGTCGGATCGCCCTTGGCGATCAGCCACCACGCCGTCGCCAATCCCGCGGCGCCACCCAGCACCGCCAGGAAGCAGGACTCCGCGAGGACCAGCACCAGCATCTGCCAGTTGGTGAATCCCATCGCTTTCAGCACGCCCAACCCCTCGAGGCGCTCGCGAACGGACTGCGCCATGGTGTTGCCCGCAACCAGCAGAATCGTGAAGAACACCGCGCTCAGAATGGCCACCATGATCTGCGTGATGTCCCCCACCTGCCGCGCCCACCCGCGCAGAAAGGCACCCTCCGTCTCCGTCTTCGTCTCCGCCGACGAGTTGGCGAACGCGGCGTCGATGCCCTGCGCGACGGCCTCCGCCTGCGCGGGGTCGCTCACCTGGACTGAGTACCATCCCACATAGCCGCGCGCGAAAGCCCGCGCTTCGTCGAAGTAATCGTACCGGAAGAAGAAGTTCGTCAGGTCCGTGCCTTGTTCGGCCCCGTCGTAAATGCCGACGATGTCGAACTCCCAGGTCAGCGCGCCGTTGCGTTGCCGCCAGATCGTGGCCTGCAACGGGACGTGGTCGCCCACCTTCCAGCCGAAGCGCTCCGCGGTCTTCCGGCCCACCACCGCCCCCGTTCGGGTTCGGAACCAGGCCTGTCGCTGGTCCTCCGGCAGGAGGTACTCGGGGAACACGTCGAGGAACTTCTCCGGTTCGACGGCCATCTGGGCGAAGAACTTCTTGGGGTCCTGGTAATACCCGCCGAACCAGGTGGCGTGGGCGAGCCGCTTCACGCCGGGGATGCTGGAGATCCGTTTTTCGTAGCTCGCGTAGAGCAGTTGCGTGATCGAAATCCGGTGCCGCACCATGAGCCGGTCCTGCCCGGCGACGCTGACACCCTGGTCGAGGGCGCGGCCAATGGCGGAAAGATACCCATACAGAATGAACGCCACGGCGATCGACAGCAGCGTCAGCGCCGTCCGCACTCTCCGGCGACGCAGGTTGCTCCAGATCAGCGGCAGGAACTTCATTCCGGCTTCTCCGCGGTCAGTTGACCTTTGTTCAGGTAGACCGTGCGGGTGGCGCGCGCCGACGCGTGGGGATCGTGCGTCACCATGATGATCGTCTTCCCGTGCTCGCGGTTGAGCCGCTGCAGCAAGTCCAGGATCTCATCGCCCGACTTCCGGTCCAGATCCCCCGTCGGCTCGTCGCAGAGCAGGATCGTCGGGTCCGTCACGATGGCGCGCGCGATGCCGACCCGCTGCTGTTCGCCTCCGGAGAGTTGGCGCGGGTAGTGGCGCGTGCGGTGCGCCAGGCCGACCACTGCCAGGGCCAAGGCCGTCTGCCGCCGTCTCCGCGCCCGCGACAATGAGGTCAGCAACAGCGGGAGTTCCACGTTGCGCTCGGCCGTCAGAACCGGGAGCAGGTTGTAGAGCTGGAAAACGAATCCCACGTGCCGGGCCCGCCACGCCGCCAGCCGGCTGTCCGACAATCGCTCGATCCCCTCGCC